>NZ_JBEZDM010000010.1:0-337202 GCF_040648335.1 Nonomuraea sp. NPDC049158
GCCGAGCTCGCGGAGCTCGGCGCGCGGGTCGAGATCGCGGCCTGCGACGTCGCCGACCGCGACGCGCTCGCGGAACTGCTCGCGGGCCGTCCGCTCACGGCCGTGGTGCACGCCGCGGGCGTCCTGGACGACGGACCGATCACCGCGCTCTCCCCCGAGCGGATGGACGCCGTGCTGCGGCCCAAGGCGGACGCGGCGCTGAACCTGCACGAGCTGACGCACGACCTCGACCTGTCGGCCTTCGTCATGTTCTCCTCGGCGGCCGGGACGATGGGCAGCGCGGGACAGGGCAACTACGCGGCGGCCAACGCGTTCCTGGACGCGCTGGCCCACCGGCGGCGGACGCAGGGGCTCCCGGCGACCTCGCTGGCCTGGGGTCCGTGGACGGGCAGCGGCGGCATGCTCGACACCATCGCCGAGGCGGAGGTCGCCCGGATGGCCCGCGAGGGCATCGGTCCGTTCACCCCGGAGACGGGCTTGGCGCTGTTCGACACCGCTCTGCTCCGGCCCGAGGCGGCCCTGGTGCCGATTCGCCTGGACGTCAAGGCGCTGGGCGCGCGCGGCGACTCCCTGCCGCCGATGCTCAGCGAGCTCGTACGAGCCCGCCCGCGCCGCGCCGCCTCCGCGGAGCGTGGCTCCGGCGCCGGTCTGCAGGCCAGACTGGCCGGGCTTCCCGAACCGGAGCGGCGGCGGATCCTGCTCGACCTCGTGCTCGACCAGGTCACCGCCGTGCTCGGGCACGCCTCCGCCGAAGAGGTGGACCCGCACCGGCCCTTCGACGAGCTGGGGTTCGACTCGCTGACCGCGGTGGAACTGCGCAACCGGCTGAACGCCGCCGTCGATCGGCGGCTGCCGACGACGCTGGCGTTCGACCACGCCTCGCCGATCGCGCTGGCGGAGTACCTGCTCACAGAGATCGCGCCCGACGACCGGCCCACGGGCGAGCGGGCGCTGGAGGAACTCGACCGGCTGGGACGCCTGCTCGGCGCCCTCACGCCCGACGAGGAGACACGGTCGACGGTCACCGCCCGGCTGCGCGGACTGCTGGCGCAGTGGCGCGGCGAACAGGCGGACACGGGCCAGACCGTGGAGTCGGCGAGCGCCGACGAGCTGTTCGCGTTGATCGACAAGGGGCTCTGAAACTTCCGGAAGGTGACGTGACGTGGCGGACGAGCAGAAGCTCCTCGACTACCTCCGGCGGGTGACCGCCGATCTCCAGCAGGCCAGGGAACGGCTCCGCGAGGCCGAGGCCCGCGAACACGAGCCGATCGCGGTGGTCGCCATGAGCTGCCGGTTCCCCGGGGACGTGCACGACCCCGAGGCGCTCTGGCAGCTCGTGGCGGACGGCCGCGACGGTGTGTCGTTGTTCCCCGACGACCGGGGCTGGCAGCTGTCCACCCTGTACGACCCGGACCTGACCCGTCCGGGCACCACGTACACGCGCGAGGGCGGGTTCCTGCACGACGCCGCCGACTTCGACGCCGGGTTCTTCGGCATCTCGCCCCGGGAGGCGCTGGCCGCCGACCCGCAGCAGCGCCTGATGCTGGAGGTGGCGCTGGAGGCGTTCGAGCGCGGCGGCATCGACCCGCGCTCGCTGAAGGGCAGCCAGGTGGGCGTCTTCGTCGGCGCCTTCGCCGACGGGTACGGCGGCAGCCTGGGCGCGCCCGCTGAAGGAGCCGAGGGCCACCTGCTGACGGGCAACTCCACCGCGGTGATCTCGGGCCGGATCTCGTACGTGTTCGGGCTCAAGGGCCCCGCGGCCACCATCGACACGGCCTGCTCCTCGTCGCTGGTGGCGCTGCACTGGGCGTGCGAGTCGCTGCGCAGCGGAGAGAGCACGCTCGCGCTGGCCGGCGGGGTGACCGTCATGCCCACTCCCGACATCTTCGTGGAGTTCAGCCGCCAGCGCGGCCTGGCGCCCGACGGGCGGTGCAAGGCCTTCTCCGACGACGCCGACGGCACCGGCTGGGGTGAGGGCGCCGGTCTGTTGCTGCTGGAGCGGTTGTCCGACGCGCGCCGCAACGGTCATCCGGTGCTCGCGGTCGTCCGCGGCTCCGCGATCAACCAGGACGGTGCCAGCAACGGCCTGTCCGCCCCGAACGGGGTGTCCCAGCAGCGGGTCATCCGCCGCGCGCTGGCCGACGCCGGAGTCGCAGCGGCCGACGTGGACCTCGTCGAGGCGCATGGCACGGGCACCACGCTGGGCGATCCGATCGAGGCGCAGGCGTTGCTGGCCACCTACGGCGCCGACCGCCCGGCCGACCGGCCGCTCTGGCTGGGGTCGATCAAGTCCAACATCGGCCACACCCAGTCCGCCGCCGGGGTCGCCGGGGTGATCAAGGCGGTGCTGGCCATGCGGGCGGGTCTCCTGCCTAAGACGTTGCACGTGTCCGAGCCCTCGTCCCACGTGGACTGGTCCGCGGGGAACGTCCGGCTGCTGACCGAAGCCGTCGACTGGCCGGACAGCGGCGGGCCCCGGCGCGCCGGGGTGTCCGCGTTCGGCGTGAGCGGCACGAACGCGCACGTGATCCTCGAACAGGCCCCAACAGAACAGGCCCCAACAGACGACACCGCCCCAAGCGGGGTCGAATCACCAGCGGCGGTCGCGTGGACGGTGTCGGCCAAGAGCGCGGCCGCCCTGCGTGCCCAGCTCGAACAGCTCGGCTCACACGTGGAGCGCCACCCCGGCCAGTCCGCCGCCGACATCGGGTTCTCCCTGGCCACCACCCGTACGGCCTACCGTCATCGCGCCGTAGCGGTGGGCCGGGACCGCGCGGAGCTGCTGGCCGCCGTCCGCGCCCTCGCCGCCGGCGAACAGGTGCCCGCCGGGGTCGGCGGGGTGGCCGGAGCGCCGGGCAAGACGGTGTTCGTCTTCCCCGGCCAGGGCTCGCAGTGGGCGGGCATGGCCACCGAACTGCTCGACGAGTCGCCGGCCTTCGCCGAGCACTTCGCCGCCTGCGAGCGGGCGCTCAAGCCGTTCGTGGACTGGTCGCCGGCCCAGGTTCTGCGCGGCGAGCCGGGCACGCCGCCGCTGGAGCGGGTGGACGTGGTCCAGCCGCTGCTCTGGGCGGTCATGGTGGCGCTGGCCGGGCTGTGGCGTTCGTACGGCGTGCGTCCCGATGCGGTGATCGGCCACTCCCAAGGCGAGATAGCCGCCGCCACGGTGGCCGGCGGCCTGTCGCTGGAGGACGGCGCCCGCGTGGTCGCCCTGCGCAGCCAGGCCATCGGCGCCGTGCTCGCCGGCCGCGGCGGCATGGCCTCCGTCGGGTTGCCGGTCGAAGAGCTGACCGAGCGCATGGCCCGCCGACCGGATGAGTACTCCCTGGCCGCGATCAACGGAGCACGCTCGGCCGTGGTCTCCGGGGCGCCCGGCGCGCTCGGCGACCTGGTCGCGGAGCTCACCGCCGAGGGGATCCGGGCCAAGCTGATACCGGTCGACTACGCCTCACACTCGGCCCAGGTCGACGAGCTGCGCGAGCGCCTGCTGCGCGACCTCGCGCCGATCACCCCGAAAACGGGCGACGTGCCGATGATCTCGACGGTGACCGGTGACTGGATCGACACCGCCGGGCTCGACGCCGCCTACTGGCACGCCAACCTGCGTCAGACCGTACGGTTCGACGCGGCCGTCCACGCGCTGGTCGGACAGGGCCACGCGGTCTTCGTCGAGTCCAGCCCGCACCCGGTGCTCACCATGGGCATCCAGGAGACCCTCGACGCCCTCGGCCGGGACGCCGTGGTCATCGGCACGCTCCGCCGGGAGCAGGGCGGGCAGGTCCGCATGCTCACCTCGCTCGCCGACCTGCACGTACGCGGCGTCGGCGTGGACTGGTCCGCGCTCTACCCCGGCGCCCGCCGGGTGGACCTGCCGACCTACGCCTTCCAGCGGGAACGCTACTGGCTGGAATCCGCGCCCGCGGTCACCGCCCCCGCCGACCCGCTCGACGGGCGGTTCTGGGAGGCGGTGGACCGGGGGGAGGTGCCGCGGTTCGCCGAGGTGGACCCGGCCGCCCTGGACGAGGTGCTGCCCGCGTTGTCCGCGTGGCGACGCCAGCTGCGGCAGGCGGCGACGCTGGACTCCTGGCGCTACCAGGTGGCCTGGCGGCCGGTACGGGAGGCGGCCGAGGCGACGCTGACCGGAGCCTGGCTCGTCGCCCTGCCGGATACAGACGGCGTCGACACCGAGGCAATCGTCAACGGGCTGGCCAAGGCGGGCGCCCAGGTGGTGCCGATCCAGGTCCGGGACCACGACCGGGCCACGCTCGAGCTCACCCTCCGCGACGCGCTTCCCGACGAGCCGGTCACCGGCGTACTGTCCCTGCTGGCACTCGACGACCGCCCCCACCCGGCCCACCCCGTCCTGTCCCGTGGCTCGGTCATGACCGTCACGCTGGTGCAGGCGCTCGCCGGCGCGGAGATCTCCGCGCCGCTGTGGGCGCTCACCTCGGGCGCGGTGGCCGTGGAGCGCGCGGCCGAACTCCAGTCCCCCGCCCAGGCGGTGGTGTGGGGCATCGGCACCGTCCTCGCCCTGGATCATCCCGACACCTGGGGCGGGCTGATCGACATGCCCGCCGTACTGGACGAGCGTGGCGTTTCCCGTCTCTGCGGCGCGCTGTCCGGGCTGGACAGCGAAGATCAATTGGCGGTACGGGCGGCCGGCCTCTTCGCCCGGCGGATGGAGCGCGCGCCGCTCGGCGAGGCGGCACCCGAGACCCCCTGGCGGCCGCACGGCACCGTGCTCATCACCGGCGGCACCGGCGGCGTCGGCGCGAACCTCGCCCGCCGCCTGGCGGCCCGCGGCGCCGAGCACCTCGCGCTGATCAGCCGCCGCGGCCCGGGCGCCCCGGGCGTCGCCGAACTGGAGGCCGAGCTGACGGCGCTCGGCGCCAAGGTCACCGTGACCGCCTGCGACGTCGGCGACCGCGACGGGCTGCGCCGGGTGCTCGACTCCCTGCCCGACGGGCAGCCGCTGACCGCGATCGTGCACGCGGCCGGGGTCGTACGCGACGACGGGCCGCTCGCCGAGAGCACGCTCGCGGAGTTCGCCGAGACGGTCGAAGGCAAGATCGCGGGCGCGGTGCTCCTCGACGAGCTGTCGCTCGGCCACCCGGTGGAGCGATTCGTGCTGTTCTCCTCAGGTTCGGCGGTGTGGGGCCAGGCGGGACAGGCCGCGTACGCGGGCGCCAACGCGTTCCTGGACGCCCTGGCCCACGCGCGGCGCGCCCGCGGGCTGCCGGCCACCTCGGTCGCCTGGGGCGCCTGGGGCGGCGGCGGCATGGTGGACGAGGCGGTCGGCGCGCGGCTGCGCAGGCTCGGCGTCCGCGTCATGGAGCCCGACGCCGCGGTGAGCGCCCTGGAGCTGGTCCTCGACCACGACGAGTCGCACCGCGTGGTGGCCGACATCGACTGGACCCGGTTCGCCTCCGTGTTCACCCTCGCCAGGCCGCGGCCGCTGCTCCGCGCGCTGCCCGAGGTACAGGAGATCCTGGCGGCCGACGGCGCGGCGGCCGGTCAGGACGCGCACGACCCGTCACTGGCGGCGGAGCTGGCCGGGCTGCCGGCCGAGCAGCGGGTCGAGCGGCTGCGCGACCTGGTGCGGGCGCACGCCGCGCGGGCGCTGGGTCACTCCGGGCCCGACTCGATCGCCCCCGACCAGAACTTCCTGGAAGCCGGGTTCGACTCACTGACCTCGGTCGAGCTGCGCAACAGCCTGGCCGCGGCCACCGGACTGCGCATGCCCGCCACCGTGGTCTTCGACCACCCCAGCCCCGCCGCGCTGGCCCGGCACCTGTCGGCGGAGTTCGGCGGCACGGGGACCGGCGACCCGCACGCGGGCGACAGCCTCAGCGCGCTGTTCGGCGAGGCGGCCCGCACCGGCAAGACACACCAGGGCCTGGCCGTGCTGCGGGCCGTGGCCGACCTGCGCCCCTCCTTCGACTCGCCCGACGAGCTCGATGAGATCCCGCCGCCGCTCAAGCTGGCGACCGGTCCGGCCCAGCCCGCGCTGTTCTGCTTCAGCACGCCCATGGCGCTGGGGGGAGCCGCCCAGTTCGCCCGCCTCGCGGCGAACTTCCAGGGGGTGCGCGACCTGCTCGCGCTGCCCGTCCTCGGCTTCGCCCCCGAGGAGAGTCTCCCCGGTACGGCCGACGCCGCGGTGCGCATGTGGGCGCACAGTGTTCTCAACGCGGCGGACGGGAGACCCTTCGCGCTGCTCGGCTACTGCGCCGGCGGGATCTTCGCGCACGCCGCGGCCACCTATCTGGAGGGCCTCGGCGTCCGCCCGGCCGGGCTGATCCTGCTCGACACCTTCATGCCCGAGGACAAGGTGATCGACGACCTAGGGACGCAGATGGTCGAGGGCATGTTCGACAGGGAAGACGCGTTCGGACCCTTCACCAACGCGCGCCTGTCGGCGATGGGCCGCTACTACAAGCTGTTCCGCGAATGCGAGCTGGGCGAGGTGGCGGCGCCCATCCTCTTCCTCCATCCGGACACGCCGCTGTCGCCGTCCCCCTCGGGAGACTGGCGCGCCACGTGGCACACCGAGCACACCGAGCAGGAGGTGAAGGGCGACCACTTCACGATGCTGGAGGACCAGGCTCCGTCCATGGCGCAGGCCATCGAAACCTGGCTCTCCTGATCAGGCTACGTGGCCGGCAGTTCGCTGTACGGGTTGACGCCGTCGTACTGGATCTCCAGATGGCGCGGCCCCCGCAGGGTGGAGCTCGGGCGGTAGGGCGGCGGGTCGCTGACGAGGCGGGGGTTCACCAGCCGCCGCGCGAGCTCGCGCAGCGCGATCTGGGCTTCCAGGCGCGCCAGCGGAGCACCGAAGCAGTGGTGGACCCCACCGCCGAAGCCCAGGTGCTGGATGTAGGGACGGTCGGGGTCGAAGTGGTCGGGGTCGCGCAGGTGCGCGGGGTCGCGGCTGCCCGAGGCGAGCGCGAGGATGATGTGGGCGCCCTTGGGGATGGTGACACCCCCGATGGGGATGTCGTCGAGGGCGACCCGGTTGGGCAGGAAGTGCACCGGCGGCTCGTAGCGCAGCAGCTCCTCGATGGTGTGGATGGCCAGGTCCGGCTCCTTGCTCAGCCGTTCGAGCAGCCACGGGTTGCGCAGCATGGTGAGCATGCCGTTGGTGATGAGGTTGACCGTGGTCTCGTGGCCGGCGATCAGCAACAACGTGCCGGTCGCGATCACCTCGTGCCGCGACATCGTCCCGTCGGGGCCCTCGTCGGTGATCAGCCCGGACAGGAGGTTGTCGCCCGGGTTCTCGCGGTGGGCGTCGATCAGCCCGGCCAGGTACTCGCCCAGCGTGAGCAGCACGGCCTGGCGTCTCTCCATCCGCTCCGCCAGATCCTCCTCACCGGGGCCGAGGGCCTCCACGAGCTCGTCCGCCCATTGGTGGAAGCGGGGTTCGTCCTCCAGCGGCACGCCGAGCAGGCGGCAGATCACCGTGACCGGGAACGGGTAGGCGAAATCGTCGACGATGTCGGCCTGTTCCCGGTCCCCGAGGCCGTCGATCAGCTCCGTCACGATCTGGACCAGCTCGCCGCGCAGGCTGTCGACCTTGCGCGGCGAATGCGGCGGCCCGAAATGACGCATCGCCAGCCGCCGCAGCCGGTCGTGCTCGGGCGGATCGGTGGAGATGAAGGAGGGCAGCTGCCCCGCGGTGGAGCTGACCCGCGGATCGTGCAGCAGCGCCACGATCTCCTCGTACGTGCTGACGACGTAACTGCCGTCCTCCTGCCGCGCCACAGGCGTCTTGCGCAGCTCGGCGTACAGCGGATACGGGTCGGCCCGGTTGGAGTATTGGAGAATCTGCTGGTAGCTGCTTGCCGGCTCCACGAAGTGCCTCCCTGGACGCGTGGGTTCGAGATGGTCTTACCGCTGGGGGCGTACGAGCGTGGCGCGGCGTTCGCCCGGATCGTGGCCGGTCACCACCACGGTCGCTCCTTCGGCGGGCTTGATCCGCTCCGGCACTTCGGCCGGAACGGGCCGTGATCCGTCGAGCCGGTCGACCGAGCGGAAGTCAGGGGGGAACGGCGCGGCCTGCTCGATCAGGCGCCGGTAGAAGTCCAGCCACATCCCGTGGTCGAAGGTGACCGCGGCGGTGATCCTGCCCCGGTAGCCGTAGACGGCGACGAACCGCCGCTCGGCCAGCGAACCCTGCGCGATCATGACCTCGTCGGCGAAGCTCGGCACGCCGACCGACTTGATGTTGACGCCGAACTGGTTGGACCAGAAGACCGGCAGCGACAGATGCGGCCAGCGATGCGCCTGGTCGCTGATCATGTTGTGGGCCGCGACCTCGGCCTGGGCGACGGCGTTGCCCCAATGCTCCAGCGCGACGAACTGGTAGTGGTAGACCGGGTGCGGGAAGCGGGCCACGTCACCGGCGACGAACACGTTGTCGGTCACCAGGCCGTTGACGTCGAAGGCCCGGCAGCCCGCGTCGGTGGCGACCCCCCACACCCCGCACGCCAGCCCGGACCCCTCCAGCCATTCGATGTTGCGGACCGCGCCGAGCGCGACCACCGCCACGTCGGCCTCCACGGTGCTGCCGTCGGACAGCCGGGCGCCGCGCAGCCGTCCGTCCGCGTCCCCTTCCAGCTCCGCCACCGTGACCTCACAGCGCAGGTCCACACCGGCCGCGCGCTGCATGTCCGCCGCGACCGCGCCGATCACGCCACCCAGCGCGCCGCGCAGCGGAACGGGCCCGTGGTCGACGAGAGTCACCGGCAGGCCCATCTCGCGGCAGACCGACGCCACTTCCGACCCGGTGAATCCGCCCCCGATGATCAGCACCCTGCCGACGCCGGCGTCCAGCCGCTGCCGCAGGCGCTTGGCCTCGTCGAGCGTGCGCAGGACGTACACGCCGTCGAGCGCGGCCTCCGGCTCCTTGGGCCACGGCCGGGCCCGCGCGCCGGTGGCGATCAGGACCTTGTCGAAGCCGATCTCCCCGCCGTCGGCGAGCCGCACCTTCTGGGCGGACAGGTCCAGCCCGGTCGCCCGGGTCTCCGGCAGCCAGGTGACTTCGACCTCGCGAAGCTGGGGGAGCAGGGTGCGTTCGGCGGGCACCTTGCCGGTCAGGACCTGCTTGGACAGCGGTGGCCGGTCATACGGCTGGTACGGCTCGTCCCCGATCAGGGTCAGCGAGCCCGTGAAGCCGTCTCTGCGCAGCACCCCGGCGGCTCGCGCGCCGGCCAGGGAGGCGCCGACGATGACGATGCGGCCCTCGCGCTTGAACGCCTCGCCGTCGCCCGTGGGGGAGGGGCCCAGCTCCGGCCGCATGGTTCTGTGCTGGGTGGTCATCCGGTCGAGGTGAATGGCCTGGACCGGGCAGGCCGCCGCCGCCTGGAGCACATGTTCGCGCTGGTCGTTGTCCGGGCCGGTGTCGTACATGAGCGCTTCCTGGCCGTGCATCGAGAACACGTCCGGCGCCAGGAAGACGCACTGCCCATAGCCCTGGCAGCGCGTGAGATCAACGACAACTCGCACAATGACACTCCCCCGCCGACACTTCCCCGTGGGGGCCGGACGGCCACCTGCCGCCAAGTCGCCCTCTCCACGACCTACCCGACGCCATAGAGCTGACATGGCGGCAAAGAGTCATTTGTTGGGCAGGTCTGCGGAGATCAACCGGGGATGGGCGGCGATCAGGAAGCAGCCCACGATCAGGATCCAGACGGGGAAGACGATCTCCGACCAGGCGACGTGGCTGACGACCAGGAGGAGCACCAGCCCGACGAGATAGCCGAGCCAGGACAGCCACCGGGGGAAGATGCCGAGGCGCGTCATGATGGTCGTGGTCGTCAGGGTGAACACCGCGGCCATGCGCGGCGCGTACTCGGTCAGCAGGGCCAGCGTGAGGTGGCGCCCGTAGTGCCAGAAGGCCATGGGCCGGGACGGGTCCCGCATGGTGCCGATCGTGGTCAGAAAGGCGTCCGCCGCCGCGCCGAAGACGAAGAGCGTGGCCACGAACAGCAGCCCGGCGCCGAGGAAGACGGTCGCGAAGAACCGGTCCTCCCGCGCTCCGATGGAGTCGCGTACGGCGCCCATGAACCACAGGAAGAAGATCCCCCCGAACGGCAGCAGGACCAGCGCCACCCGCAGGGCGTGATGGCCGGCGGCGTCGGCGAGATAGGCGGCCGCGCCGATCGGCTGGTGGGGCACCGCCCGGCGCACCAGGATCATGGCGCCGCCCAGCGGCAGGGCGGCGAGGATTCCGGCGGCTCCCGCGGCGCGCGGCGTCCGCAACGCCTTCGCCGGGGATCCGGCAATGCCCTGCATGGAGCCCTTCCTCCCACGATATGAAGCCTGTATGACGCTACGTGTCCAGCGGATACGCTCGGTAATCATCGTGCGTGGTACGAAGCGGGCGCGTCGCGATGGTTAGGTGTGACCTGTGAACCATGATCGTGATTCCGAGATCGCCGATGTGCTCCGTACGATGGCCGAGAAGATCGCGGCCGGAGCGCCCGCGGGGTGGCGGCGGGCCGAGCTGCAGGGGTTCGCGACAGGTCCGGACGGGTCCGGCCACCGCGGGCTGAGCATCGAGCCGGGCGAGGCGGATGACATCGACCTGCACGCGGAGATGTGCGAGATCTACGCCCTGGCCGGGGCGAGCGGCGATCACCTCGCCATCGAGTTGGTTGTCGAGGCCAAGGGCCGGTTCGAAGCGGTGGTCAGCGAGTCGCTGGACCGCATGGATCACAGCGAGCACGGCTTCCTGTACGTGCTCGATCGGGGCGTGCTGCCGCCCGAGCCCACGGAGTTCCAGAGGGGCCGGCCGGATGCCGCCCCGGCGGGAGACCCGAAGGAGGCCGTCGCGCTGCTCGGCGCGTACTTACGCGAGCGTGACCGGGTCCTGGGCGGCCCCGGCACGGACAAGTACGCCCCGCCGCCCGCGCTCCCCGAAGCCCGCCGCGCCTGGCTGGAGGCCCAGCTCCGGGTCCGGTACGGCGTGACGCTCCCCGAGGACCTGCGCGCCCTCTACTCGCTGGTCGACGGCGACGGCGGTGAGGGCCTCCTGGACCGGCACCCCTGGTTCGGCCTCGAACGGCTGGAGGACCAGAGCCGCCCGGAGAACCGCTGGTGGACCGCCGGCCGTAGCTGGAGCCAGCATCTGTTCCAGCCGCTCATCACCGGCGTGGGCCCCTCACTGACGATGCGACGGGCGTCGGACCACCCGTGCTGGATCCCGTTCGCCACCAGCACCGGGGGCGACTTCCTGGCGGTGGACCTGGCGCCCGGACCGGACGGGCGGCCGGGCCAGGTCATCCGCATGGGCGCGCGCCACGATGACGGCCCTGTCTATGTCGCCGACTCCGTGACCAGCCTGCTGCGGCGGCACGTCACCGCTCTGGAGGCCGGCGCCTACGCGGTCGAGCACGGCGAATTGTGGATCGACCTCGGCGACATGAAGGAGCCGAGCCGAGCCGCCCACGAGAAGACCCGCTCCCTGACGGTCGCCGGTCCCGACGCGGCCGCCATCCGGGGCTGGGAGCCGTGGATCCAGCGCCTGTCGGTGATCAACGCACCCTGGGTCGACTTCGGGCCCGTGCGCGGGGCGCCGGTGCTGTGGCAGGTGAAGGTGGACAACTGCCCCGGCGCGGACCTGACCCCGCTGCGCGACACTCCGGTGGAACTGCTCGACCTGGCCATGGACGGGATCGACCTGGCGCCGCTGGCGGGCCACGCCACGCTGCGGTCGCTGACCCTGCGCACCGAGCGGCCCGTGGACCTGACGCCACTGCTGTCCTGCCCGCGGTTGTACGCGCTGGACCTGTCCCGCGCGGTTGTGGGCGACCTCGGCGTGCTGAGCGAGCTGAAGGGCCTGCTCTACCTCAACCTGCGCCGGGGACAGTGGGCGGAGCTGTGGGAGCGGGGCGGTCACCCGGCGGGGCTGGCGGCGGCCGGGCTCGCCGCCGAGCCGCGCCGGGAGAAGACCTGGTGGTGGTCGGTCGACCGGGCCTACCACGCCCCCGAACCGTCGCTGAAGACGGCGGTCAGATGGGCGGGCGACCTGGCCGGCGAGGCGGCGGACGTACGGGTCTTCACGGGCCGGTTCCCCCGGCGGCGGCGCTGAGACCCGCGCGCGTCAGCCTCGCGTCGAGATCAGCCGCAGGGCGAGGTCGTGCTGCTCCTGTGACGGCGGCCGGGTCCACGTGATGCCGGGGCGTCGCTCGGTGAGCATCCGCGCCAGGGCGGCGGACATGACGTCCACGGGCTGGGCGTGCGGCATGCGCGGGCGAAGCTCCTGGTAATCGGCGAGCACCCGGCCATAGTCGTACATCAGCGTGTTGGTGAAGCGGCTCTGCTCGCCGTCGGCACGCTCGAGCCCCGCGACGAACTCGGGCTCCGGCTCCTCGATCACCGCCTTGTAGACGTCGAGGCGGTTGCGGATCTCTCCGGGTGAGGTGTGGCTGTGCGCTTCGTCGTACATTCTCCGCACATGCGCCGGCACCTCGGTGAGCACCGTGAGCATGCCGTAGCCGGCGTCCTCGTCGCCATAGCCGCCGACGCCCCCGTCGACGCCCTGCGCGTGCGTGGCCATGCCCATCTCGCGGGTGAAGTCGTACTTGTCCAGGCCGTCGACGGGCTCCTGGATCCACTCGTCGTCGAGGTAGAGCACGCCGTCGATCTCCGCCTCCGCGGCGCGGCCGATCAGGTGCCGTACGGCGCCCGCCGGATCCGCGAGCGCCCCCGGGCCCATCGCGGCGAACTGCTCGGTGAGGAGGAACAGCGAGACCATCATCTGCGGGTTGTAGACGTGCAGCGCCCCCGCCTCCCGGTGCGGGAAGACGGTCCGCTCCTCGTCATAGGCCTCCAGCCCGGCCATGAACGCCCGCTCCTGCTCCTCGGTGAGGACGAGCTCCCAGGCCCACGTACGCTCGACGTGGAACTTGTAGAAGTCCGCGCCCCTGAGCGGGTCGCGGAACTTCCACCACAGAGCGACGCCGACGATCAGCGCGACGATCACGCCCAGTGCGATCAACATCTAGATCCCCCACTTCCTGACATATCCCGTTTCCTGGCGTCAAGCACAGAGCGGGAAGCCTAGCGGTGAGGGTCCGCCAGAACACCGGAAACGATCAAATGCCGGTCCTAGACCCGGATGACCCGGATGCCGGCGTCCGCGAAGCCGGCGGTCAGCTCCGGCGCGGCCGTGGAGTCCGTCACCAGGACGTTGATCCTGCTCAGCGGGCAGACCAGGGCGAACGCCCGGCGGCCCAGCTTCGAGCCTTCGGCCACCACGATCACCTGGCGGGCCTTGGTGGCCATCAGCCGGTTGACGGCCGCCTCGCCCTCGCCATGCGCGCTGGCGCCGTGCTTGACGTCGAGCGCGTCGACGCCCAGCACCACCACGTCGAGCGCGACGTCGGCCAGCATGCCCGTCGCCACCGGGCCCACCAGCTCGTACGACTCGGCGCGGGCGGAGCCGCCCGTGGTGACCACGTGCAGATGCGGCCGCACGGCCAGCTCGTGGGCGATGTTCAGGGCGTTGGTCACCACGGTGAACGCCGGGCCGCGGCGTCCGGAGGGCGGGTCGGGACGGTTGGCCAGCACCCTGGCCACCTCCGTCGTCGTGGTGCCGCCGTTGAGCCCGACCGTCGCCCCAACCGGCACCAGGGCCGCCGCCGCGGCGGCGATGCGCTGGTTGTCCGGCGCGTGCTGGGCGACCTTGTAGCGCTGCGGCAGGTCGTACGAGACGCTGTGCGCGATGACGCCGCCCCTGGTCCTGGTCAGCAACTGCTGGTCGGCGAGTTCGTCGAAGTCGCGCCTGATCGTGGCCGCGGACACGCCGAGCTTGCGCGCCGTCTCCGACACGTTCAGGCGGCCGGCCTCGGCGACGAGCTCTAACAGCATGTTCCAGCGTTCGTACCGGTTCACCGTCTAATCATGCCCGAAACCCGGCTGAAGCTCTTATCTGTCGGTTTTATGGGAAAATACTCGCCAAATGCTACGGACATCCACAGTCGTGCTCCCCGTGTCCCCGCTGGGCCCGGAGAACCCGCTGCCGCCACTGCGCACGCTCCCCGATCCGCGTGGCGGGCTGAGGACGGCCGCCGCCGACGCCGAGATGGCGGCCCAGCTGGCGTATGGGCACGCCGAATCGCTCCTGCCGTACACCTTCCAGGACGGCTACGGCCGCGAGCGGGAGGAGCGGGAGCTGAAGACGGCGGTGCTGGAGAACGAGCTGCTGCGCGCGGAGTTCCTGCTGGAGTACGGCGGGCGGCTGCGCTCCCTGGTGCACCTGCCGACCGGGCGCGAGCTCCTGCACAAGCCGCCTCACCTGCAGCTGGCCAACCTCGGGCTGCGCAACGCGTGGTTCGCGGGGGGAGTGGAGTGGAACCTCGGCACGTTCGGGCACACCGCCCTGGCCTGCGCGCCGGTCCACGCCGTCCGGGTGGCGGGGCCCGATGGGGTGCCGGTGCTGCGGATGTACGAGTGGGAACGGATGCGGCGGCTGGTCTACCAGCTCGATGTCCACCTGCCGCCCGGGTCCCCGGTGCTCCTGGTACACGTCCGGATTTATAACCCTTCGGGGGTTGATGCCCCCGTCTACTGGTGGTCGAACGCGGCGGTGCCGCAGACGCCGGGCAGCCGGGTGCTGGCGCCGGCGCGCCAGGCGTACCACTTCTCCTACGACGGGATGCTGCGCCGGGTGCCGGTGCCACGCTGGCGCGAGGCCGACCAGTCCTACCCGGCCCGCAACGAGCAGGCCGCCGACTTCTTCTACGAGCTGCTACGCGGCGAACGCCGCTGGATCGCCGCCCTCGACGCGGACGGCGGCGGGCTCGCGCAGGTCTCCACCGACCTGCTGCGCGGCCGCAAGCACTTCCGCTGGGGCACCGGCGCGGCGGGCCGCAACTGGCAGGACTGGCTGTCCGGCCCCGACCGGCCGTACCTGGAGATCCAGGCGGGCCTCACCCGCACCCAGCTGGAGCACGTACGTCTGCCCGGCCGCTCCGCCCTGTCCTGGACCGAGGCGTACGGCCTGCTCCAGGCCGACCCCGCGCGAGCCCACGGCTCCTATCCCGACGCGCTCGGCCACGTGAGCCGGGCCGTGGACCGGCTGATCTCCCGCGACCGCCTCCAGGCCGCGCACGAGCGGGCCGTAGAGCTGGCCTCGGCGGTGCCCGTGGAGGTCCTGCACGTCGGCAGCGGCTGGGGCGCGCTGGAGCGCCGGGCCCTGGCCAAGCGGCGCAGCCGGGCGCTCAACCTGCCGGGCACGCCGTTCGCCGACTGGACGATTGGGCGCGACCAGCAGTCGTGGCTCGCCCTGGTGCGCAAGGGCTCGATCCCCACGCCCGCCCCCGCCCTGCCGCCGTCCTCCTACACCGTCGGCCCCGAGTGGCGCGCGCTGCTGGAGAAGTCGGTCGAGGAGTCGGGCGGCACCTGGTTCACCCTGCTCCACCTGGGCGTGAACCTCTATCACGACGGCGACCACGACGGCGCCCGAGCCGCTTGGGAACGTTCCCTTGCCTGCGCCGAGAACGCGTGGGCTCTGCGCAACCTGGCCGTCCTCACCCCGTCGCGCGCCGCGGCCCTGTACGAGCGGGCCCATGCGCTGTCGCCACGGCTGCGCCCCCTCACCATCGAGACCCTCGTCGCCCTGCTCGCCGCCGACCGCCCGGACGAAGCCCTGGTACTGATCGACAAGCTCGGCCCCAAGGACCGCTGGCACGGCCGGATCCGCCTCCTGGAATGCCGCGCGGCCCTGAACGCGGGCGACGTCGGCCGAGCCGGGCGGGTACTGGAGACGGGCCTGGTGGTGGACGACCTGCGGGAAGGGGAGGACACGCTGGACGAGCTCTGGTGGGACTATCACGAACGACTCAACCCGACGGGGCGGGCGCGGGTGCGCGCGGACCATCCGCTGCCCTGCCGGTATGACTACAGCGTCAAGCAGTATTAGGGGCGAAGAGGTCGTCGAGGGCTGTCGCGGTGACTGCTCGGTCGATCCACTCTTCTATTTGGTCGAGGTCTGTGCATCGGGTGATGCGGTCGTGGGCGTCTTGGGGGACGCTTATGCCCCGCGCCTTGAGTATCTTGATCACGGCCTCGGCCTTGCCCTCGACCTTGCCCTCGACCTTGCCCTCGGCTTTCCCCTCGGCTTTCCCCTTGCCGAAGTGCTCTTTGGCGAAGGGGCTGTATACCGGCCATGCGGTAGACGACATGATGTCCTCCATGATGCGCCGAGCGACGAGTGAAGCTAGTCGGTATCCGTATTCATAATACTGCGGAGCGTCATCGTCGGCGAGCTTGCTCAGGGCCGCCACGAAGGCCTCCGTCACGGCTCTCTGCTGGCCGTGCATCATGACCGACATCGCGGCCAGTTCAATGCAGTCCATCGCCTCGGACGGATCGGTGATCACAGGGATCCGGTCCGGGCCGACGACTCTGGGCTGCAGGACGAAGCCGGGCAGGCTGGTGACGATCGGTTTCGCCGCCCACGTGGCGACGGAGGTGGTGGGGCAGAGGGTGAGGACCACCACCGGGCACTTCAGCCGCAGCCAAAGCGCCGCCGCATAGCGCGCCCAGGTCGTGAGTTTGTCGTCCTCTTTCTTCTGCTGGATCTCGACGATGATGCCGTGGATCGGATCCTGGCGCGGGCCCACGACGATCACCGTGTCGGCCTGGAGGTCCTTGGAGGGGCGGTCGTTGAAGTCGTTCCCGGCGACCTCTACGAGGGCGTCTGTGGGCAGATCGACGTCGAAGGCGTCGCGGAGGATCTCGACGGCCAATGCCGGACGGTTGCGAAAGAGCGCGTTAAGCGTGTCATGCACGGGGGAAGGCATGTCACGGAACGTTACTAGATATTTACTCTGAGTGGCGAATCTTCGATCAACTTCACTGGGAAGGGCTAGGGGGCGTCCCTGCGGGCGGCGGTGGCCGCGTCCTCCGCGCCGAAGCGTTTGGCGAGGCCGAAGGCAGACCGATTGCTCAGCCTGCCCAGGTGAGGGTGGTCAGCGGTCGACGATCTCGTTCTTGCCGATGACCACGATTCCGCCCCTGGTCAGGGCGAAGCGGGTGCGGTCGTAGTCCAGGTCGAAGCCGATCCGCGCCCCGTCGGGGATCACCACGTTCTTGTCGATGATCGCCTTGCGGACGATCGCGCCCCTGCCGACCTTGACGTTGTCCATCAGCACCGAGTCCTCGACCAGCGAGTGCGAGTGCAGGACGACCCTCGGCGACAGGATCGACCTGCTCGCCGTGCCGCCGGAGACGATGACGCCCGGGGACACCAGCGAGTCGATCGCCCGGCCCACCCGGTCGCCGTCGTTGTGCACGAACTTGGCCGGCGGCAGCGGGTCGTGTCCGGTGTGGATCGGCCACTTGTCGTTGTAGAGGTTGAAGATCGGGTGCGCCGAGATGAGGTCCATGTGCGCCTCGTAGTAGGCGTCGAGCGTGCCCACGTCGCGCCAGTAGCCGCGGTCGCGCTCGCTCGAACCCGGCACCACGTTGTTCGCGAAGTCGTAGACGTCCGCCCCGCCGGACTTGACGAGCATCGGGATGATGTTCCCGCCCAGGTCGTGCTTGCTCGTGGGGTCGAGGGCGTCCTCACGCAGCGCGTCGATCATCGCCTGGGTCTTGAACACGTAGTTGCCCATCGAGGCGTACACCTCGTCGGGGGAGTCGGCGAGCCCCACCGCGTCCTTCGGCTTCTCCCGGAACGCGACGATCCGCCGTCCCTGCGGGTCGGTTTCGATGACGCCGAACTGGTCGGCCAGCGACAGCGGCTGCCGGATCGCCGCCACCGTCACGTCCGCGCCGGAGTCCTCGTGCTGCTCGACCATCTGCCGCGGGTCCATACGGTAGATGTGGTCGGCGCCGAACACGATCACGTGCTCGGGCATCTCGTCGTAGATCAGGTTCAGGTTCTGGAACAGCGCGTCGGCCGAGCCGGAGAACCATCGCGGGCCGAGCCGCTGCTGGGCGGGCACCGGGGTCACGTAGTTGCCGAGCATCGCCGTCAGCCGCCACGTACGCGAGATGTGGCGGTCGAGACTGTGATTCTTGTACTGGGTCAGTACGACGATCTGCAGGTATCCGCCGTTGGCGAGGTTGGACAGCACGAAGTCGATGAGCCGATACATCCCGCCGAACGGCACGGCCGGTTTGGCCCGATCCGCCGTGAGCGGCATGAGCCGCTTTCCCTCTCCACCTGCCAGTACGACCGCAAGAACCCTCCTGGACCTCATATCCGTGACGCTACCCTCAAAATGCCGATCTATCGACGAAACGCCCGCCGAACGTGATTCGTGCTTGGGACTCCCGGAAGATGGCGTCCGACCGGCCGCCGCCACGCTGTGCCCGACGGCCCGAGGGATCGTAAGGTCGTGTCATGCGCGTTGATCTGCTCACCCGGGAGTATCCGCCGGATGTGTACGGCGGTGCCGGGGTGCACATGGAATATCTGGCCAGAGAGCTGCGGCGGCTGGCCGACGTCCGGGTGCGGTGTTTCGGGGCCGCGCGGGACGAGCCGGGTGTCTCCGCCTACCCGGTGCCCGCCGGGCTCGCCGAGGCCAACGCGGCCCTGCAGGTGCTCGGGGTGGATCTGGAGATGGCCGCCGCGTGCGCGGGCGCCGGAGTGGTCCACTCCCACACCTGGTACGCGAACTTCGCCGGGCACGTCGCCAAGATGCTGCACGGCATCCCGCACGTCGTCACCACCCACAGCCTCGAACCGCTCCGGCCGTGGAAGGCCGAGCAGCTGGGCGGCGGCTACACCATCTCCTCCTGGGCGGAGCGGACCGCCCTGGCCGGTGCCGACGCGGTCATCGCGGTCTCGGAGGGGATGCGGCGCGACGTACTCCTCGCCTATCCCGAGATCCCGCACGAGCGGGTGAGCGTCATCCACAACGGCATCGACACCGCCCAATACGCGCCCGACCGCGACGACGACGTACTGAAGAAGCACGGCGTCGACCCGGCCCGGCCGTACGCCATCTTCGTCGGGCGCATCACCCGGCAGAAGGGGCTGGTCCACCTCCTGCACGCGGCGCGGTCCTTCGACGCCGGCGCGCAGATCGTGCTCTGCGCGGGCGCGCCCGACACGCCGGAGATCGAGGCCGAGGTGACGAGCCTGGTGCGGGAGCTCGGCCGGGAGCGCGACGGGGTGATCTGGATCTCCGAGATGCTGCCCAAGCCGGAGGTGATCCAGCTGCTCACGCACGCGTCGGTGTTCGTGTGCCCGTCGGTGTACGAGCCGATGGGGATCGTGAACCTGGAGGCGATGGCCTGCGAGACGGCCGTGGTGGCGACGGCGACCGGCGGCATTCCCGAGGTGGTGGCCGGCGGCGAGACCGGGCTGCTGGTGCCGATCGACCAGGGGATCGACGGGACGCCGCACGATCCGGAGCGGTTCGCGGCCGACTTCGCCGAGCGGGTCAACGCGCTGCTGGGGGATCCGGCGCGGGCCGCGGCGATGGGGGTGGCCGGGCGGGCCAGGGCCGTCGAGCACTTTTCGTGGGAACGCATCGCGCACCGGACCATGGAGCTCTACACCTCGTTGATCTGAGGTCATTCAAGGCGAGCGGGCTCATGCGCCTGAGCGGGTGGGTCAGCTGGTCCGCCAGAGTAGGGCGCGGGTCAGGTCCTTCTCGGGGTTGGAGGAGCCGGCCGCGTAGACCTGGTCCGTGCCGGGGCGCTGGGCGAGGGCGGTGACCGTGCCGTCGAGGGTCTGCGTCGTCCAGCGTCCACGGCTGAAGCGCAGCAGCCGCGACCCCGTCGAGTCGAGCACCCACATCCCGTCCCGGCCGTCCGGCTCGGCCTGGGTGAACGTCGACCCGAGCGCGCCCCACCGGCACTGCCACTCCCCGCCGTCCCAGTGCAGGGCGACCGGGCGGGAGCGCTCCAGCGGCTCGTTGTCCTTGGTGAACTCGCCGGGCACCAGCCACGACACCCCGCCGACCACCCACACGTCGGCCGGGCCGAGCACCACGACGTCGTTGAGCCGGACGCGCGGGGACTCCGCCTTGACCGGCGGCCCGAGCACGGGCAGGTCGATCCGCTGCCACGCCTCGCCGTCCCAGCGGGCGGCCGGTCCCTGGTCGATCAGCGGACCGCTGACCGTCCACACGTCGCCGCCGCGCTTGCCGCCGCCGCTGTTCCCCGAACCGCCGCCGCTCCCGCTGCCGCCGCCCACCGCGCCGGCCGGGGCCGGGAGGTCGTGGTGCTGCCAGGTGGAGCCGGTCCACCACAGCGCCGACGTGCCGCTGACCGCCCACGCGCCGCGCGCCGCGGTGCCGCCCGCGCCGAAGGTGTCGCCGAGGCGGCCGGTGAGCCGCCGCGCCTCCCACGTGTCGTTCTGGAACGCGCCGACGAGCCCGGTTCGGCCGTCCGCCAGGCCGAACACCCAAGCGCTCCCGGCGGAGGTGGCGCTGAGCGCGGTCACCTGAACGCTCGGCAGCGGGTACGACGTCCACCCCTTGCCGTCCCACCGCCGCAGGCCCGCGAAGGCCGTCTCCACGGACTCGGCCGTCAAGCGCTGGGTGAGGTGGGTGGCCCAGACGGCGCCGTCGCGGCCCACGGCGAGGTCGCGCAGCTGGCCGTAGCCCTCGTCGGTGGACACGACGCGCCAGCCGGAGGTGGCCTTCGTGGCGCGGATGTCGTCGGTGGCCGCCGGTGGCTGGGCGCAGGCGGCGGGCTTGGCGGGGAGCGCGGGCCGCCCGCCCCCGAGTACCGGCACCGGCGAGAGCGACGTGCCGGGGGTTACCGTGCCAGGGGTGCTCGGGGTCGCGGTGCCGGGACGCGTGGTGGTGGCGGCGCCCGTGCCGGGGGCCTGGGTCGTCGTCGGTGGGGTGGCGGTGCAGGCGGCGACCGCCAGCACCGCCAGGCCCGCCGTACAGACGTGTGCGACTCGGCTCACCCGGCCCGCCGTACAGACGTGTGCGACTCGGCTCACCCAGCCCGCCCCCTTCGCGTGACCCCGTGATTTCCGCAGGATAGGCCAGTCCGGGCCGCCGCGCCCCTTACGGAATCGGTTACGTTCGCGATATGTGATGCAAGATCACGTTATGTACGTGGTGCGCCTTGTTGTCGCCGCGGAAGTCGACTTCGTACGTGTGCGTCCCGACGTGAATGGCGATCGCGCCCGAGGAGAAGAACCCGCCGGCGAACGACTTGTTGCTCACCACGCTCACCGCGGAGATCTTGCTGTAGGGGATGCTGGTGATCGCGATGCGCTTGCCGACGAACGACTTGTCCTGCACGATGACCCGCCGATCGGTCAGCCCGAGGAACCCCGTCCCGGCGCCGATGGCGTCGTACACCGCGATGATCTGCTCGCCCGGCATCAGCCCGCTCTCGATCTGCTTGAGCTGTTCTTTCCTGTCATAGGGGATGTCAGCCATATCTGGGCAACGAACAGGGCAAGCGACAGCGTTCCGCAAGCGCCGATTGGGTCTTGTAGCCGATGGGGTTCTGGATCACCCTGAACGCACAGGAGGCCTGACATGTCGCATCCACTCGGAGTAAGCCGCCCAGATCTCAACGTCGCAGACCTTCCGACACCGGAAGAGGTGTTCAAGGTCTCCAAGATCGGCCCGAAAGAGCTGGTCAAGTACGCGATCGGCCCCAGCCTGATCGCCCTCGGCATCTCCATAGGAAGCGGCGAGTGGTTGCTCGGGCCGCTGAACGTGGGGCAGTACGGCTTCGTCGGCGTCGGCTGGGTGATTCTGGTCTCCGCCCTCCTCCAGACCTTCTACAACGTCGAGTGCTCCCGCTACGTCGTCGCCACCGGGGAGACCCCGGTGGTCGGCTGGGGCCGGGTGCCGCCGGGCTGGAAGCTGTGGGTCCCGCTGTCGGTGCTCGTCGTGATCTTCGCCTTCATCGCGGGAGGGTGGGCCGCCTCGGCCGGCCAGGGCGTCTACGCGCTGGTCCACGGCGTGGTCGCGCCCGCGGACGCCGAGGAGCCGCGGCTGTGGGCCATCGCGCTGCTGGTGCTGGTCTTCCTGATCACCGCGGCCGCCAAGCGGATCAGCCGGGCGCTGGAGCTGGCCAACTGGGTGATGGTCGGCACCATCCTTGTCGCGCTGCTCGCCGTCGACCTGCTCATCGTGCCGTGGAGCCAGTGGTGGGAGGGCATCCGCGGCTTCGTCACCCCGGCCGCGCCGCCCGCGGGCATCACCGCGACCCAGCTCGGCGGCCTGGCCGGCTTCACCGCCCTGGCCTCCGGCCTGAACTGGTACGTGATGGGCCACTACCGCGACAAGGGCTACGGCATGGGCTATCGCGCGGGGTTCCTGTCGGGGATGCGGGGCGAGCGGCGCGAGATCCTGGCCAGCGGCGTCACCTTCCCCGACGACGACGTCAACCGGGTGCTGTGGCGCAGGTGGTACCGGCTGCTGCTCACCGACATGTGGGGCGTGTTCTTCGTCGGCGCCATCCTCGGCATGCTGTTGCCGACGCTGCTCATGTCGCAGGCGGTCACCCTGTCGGGCCAGAAGCCCACGCGGGCCGACGTGCCGACGTTCGTGGCCGGGGTGCTCGGCGACGAGTACGGCCAGGCGCTGTTCTACGTGGCGCTGGTGCTGGGGGTGCTGATCCTCTTCTCCACCCAGCTGGGCATCTTCGAGGCCATGGTCCGGGTGACCACGGACGCGGCGCACGCCACCAGCCCCCGGCTGCGCGGGCTGATCGAGGGCGACCCGCGCCGCTTCTACTACCCGTTCATGATCGTGCTGTTAGTGATCATCTCGGTCATCATCCACTTCTCGCTGCCGGTCGGGCTGGTGGAGTGGTCGGCCAACATGTCGAACCTGGGCGCGCTCATCTACCCGTTCCTGCTGATGTACCTGAACAGCAGGCTGCCCCGCCCGGCCCGCCCCCGGCCGTGGCACTACGTGATCCTGATCCTGAACTTCCTGTTCTTCGGCTTCTTCTTCGTCAACTTCATCGCCGACTTCGTCGGTGACCCGCTCGTCACGTTCTAGGGCGGCTACCCCTTCAGGCAGTCGAGGATCGTTGGCTTGTGGTGGATCGGGAAGTTCGTGGAGTTGGCGATGAAACAGAGCTGATTGGCCTCGGCGTGCAACTCCAGGGCCTTGGCGTGCAGGCTCGGCGTGGTGATCATGACCGTGGGGCGCAGGGTGACCTCGGAGAAGCGGCCGCCGCCGGTGCCGGCGTCCACGACCATGGTGCCCTCCGGCTCGTCGACGTAGGAGGTCACGACGATGCCGTTGACCGAGCACAGGTGGAGATACCACAGCATGTGGCACTGCGACAGCGACGCCACCAGCAGCTCCTCCGGGTTCCAGCGGGCCGGATCGCCGCGGAAGCCGGGGTCGGCCGAGCCGGGCACGGCGGGTTTGCCCTCGGCCGCCACCTCGTGGTCGCGGCCGTAGGACCGGTAGCCGGAGGTGCCCTCGCCGAGGTTGCCGGTCCAGGTGACGGTCACGCTGTAGTGGTGTTCACGACTCATGGGTTCATCATCTGCCACTCAGGTCCCAGGCGGACCATCCGCCCCGCCGTACTGTCGTACGGCGGACCATCCGCCCCGCCGTACGACAGTACGGCCGGGGCGGGCTCGGTGGTCAGCCGGTGATGGGGTCGAGGACGACGATCGGGATCTTCCGGTCGGTCTTCTGCTGGTAGTTGTCGTAGTCGGGCCAGGTGGCGGCCATCAGCCGCCACAGTTCGGGCCGCTCCTCGTCCGTGGCCGTGCGGGCCCGAGCCGTGAACTTCTCGGCCTTCACCTGCACCCCGACCTCGGGATTGGCCTGCAGGTTCTTGTACCACTCGGGATGGTCCGGGTCGCCGCCCTTGGAGGCGACGATGACGCAGACGCCTCCGTGCTTCTGGTAAATGAGCGGCGTCGTGTACGACTTGCCGGACTTACGGCCCTTGGTGGTGAGAAGGAGGGTCGTGGTGTTGTTCCAGTCGTGTCCCTCGGCGCCGTCGGTCTCCTGATAGCGCTGGACGTGTTCCTTGCCATAGAGCATGCCTGCCGCCTACCCCATGTCGGCGTAACCGCACCGTTACCGGGCGAGGTCTGTACGAGATGTTGACACGCCTGACAGACTGCCTTTCTGTAAGCGCTTACACAGCTGCGGGTGGAAGCGCTTACAGAAAAAGGAGCAGCCTGGATGGACGTGACGATCTACGAGGTGGCGCGGCTCGCCGGCGTGTCGATCGCGACCGTGTCGCGCACGCTGCGGGGCACCGGGCCGGTCGCGCCCAAGACGCGCGAGAAGGTGCTGAAGGCGGTCGAGGAGCTCCGCTTCACGCCCAGCCGTCTCGGCGTCAGCCTGGCCGAGGGCCGCCACGCCGCCAACGGCATCGTCTTCCCCAACCTGGCGGGCCCGTACTACACCGAGGTCCTTCTCGGCTACGAGGAGGTGGCCTCCGAGCTGGGCCGGTCGGTGGTGATCCTGTCCACCAAGGGCCGCAGTCGCGTGCACGACCTGGTCAAGGATCTCGCGGGGCGGGTGGACGGACTGATGGTGTTCGGCCACACGGTTCCGGACGACCTGGTAGCCGAGCTGGTCCGGATGCGGATGCCGCTCGTGTTCGTCTCGCGCGAGCCGCTCGCCGGGGCCGACACGCTGCGCAGCGAGAACACCGCCTCGGCCCGCGCGCTGGCCGAGCACCTGCTGGGGCACGGCTACCAGCGGTTCGCCTTCCTCGGCGCGCCGATCGCGACGGGTGACGACGTGGACGAGCGCTGGCAGGGGGTCAGATCCGTCCTCGGCACCGCGATCGAGGCGGTGCCGACGGAGCACTACACCGTCGAGTGCGGCTACCAGGCCGCCAAGACCCTGCTGCGCGCTCCGGTGCGGCCCGAGGCGATCGTCTGCTCCGACGACGAGGTGGCGCTGGGCGCCCTGCTCGCCGCGGAGGAGCTCGGGCTGGCCGTACCCGACGAGCTGGCCGTGACCGGGTGGGACGACATCATGGCCGCCCGCCACGCCCGCCCGGCGCTGACCACCATCCGCCAGCCGACGCGCGAGCTGGGCGCGCGCGCCGCGCGGGCGCTCGACGAGCTGATCACCGGCGCCCGCGACACCCCGAAGCACCTCGTCCTGCCCACCGAGCTGGTGCTGCGCGCCAGCTGCGGTCACCACCCCCAGGAGGAACCCAAGTGAACCCCTCGACCCGGCGCTCCGCCGCCGGTCTGCTCACTCTCGCGATACTGATCACCGGCTGCGGGCGCGGTGCCGACAAGGCGCCCGAGAAGGCGCAGGACGTCAAGACCGGCGCGGCCGCCGGCGAGATCACGGTCTGGGGGATCGGCGAGGAGGGCAAGGCGCTCGGCGCGTTCGCCAAGGACTTCGAGAGCGCCAACCCGGGCGTCAAGGTGAACGTGACGGCGATGGGCTGGGACGTCGCCCACGACAAGATCACCTCGGCCATCGCGGGCAGCGCCACCCCCGACATCAGCATGATCGGCTCCACCTGGGCGGGTGAGCTGTCCAAGACCGGCGTGCTGGACCCCACGCCCGGCAACCTCATCGACAAGGCCGCGTTCTTCCCCGGCGCCTGGCAGACCGTGGACGTGAACGGCACCGCGTACGGGGTGCCGTGGTACGTCGAGACCCGCGTCCTGTACTACCGCACGGACCAGGCCGAGAAGGCGGGCGTCAAGCCGCCGGCGACCTGGGCCGAGCTCAAGACGTTCGCCAAGGCGCTGAAGGAGAAGGGCGGCGCCAAGAAGGGCTTCCAGCAGGGCTACACCGAGGGCTCCTGGCAGGAGCTGGTGCCGCTGATCTGGCAGGCCGGCGGCGAGATCGTCAAGGACGGCAAGTACACCTTCGACACCCCCGAAGCGGTGACCGCGCTCAAGCAGTACGCCTCGCTCTTCGAAGAGAAGCTGGCCCCGAACGACACCGCCAAGGGCGCCTTCCCGCAGAACTTCATCAAGGGCGAGGTCGGCGGCTTCTTCTCGGGCCCCTGGATGGTCGGCGTGCTGAACAACGACGGCGGCGCGGACTTCAAGGACAAGTTCGACGTCGCGCCCTATCCGAAGGGCCCGGTCTCGGCGACCAGCTTCGTCGGCGGTTCCGATCTGGTGGTCTTCAAGCAGGCCAAGAACCGCGACGCCTCCTGGAAGTTCATCCAGTGGCTCACCGACCCCAAGGTGCAGGCCAAGTGGTACACCACGGTGAAGGCGCTGCCCAGCGTCCAGTCGGCCTGGCAGGAGCCGGAGCTGGTCTCGGACAAGCAGCTCGCGGTCTTCGGCGAGCAGCTCAAGGACGCCAAGACGCCGCCGCCGTACCCGACCTGGGAGCAGGTGGCGAAGGTGTTCGAGACCGAGCTGGAGAAGCTGGCGCTCGGTAAGCAGACGCCGGAGCAGACGGCCAAGGCCATCCAGGCGCAGGCCGACACGGTCGGCACCGGCCTGTAGTGATGGCGCTGCTTCGCAGGGGCGGGCTCGGCTGGGTGTTCGTGCTGCCGTTCGTGCTCATGTTCGTGGTGTTCTACCTCGGGCCGCTGCTGGCCGGGCTGGGCATGAGCTTCACCGACATGCGCAGTACGGACGTCGCCGACCCGCTGGCCGTCGACCCGGTCGGCGTCGAGAACTACATCAGGCTGGCCGGCGACGAGGCGATGCGCAAGGCGGCGCTGAACACCGCGATCTTCGTGGTCACCGGGCTGCCGCTGACCATCGGGCTCGGCCTGGCCGCCGCCGTGGCGCTGAACTCCGGCATCGCCCGGCTGCCCGCCGCCTTCTTCCGGCTCGGCTACTACCTGCCGCACATCACCAGCATCATCGGCGTCGCGGTCGCCTGGAAGTTCCTGCTGGAGCCGGAGGCGGGCCTGGTCAACCGGCTCTTGGGGCTGGTCGGCCTCCAAGGGGCCGCCTGGCTGCAGGATCAGGCCACCGCGCTGCCGTCGATCATCGTGATGACGGCCTGGCGGAGCTTCGGGTTCGACATGGTGGTCTTCCTCGCCGCGCTGCAAGGGATCCCCCGGGAGCTGTACGAGGCGGCGGAGGTGGACGGGGCCGGGCGGTGGAGGCGGTTCAGGTCGGTCACGCTGCCGCAGTTGCGGCCGGTGATCCTGTTCTGCACCGTCTACAGCTCGACCGGGTTCCTGCAGTTCCTGGAGGAGCCGCTGATCATGACCGGCGGCGGGCCGCTGAACTCCACGCTGTCGGCCTCGCTGGCCATCTTCAAGCAGTTCGGCGTGGGCAACTACGGCTACGCGGGGGCCGCCGCGACCGTGCTGTTCACGGTGATCATCGCGCTGGCCGTACTGCAGCTAAGGATCGGGAGGGCGCGGTGAGGCGGACCCGCGGGCAGAACCTGATCACCTACCTCGGCCTGAGCGTCGGGCTGCTGCTGGTCGTCGGGCCGTTCTTGTGGGCGGGGCTCAGCTCGCTCAAGCCGGAGGCGGAGATCCGGCGCGACCCGCCGACGTTCTGGCCAGAGACGTTCACGCTGGACAACTACTCCGAACTTCTGCAGCGGGTGCACATCGGGCAGGCGTTCGCGAACAGCGTGTTCGTCGCGCTGGTCATCGTCGCCGGCAACCTGCTCTTCTCCTCGATGGTCGGCTACGGGTTCGCCAAGATGCGCTTCCGTGGCAGGAACGCCGTCTTCGGGCTGGTGCTGGTGCAGATGGCGGTGCCGGCGATCGTGCTGATGATCCCGCAGTTCGTGCTGATCGCGAAGCTCGGCATGGTCAACACCTTCCTCGGCATCATCCTGCCGGGGCTGATCACGCCGCTGGGCGTGTTCATGATGCGGCAGTTCATCGCCGAGCTGCCCGACGAGCTCATCCACGCGGCGCGGGTGGACGGGGCGGGGGAGTTCCGGATCTTCTTCAGGATCGTGCTGCCGCTCTGCAAGCCCGCGATGGCCACGCTGGGCCTGATCACCTTTCTCGGATCATGGAACAACTTCCTCTGGCCGGCCGTG
Organism: Nonomuraea sp. NPDC049158; assembly: GCF_040648335.1. Taxonomy (NCBI): domain Bacteria; kingdom Bacillati; phylum Actinomycetota; class Actinomycetes; order Streptosporangiales; family Streptosporangiaceae; genus Nonomuraea; species Nonomuraea sp. NPDC049158. The sequence continues at coordinate 27,870 of NZ_JBEZDM010000010.1, forward strand.
GTGGCGCAGTCGGAGGACGTCTACACGCTGCCCGTGGCCCTGAACATCCTCAACAGCCACGAGGGCAGCCACTACAACCTGCTCATCGCCGGGGCGATGATCGTGGTCGCGCCGATCCTCGTCCTGTTCGTCTTCCTGCAGCGCTTCTTCATCCAGGGCATCGCCACGTCCGGCCTTAAGTAACAGGACTCAAGTAGCTCGAGTTGAGGAGCACCCCCATGCGCAAGACAGCCGTGATCGCCGGCCTGCTGGTGCTGGCCGCCGCTGTGCCCAGCCCGGCCAGCGCTTCATCGGGAAATAGCACGTTATTTCAGTACGCGAAGGACACGTGGCGGTCGATGGCCGCCATGGTCGACCCCGCCACCGGCATCCCGTCCGACAAGGTCACCGGTGACCTGAAGACCCGGGCCAAGGTCACCTCGCCCACCAACATCGGCACCTATCTGTGGAGCACGCTCGTCGCCCGCGACCTGCGCGTCATCGCCTCCGGCGAGGCCACGGCCCGCGTCGGCAAGGTGCTCGACGCGCTGGAGCGGATGGACCGCGACACCCCGACCGGCCAGTACTACAACTGGTACGACCCGGCGACCCTCCAGCTCGTCCACACCTGGCCCGACAACGGCGACCCCGTGTCGCTGTTCGCCTCCAGCGTCGACAACGGCTGGCTGGCCACGGCCCTGATGATGGTCCGCAACGCCGTGCCCCGCTACTCCGCGCGGGCCTCGAAGCTGGTCACCTCCATGAACTTCACGTCGTACTACGACCCGGCCGCCCGCCCCGACGCGGGCACCGGACTGCTGCGCGGCGGCTTCTGGCCGGAGAAGCCGGAGGGCTGCTCGGTCGAGAGCGACTACGCGGGCACCGGCACCAAGGTCTGGTCCACCTGCCACCACTACGGCGCGCCCGCCGAGACCCGCATCGGCCAATATGTGGGCATCGCGCTCGGCCAGATTCCGCCCCAGAGCTACTACGGCCCCTACCGGACCTTCCCCGACAACGGCTGCGACTTCGGCTGGCAGGACCAGAAGCCGGTCGGGGCGTGGAAGACGTACCTGGGGGTCAACGTCTGGGAGGGCACGTACGGCTACCGCGGCATGCGGTTCGTTCCGAACTGGGGCGGCTCGATGTTCGAGGCGCTGATGCCGGACCTGGTCGTGCCCGAGGCGAAGTGGGCGCCACGGAGCTGGGGCCGCAACCACCCGGTGTTCGTCAAGGCGCAGATCGAGCACGGCCTGAACGAGGCCAAGTACGGCTACTGGGGCTTCTCACCGTCCAACGACCCGCGCGGCGGCTACCGCGAGTACGGCGTGGACCCGCTCGGCATGGACACCCCGGGCTACACCTCCGACGAGGAGCGCACCAGCACCGATCCCGGGTACGAGGGCTGCCGCCCGGCCCAGCCGGAACCCGCTTCCTACGGCGAGGGAGTCGTCACTCCGCACGCCAGTTTCCTGGCTCTGCCGTACGCGCGGGCCCAGGCGATGGATAACCTGGCCAAGATCCGCAAGAACTTCGACGCCTATGGGCCCGGCGGTTTCTACGACTCCGTCGCGGTCCGCTCGGGCGCCGTGTCGAAGTGGTACCTCGCGCTCGACCAGGGCATGGTCATGGCCGCCCTGGGCAACGTGCTCACCGGCGGCGACCTCCATCGTTACTTCGGCGGCGCGGGCGTCGAGGCGAAACTCCGGCCGGTGATGGAAATCGAGGAGTGGGCCGTTCAGGGGGCCCCTCCCGCCAAGTGAACCCTCCAAAAGATCGGGGATCCCAGATGAGTTCGGCTGATGCCGCCCACCGTGACTGGCGAGAACGCATCCACCAGGCCTCAGGGCAGGCGGTTCCGGCCGCCGAGCTGAGCCTTCAGGCGCCGGCCGGGCTGCGGGCCGTCCCCGGTGCGGGCCATGTGACGCTGACGTGGGAACCCGTGCCGGAGGCGATCGGCTACCTGGTGCACAGGGACGGCGTCGCGATCTCGCAGCCCGACGTGGACGTGGCCGCCGTGCCCGCCTGCCGCTATGTCGACACAGGGCACGGCGCGGCGTCGTACACGGTCGCGGCGATCGCCTCCATGGAGAGCGTCGGGCCCGTCTCCGAGGCGGTCGCGGCGGCTCCGCTGGCGGGCGGAGCGGCGACGGTCAGCGTGCGGGTCGACGCCGCCGCCGTGACCCGTGACCTGCCCCGGCCGTGGCGGTACATGATCGGCTCCGAGCACCTGTCGTACGTGCTGAGCAAGGACGAGACGGGCGGCCGGACCATCGGCGAGGAGCTCACCGAGGCGCTGCGCGTCGTGCGCGCGGAGTTCGGGGTCGAGACGGTCCGCGCCCACGCCATCTTCGGCGACGACCTCGGGGTCTACAAGGAGGTCGACGGCCAGGCGGTCTACGACTTCGGCAAGGTCGACGAGGTCTACGACACGATCATGGAGCTCGGCCTGCGGCCGATCGTCGAGCTCGGCTACATGCCGCGCGACCTGGCCGCCGACCCGTCCAGGACGGTGTTCGGCTACGAGGCGATCGTCTCCCCGCCCAAGGACTTCGAGGCGTGGAGCGACCTGGTCAGAGCGCTGGTCGAGCACCTGGTCGACCGGTACGGGATCCAGGAGCTCATCGAGAACTGGGCCTTCGAGGTGTGGAACGAGGCCAACCTCGCCGTCTTCTGGACGGGCACGCCCGAGGAGTACTTCCTGCTCTACGACGTCAGCGCCGCCGCCGTGAAGAACGTGCACCCGTCGTTGCGCGTCGGCGGGCCCGCCTCGGCGGCCAACGGCTGGGTGGAGGAGCTGCTGGCGCACGTCGCCGAATCGGGCGCGGAGCTCGACTTCATCTCCACCCACACCTACGGCAACGCCCCGCTCGACTGGCGCCCGACTCTGGCCAGGTACGGCGTGCCGGACACGCCCGTCTGGTGGACCGAGTGGGGGCCGACCCCGACCCACTTCCACGGCATCGGGGACGGGCCGTTCGGGGCCACGTTCCTGCTGCACGGCATGAAGTCGGCGGCGGGCCGGCTGGCCGCCGTGTCGCACTGGGTGGCCTCGGACCACTTCGAGGAATTGGGGCGGCCGCCACGGCTCTTCCACGGCGGCTTCGGCCTGCTGACGGTCGGCAACCTGCGCAAGCCTCGCTTCCACGCGCTCACGCTGGCCAACCGTCTGGGCGACGAGGAGCTGGCGACCGTGGTCGAAGGGGACGCCGGTGGGGTCGAGGTCTGGGCGGCGCGGCACGCGGACGGGCGCGTCGGGGTGCTGGCCTGGAACGGCACCCTCAACCAGGCGCAGGCCGACGGGGCCCCCGAGCTGTCACGCGCGGTCTCTTTAACGGTCGCGGGCCTCGACGGGGACTACACGCTCACCCACCACCGCGTCGACGAGTGGCACTCCAACATCGGGGCGGTCTGGCGGGCGATGGGCGGTGGCGACTGGCCCCTGGAGCACCAGTGGGACAAGCTGCGCTCGGACAACACCCTGGACGAGCTGACCCCGGCGGCCGTGGTCACGGCCGAGGGCGGCGCGGTGACGGTGGACTTCAACCTGCCGATGCCGGGCGTCTCGTTCGTCGAGGTGACCCCACGCTGACGCCCTGACGCCCGTGCCTCTGGCGCCTGCACGTCTGGCGCCCGTGCCTCTGGCCCCTGTGCCGCTGCCGTCGGACGGGGTCAGAGGTAGGGGCGCGTGACCGAGACCAGGTCGGCGGCGGCGTCGCGGGTGCCGACGTAGACGGCCGTGTCGGGGGTGCGCTCCCGCACGTCGCGGTCGCGGATCGCGAACACGGCGGGCGCCGCCCCCACGTCGCCGTAGCGGGAGGCGACGGCGGCGTCGATCGCCCGGCGCGCGTCGGCCACCACGTCACGCGAGGTGTGCCCGGTCCCGGAGGCGGCCAGGTAGCCGAGCAGCGCCGCGAACCTGGGCTCGCCCTCGGCCGCGGGCCGCTGCCGGGGCAGCACCGGGCGGTCGAGCCAGAACACCTTGCCCGCCAGGAACGCGGCGTAGCTCACGTCGTCATGGTCGAGCGTCCGCGCCGTCTCTGCCAGCAACTCCCCGAACTCGGCCAGGTCCGCCTGCGGCGGCAGGTCCGTGGTGACGAACAGGGGCACGATCAGCGAGTCCAGCATGTGGGTATCCCTCCGTGAGGAGCCTCATCGTAGGGTGCGCCACCGACAATCCCGCGTGACGCCACAGCCGTGTCGCCAGAAGTAGACAGCGCGCCGGAGCGCCACGCCGGAAGAGCGCGCCGGAACGCGGCGCCGCACGTCACTTGCCCAGGTTCGCGGCCAGCAGGTCGAGCAGTGGCTGCCGCCGTACGCACCGCTCCAGCGCGAAGGAGTCGGCCAGCTCCACCACGTCGTCGTCGGACAGCCCCCTGAACAGCTCGGCGTACTCGGGCAGCATCGCCTGCGCGATGAGAATGTGCCTGATCAGGTCGTCCGCCTGGTAACGCGCCCCCCACGGATAGGGAGCCCAGCCGGGCGCCTCGGTGTCGAGCAGCGTGTGCAGCGGCGCCAGGACGTCGGCCGACTCCTCCATGGTGGAGCCCCACCGGTCCGCGCCGAGCCGCCGCTTCTTGCCGATGAACGCCCCGAACCTGTCGAGGTACGGCCCCGCCGCGTGGACGAGCCCCTGCAGCCCCACGTCCTTGTACGTCCACAGCGACCAGCCGGCCCCGTGCTCGTCGTAGATGTCGAGCTGGTCGCGCAGGATCCGGTAGCGCTGCTCGTCGATCTCGGGGTGACCGGTGTAGACGGGCCCGAACTCACCCACCCACAGCGGCGTCCCCGTCTCGCGCTGGAACCGGCACCGCTGCTGGAAGGTCCGCTCCAGCTCCTTCCGGTCGCACCACTCGCCGCGGGTGTAGCCGGGGTACGGCCCGCCGTGCGCGAACCCGGCCAGGGCGTAGTCGTGGCAGACGAAGACCGTGTTCCCGTACACCTCCCGGAAGATCGAGAAGTCCGTGGCGTAGGTGTTGCCGTCGAGGAACAGCACGTGCCGCGGATCGGCGGCGCGCATCGCCTTGACCAGCCGGTCGTAGAACGGCCCGATCACCTTGCCGCTCGGATCGCCGGGCTCGTTGAGCGGGTTGTACCCGGCCACCCACGGGTGGTCGCGGTAGCGCTCGGCGATGGCCTCCCACAGGTGGATGGCCCGGTCCTGGAAGTGGCGATGGTTCCAGAACGCGGCGACGTGGGTGGGATTGTCGGAGTGCCAGTGCTGGTTCTGCGCGCCGGGCAGGGCGTGCAGGCCGATGACGCTGTACACGCCGTACGAGCCGAGCAGGTCGACCACCCGGTCGAGGTGGCGGAAGCCGCGCTCGATGACCTCGAAGGGCCGCTGGTCGGACTCGAGGCGGCGGTAGTTGACCGGGACGCGCACGCAGTTCACCCCCAGCCCGGCCAGCAGCGCCGCGTCCTGTTCGGTGAAGAACGAGGTCAGCAGCCGCTCGAAGAACAGCTCCGCCCGATCCTCGCCCAGCACCCCCTGTACGGCCTCGCGCATCGCCGTCTCGTTGGCGGGATAGCCGGTGATGAAGTTCTCCATGCTCAGCCAGCCCCCGAGTCCCACTCCGCGTAGCCGTACCGGAGTGGAGTCGGCGGTGACGAGCCGGCTTCCGGACACCTGCAGCATGTTCACCCTTTCGTGGCACCAGCGGTGAGGCCACCGATCAGGTGGCGTTCGGCGATGGCGTAGAACCCGAGCGCGGGCACCATGGCCAGGACGAGGTAGGCGAGGATCCGGGCGGTGTCGGAGCTGTACTGGCCCTGGAACTGCTGGATGCCCAGCGGCAGCGTCCAGCCGGACTCGTCGCTGAAGACGACCAGCGGCAGCATGAAGTTGTTCCAGCTCCCGACGATCGCCAGGACGGAGACGGTGGCCAGCGCGGGCCGGGCCATCGGCAGCAGGATGCGCCAGAAGAAGCCGAAGGCCGAGCAGCCGTCGATGGTGGCCGCCTCCTCGATCTCGCCGGGGATGCTCCTGAAGAAGCCGCGCAGGATGAGGATGGTCAGCGGCAGTCCGAAGGCGGCCTGCGTCAGGATCACGCCGAGCGGGTTGTCGAGCAGGCCGAACGTCCGCAGCAGCACGAAGATCGGCAGGATCGCCACCGCGAACGGGAACATCAGCCCCATCGTGAACAGCGTGAACAGCACCTCCCTGCCACGGAAGGCGAACCTGGCGAAGACGAAGGCGGCCAGCGCCGACAGCGCGACGACGAGCACGGTCGAGGCCAGCGCGATGAACGTGCTGTTCCACAGCTGCCGCCAGAACGAGCCCTGGGTGAGCACGTCGGTGTAGTTCGACGGGACCCACGGGTCGGGCAGGCCGAACGGGTTGACGGACAGCTGGGCGGTGCTCTTGAAGCCGCCGAGCAGCGCGTAGACGACCGGGATGAGGATGAACGCGCCGACGATCCACGCGATCACGTGCAGGGGCAGTGTCGGCCGTCTCATCGGCGGTCTCCCATCCTGGTGGTCGCGCCCTCGAGGTCGCGGCGCATCACGAAGCGCTGGTAGGCGAGGGCGAAGACGAGGCTGAGGCCGAACATCACCACGCTGATCGCGCTGGCGTAGCCGACCTGGGCGCGCTTGAACCCGAACTCCAGCATCGTGACGGCCATCGTCTCCGAGGAGTGCGAGGGGCCGCCCTGGGTGAGGATCCAGACCAGGTCGAACAGCTGGATCGTGTAGATGACCGAAAGGAACACGCTGATCCTGATCGTCGGCCCCAGCAACGGCAGCGTGACGTGCCAGAACACCCGCCACGGCGTGCCGCCGTCGATCTGGGCGGCCTCGATCAGCTCCTCGGGGATGTTCTGCCGCCCGGCCAGGTAGATCATCATGTGGAAGCCGAAGTACTTCCACGTCATGACCAGGAAGAGCGACAGCATCACCGTGTCAGGGTCGGCGAGCCAATCGGAGTTCAGCCCGACCAGGCCCAGGATCCGGTTCCCCACCCCGGCGTCCGGCGACAGGATCAGCGAGAACAGCACGCCGGTGATCACTTCGGAGAGCACGTACGGCGCGAAGAACACCAGCCGATACAGCGTCCGCCCGCGGATGCGCTGGTTGAGCAGCATGGCGATGCCCAGCGCGATGGGCAGCTGCACCACGACGGTCAGGACGACGAGGACCACCAGGTGCCAGACGTCGTCCCGGAAGACGTCCGTGCCGAACAGCCGGGTGAAGTTGTCCAGCCCGATGAAGTTGGTCGGCAGCCCGCCGAAGCCGTTCCACTTGAAGGCGCTGGCGTAGAAGGCGATGAGGATCGGCGCCACGACGAGCAGCAGGAACAGCACCAGCGCGGGCAGGACGAACAGCGCGATCGTCACCCAGCCGCGCCGCCGCCCCGGGGAGGGGGAGGCGGGGGCCGGGAGCGCGGTCGCCTCCGGCCCCCGGGTCAGCGTCGTCATTCGCTCTTGGCCACTTCCGTGATGGCCTCGACGACCTGCTGGGGCGTCTTGGTGCCGCCGATGAGCTGCGCCACGCTGTCGTTGACCTCCTGACCGACCGCTGGCGGGTACGCCTGGTCGAGGAAGAGCTGGAAGCCGGTGGCGGAGGCCAGCGACTGGGCCACCACCTTCAGGTTGGCGTCCTTGACCGCGCTCTCCTCGCCCTTCAGCACGGGAAGCACCCCGCCGGACTCGACGGCCTTGGCGTGATTGCCTTCCTCGGTCATGAACTTCACGAACTCCACCGCCTCCGCGGGCGCGTCGGCGCCCACCGCGATGCCACCGCCGCCGCCGAACGCCTCGGTGATCGCGCCCTTGCCGCCGTCGACCGTCGGGAAGGGGAAGAAGCCCAGGTTGTCGCCGAGTCCCTTGCCCGATGAAGCCTGCACGGTGGGCGCCCACTGGCCCATCAGCTCCATCGCGGCCTTGCCGTTGGACATGGTCGCGGCCTGGCCGTCAGGGGTGCCGTAGCCGGCCCCGAGGAAGCCCTTCTGGAACGGCTGCAGGTCGACCAGCGCCTTGAGCTGCTGGCCGGCGGCGACGAAGTCGGGCTTGGTGAAGTCGTGGTCCACTCCGGCCTGCTGCAAAGCGGGCAGCCCGCCGATGCGCATGGCCAGGTAGGCCCAGTAGTAGTGGCCGGGCCACTTCTCCTTGCCGGCCAGCGCGATCGGGGTGGTCCCCGCCGCCTTCAGCTTCTTGACGGCGTCCAGGAACTGCGTCCACGTGGTGGGCGGCGCGGTGATGCCCGCCTTGGCGAAGAGCTGCTTGTTGTACCAGAAACCGACCATCCCGATGTCGGTCGGCAGCGCGTACGTCTTGCCGTCGAACTGGTAGGCCGCCAGCGACGCCTTGGTGAATCCGTTCATGACAGGAGCGGCGTCGGTGGTGATGTCCTTGACCAGGCCCGCGTCGATCTGTTGCTTCAGGACTCCGCCGCCCCACGTGGCGAACAGGTCGGGCGCCTTGCCCGACTGCGTGAGCGTGGTCAGCTTGGCCTTGTAGGCGTCGTTCTCCAGGACGGTGAGCTTCATGGTGACGTTGGGATGCGCGGCCTCGAACTCCTTGGCCCTGGTCGCCCACATCGTCTTCAACGGCTCGGAGGTCGACAAGTGCCACCACTCGAGCGTCACCTTCGCGGCCGAGGCCGGCTTGCCGCTCCGCGCGGGCTCCGCGGTCCCGCCACCGCCGCAGCCGGCGAGGAGTAAGGCCGTGGCGACCAGTACGAGACTGCGCCTCATAGGGGTTCCCTTCTCCGCTGCTGAAAGTTTCGTAAAACCCCCGATAATTTCTTTGCCCGGAGCATAAGTAGCCTGTCTGTAATGCGTCAATAGCCATCGTGGAGGTGATCCCGACTCAGGGCCGAAAGTTTCGGTTAGACTCCGGCTCATGCCAGCGAAGAGGCGGGTGACGATCGCCCTGATAGCCGAGGAGGCCGGGGTCTCGATCCCCACGGTGTCCAAGGTCATCAACGGCCGTCCCGAAGTCGCCCCGGAGACTCGCCACCGCGTCGAACGGCTGCTGCACGAGCACGGCTACCAGCGGCGCACCAGCCAGGACGACACGCCCTCGGGTCTGGTGGACCTGGTGTTCGCCGAGATCGAGTCGCCGTGGGCGATGGAGATCGTCCGCGGCGCCGAGTCCGCGGCCCGCGACGCGGGGGCGAGCGTCGTCATGTCGGTCCTGCACACCCACGCGGGTCCCGGCAGAGACTGGCTGGACCGGCTGGCCTCGCGGCGGACGGACGGCGTGGTGGTCGTGGCCTCCAAGCTCTCGACCGGGGTGCAGGCGCAGCTGAGCGCGCGTTCACTGCCGTTCGTGGTGGTCGATCCGGAGGGCGAGCCGGCGCCGGGCGTGGTCTCGGTGGGCGCCACCAACTGGCACGGCGGCCTGGCGGCCACCCGCCACCTCCTGGAGCTGGGCCACCGCAGGGTCGGCATGATCAGCGGGCCGGGCGACATGCTCTGCAGCCAGGCGCGCATCGACGGCTACCGGGCGGCGCTGGAGACTGCGGGCGTCGAGGTGGATCCCACGCTGATCCGCAGAGGCACCTTCCTGGTCGACTCCGGCCACGACCAGGGCCATGCCCTGCTCTCCCTGCCCGACCCGCCGACGGCGATCTTCGCGGGCAGCGACCTCATGGCCTTCGGCGTCTTCGAGGCGGCCCGCCAGCGCGGCCTGCGCGTACCCGAAGACCTGAGCGTCGTCGGCTTCGACGACCTGCCCCTGTCGAAGTCGGCCTGGCCCCCGCTCACCACGGTCCGCCAGCCGCTGCAGGAGATGGCCGCCCTGGCGACGCGCACGGTCCTGGCGATGAAGCGCGGGGAGGCCCCGGAGAGCCGGCGGGTGGAACTGGCCACGGATCTCATCATCCGCGAGAGCACGGCGGCACTGGTCAAGCCCGAGGCTTGAAAGCCCAGGCCGCCGCGGTTCGTTCGTCCGTGGCGGCCTGGACAGCGTTGTCAGGTCGCGAGCTGGCTTCCGTAAGCCCGCGCGACGAGCTCGGCCACCGCGCTGTGCGCGCCGAGCGGTTCGGAGTGACCCGCGCTGACCGCCGTGGCGGCCTGCTCGGCCACCTCCGCCGGGGCCTCGTGGCCGATCAGGCAGGGGGCGATGGCCAGACGCGTGGCGCCGGCGGCCCGCAGCCGTTCGGCCGCCACCGGCACGCCCGGATCGCTGTCGAGAGAGGCGGCCACCACGGGGAGCGTGAGCCGCGAGGCGAGCAGCACCGCGGTCGCCTGGACGGCGTGCACGGCCCGCTCGCCGCCGACCGTGCCCAGGATGATGGCGTCGACGGGGCTGGAGACGTTCAGCAGCCGGACCCGGTCGGCCCTGGCCAGACCGCGCTCGGCCAGCCTGATGTGCAGCGCCTCGGCCAGCAGCGGGTGCGGGCCGAGCGCCTCCGTCACGACCGCGTGCGACCCGGCCGCCGCGACGGCCTTGCCGATCTCGGCCAGGACGATCGGATCGTCCCAGGTCAGCAGCGGCACCACGATCGACTCGCGCCCCGAGGGGAGCGAGTCGGCGAGATCGGTAACGCTGGTGAGGCGTACCTCGATCTGAGGGTTGTCGACGCGTACCACGGCCGCGATCTCCGCTGCCACGCCCGAGGTGCTGCCCGGCACCGCGAGGACGAGGACAGGGGCGTCCGGCGGCAGGGACGTGGGCACGGGACGGCGGTGTCGACCGCCTCCCGGCCGGGGGGAACGTTCACGTACAGGCAGGCTCACAGGCGCGCAGTTTATGCCTATAAAGGGACCCGTGTTCTGCGAAATGGCCGCGATTCAATCACAACGCTGGCCGTGTGACCGAGATCACATCGTGATAGCCACAAATCTTGACTTATCTGGATAAGGCGGCAAACTCAACAGCAACTAGAAACGCGTTCTAGAGCGACAGTCACGCACCGTCCCACCGTCCCCCTAAGGACTGGGTAATCAACTACCACCGGTTGAAGCTGGTGGTTTGCTCTCACGGTCCCGTCTGGGTGAGGGGAGGCCGGTAGCGTGTGGCTGGTTGATGGCAGCCCAGCCCGCTATGCCGCGTGTGGCGATGTTGCGGGCTGCGATGTGGTCGGCGTGCCCAGCGAGGCCACACCTTGTGCAGACGAACCGGCCCCGCGCCGGCCTGTTCGCCCTGCTGATGTGCCCGCAGTCCGGGCAGGCCTGGGAGGTGTAGGCGGGGTCGACCAGCAGGAAGGCGATCCCGGCGCGGGCGGCCTTGTAGCGGGTGAAGGTGATCTGCTGGGCGAAGGCCCAGCTGTGCAGGGTGCGCCGCTGGAGCCGATGAGCCCTTACCCGGCCGCGGATGCCCTGCAGATCCTCCAGGGCGATGCCGCGGCCGGTGCGTTCGGCTTCGCGCACCACATACGTCGAGATTTGGTGGTTGAGGTCGGTCATCATCCGGTGCTCACGCCCGGACAGACGGCGCAGCACCCGCCGCGCCGCAGACGTCCCCTTGCGCTGCAGGCGCCGGCGTTGCCGATGCCGCCGCTCCCGCAGGGTGCGGACGTGGCCGTTACCGCCGATCGGCCCGTCCAGGGCGGGGCCGGGCAGTACCGCACCATCGGAGGTGACCGCCAGGTTCGCCACCCCTTGATCCACCCCCACGAAACCGTGAACCGGGTCGCGCGTCACCGGTTTGGGCAGCATGACGGCCACCTGCAGCAGCCACACCCCGCGCCTGCAGATCAGGTCGGCCTCACCCACCGGCAGTGTGTCCACGGTTTTGAGGTCTTCTGGCCGGCCGGTGTAGGGGACGGTGACGCGGCCGGTGGGGGTCCACAGCGACACTGTCCGGGCGTCCCGGTTGAAGCTCATCAGTCGGGCGTCGTACGGGACAGCGCCGTGCGGGCGGAAGATGTGAGCGCGTTTCTTGCTGGCGCGCCGGTTGGCGTAGGCGCCGGCGACCCGGGCGATCGCGCGGATGGCGGCTTGCGCGCCGAGCCCGGCCAGCTGCGCGCGCACCTCGTAGTAGGCCAGCCGGTGCAGCTCCAGCACGGTGAAGACGCGGTGCTGCCAGGCCAGACGGGAGACGACGGTGGCCGCCTGATTGCACACCTGCACCGCTGCGGCCAGCGCGTCGGCCTGGGCCGGGGTGGGAGTGAGCCGCAGTTGCGCGATCGAGGGCAGGCCGTGGCGTTTGGTGGCGGAGCGGCGGATCGCCATCGCGCACCTCCTGGCACAGCGCCCTCACCCACCGCACATATTACCGAACGTGACCGAGTCTTTCCATACTGTTTTCGAAAGGAGGGGTGGCGCTTCCTCCCGGCCCTGAAGGACCGGGTCTCCGCGCCGCGATTCAGATGAAGCCGTTCTATGTCCGTGAGTTGAACGTGTACCCCGTCGGCCGCCGACGGGTCTGGCTCCTGGCGATAGCCGTGCTGGCGAGTCTGGTGGCCAATTTCGAGACGACGATCGCCACCATCCTGCCGCTGCTGCTGGACGACCTGAAGATGTCCCTGACGGTCTACGGGCAGATCGCCGCCGTCTCGGTGCTGGTGGGAGGGCTGTCGGCCGGGTTCGGCGGCATCCTGTCCGACCGGTGGGGCCGGGTCACGATCCTGGTGCCCACGCTGACCGTCACCGCGGCCTGCAACTTCCTGCTGGCCACCGTGGACTCGGTCGGCGAGCTGTTCGCGGTCCGCTGCCTGATGCTGTTCATCGAGGGCGCGGGCATCACGATCACCGCCTCGCTCGTCCGCGACTTCTCACCGCGCCTGGGCCGCGCGCAGGCGTTCGCGTTCTGGACCTGGGGGCCGGTCGGCGCCTCCTTCCTCGCCTCGTTCATCGCCGGCTTCACGCTGCCGATGTTCGGCAACGCCTGGCAGTCGCAGGCGATCATCATGGGCGTCGTCTCGCTGGTCCTGTGCGGGGTCATCATCTGGCAGATCGCCGAACCGTCGGCCGCCCTGCGCGCCCAGGTCATGCGGTACGAGGAGGCGGTGGCCAGCGAGGAGAAGATCGACCCGGGCAAGGTGAAGGAGCTGCTCCGGCACCGCCACCTGTGGGCCCATGTGCTCGGCAACACCGGCTGGCAGGTGCTCTACTGGACTTTCGCGATCTTCGGCCAGACGATCCTGGCCAGCACCGCGTTCCGGATGGAGCCCGCCGAGGCCAACCGCGTCGTCGCCCTGGGCATCCTGCTCAACGCGCTGGCCGTCATCGTGGTCGGCCGCATCTCCGACCGGCTGCAACTGCGCAAGCCGTTCACGGCCGTGGGCATCGTGCTGACGATCGCGACGCTGGCGTACTTCATCAGCCTCATCGGCACGGGCGCCACGGCCGGCACGGTCACTCTGGTCTACGCGATCCTGTTCCTGGTCCTGGGCGTCGCCTACGTCCCCTGGATGGCGAACTTCTCCGAAGACGCCGAGGACGTCGACGCCCGGCTCCAGGGCGCGGCGCTGGGCCTGTGGGGCATGGTCGTCCGGGTCATGATCGTGGCGCTGCTGGTGATCGCGCCGATGGTGGTCGCGGCCAGCGGATGGGGGACCTGGCTGTGGGTGGCGCTGGCCGGCCAGGTGGTCTTCCTGCTCTCGATCGCCGCCTTCAAGGGCTCCTGGCGCCGCCCCCGCGCCGACGAGTCACCGAAGGTCACGGCCTGACACCACCAGCCACAGGTACGGCACAGACCAGGTGGGGGCCGGTCGGGCGGTCGGGCCAGTCCATCCAGTGCGTCTGCATCACCGGCAGCCTCCAGGCACCGGGGTTGGTGTTGAAGAAGATGAGCAACCCCAGCCCGGCCACGACCACCGGCCCCGCGATCAGCCAGCTGACCCATCGGCCCACGGCCACGCCGAGGGCGGCGGCCAGCGCGCCGACGCCGAGCGCGGTCAGCGGCTCGAACACGTCCAGCCGCCCGCCGGCGGGCCCGCTCAGCGCCCGTACCAGCAGGTAGCCGCCGACGACCAGCGCCTTGTCCCACCACGGCGACCACGACGGCGGGCCGCCGACTTCCACACCGCGAGGAAGGTGTCCTGCAGGGCGTCGTCCACCGCGTCGGGATCGGCGCAGCGGCGGGCCAGCCGGGTTCTGAGCCAGGGGGCGTGCCGGCGGTGGAGCAGGCGCAGCGCCGTGACGCTCTCCGCGGCGATCGCGGCGATCAACTCGGCGTCCGTGCTGTCGGAGCCGACGTCCGGGGGCTCGCGCCGGCTGAGGTGGAACCGTTTCACACCTCAGCTATCGCACACGAGCGCCCGGACGGTTCTCAACGGGCCGAGATCACTCAGCGGGCCGGGAATCACCCAGCGAGCCGGGATCACTCCGTGGGCCGGGATCACTCCGTGGATCGGGATCAACTCCGTGGGCCGGGATCAACTCAGCGGGCCGGGACCACGATGGACTGCGGGTTCCCCGGGGCGTAGACGGTGATGCCCTGGGGGAGTGACTTGAGCTTGTCGATCTCGGCGCAGGCCGGGCACTTGTCGTAGCCCTCCTGGCGGGCCTGGTTCGCGGCCGACTCGGCCTTGGCCTGGGCCACCCGGGCCTGGGCCTCGGAGACGGCGGCGTTGGCGGCCAGCGATCTGTCCACGGCCTGCTGCACCTCGGCCGGTAGCGTCACCTTGGCCAGGGTGAACCGCAGGCCGGTGAAGAACTCGCCGCCCAGCGTCTCGGGCAGGTCCCGGGCCAGGGTGGCGTTGACGGTGTTCTGAACTCTGGTGATGTTCGTGTTGCTGTCCTGGGTCTTGGCGTCGGCGCCCTGGTCCTTGAGCGCCGTGTTCGCCAGCAGGGAGCACGAGGGGACGAGTTCGGCGCAGCGCATGTTGCCCAGTTGCGCGCGCAGCGCGTTGTCCACCACGGGGCGGACGGCCTGGCCGAAGAACGCCGACCAGCCGTCGTCGCCGTCCCACGCGGCCAGCGACTCGTCGTTCTGGGCGCGGTACGTGCGCGTGCCGTACTTGTCGTCGAACTTCTTCAGCGTGTCGTGGTCGAGGTTGAGCGTGAAGTACAGGGTGCCCTCGATGCCCAGGTTCACGCCGTCGCTGCTCGGCACCGTCACCACGTCCACGCCGAGTGTGGTGGCGCGCTTGGCGTCGGCGGTGATCGTGTAGAAGCGCTGCTGCGCGGGGTAGGGGTGGACGGAGGACCACATGCCCGTCCAGGTCAGGCCGGAGCCCGGGTCGATGACCTGGCGTACCTGGTTGTCGTCGAACCAGCCGCCGTCGCGGACGACGGCGATCTCGCCGCCTTCGGTGCTCTCCAGACCGCCGATCGCCCCGATGACGGTGGGGATCGCGAGCAGCGCGGCGAGGACCAGGATGACCGACAGGGTGATGCGCACGGAGACCTCCCGCGCGGGCGGCGGTGGCAGCTACCGCCCGCGCATTTCGCGGCAGACTTGCGGAGGTACGGCCGACGGGTTCCGGCCGAAGGCAGGGCGTTCAGACTCGTTGCGCTACGTCGCCGGGGTCGGCGGTGATGTCCAGGTCGCGGGTCTCCGGCGCGATGGCCAGGCCGATGGCCGTGACGGCCAGCGCGGCCACCACGTAGAGGGAGACCGCCGTCGTGGTGCCGTACGCGGCGAACAGCTTCAGCGCGATGATCGGCGCCAGCGCGCCCCCGACGATCCCGGCGACCTGGTACCCCATGGACGCGCCGCTGTAGCGCAGCCTGGTGCTGAACAACTCGGCGATGAAGGCGGCCTGCGGGCCGTACATCGCCGCGTGGGTGATGAGCGCGACGATCGCGGCCAGGGCGATCAGCGGGAACGACTTGGTGTCGAGCAGCGGGAAGAAGACGAACACCCAGACCGCGGCGCCGAGCACGCCCGCGAAGTAGACGGGTCGCCGGCCGACCCGGTCCGACAGCGCGCCGAACAGCGGGATCAGCGCCAGTTGCAGCGCGGACCCGATCAGCACCGCGTTCAGCCCCACCGAGCGTTCCAGCTTCAGCGGGCCGGTGAGGTAGACCAGGATGTAGGCGGTGAAGGTGTAGAAGGCCACGTCCACGCCGATGCGCGCGGTGAAGGCCGACAGCAGCGCGCGCGGGTGCGTACGCAGCACCTCCAGCAGCGGCATCTTCGCCTTGGCGCCCTGCTGGGCCAGCTCCGTGAACAGCGGCGACTCCGTGACCTTCAGCCGGACCCAGAGCCCGACCAGCACCAGCACGCCCGACAGCAGGAACGGCACCCGCCAGCCCCACGACAGGAACGCCGCGTCCGACAGCGTGAACGACAGGATCGCCAGCGTCCCGGTGGCCAGCACGTATCCGGCGGGCACGCCCACCTGCGGCCAGCTGGCGTTGAAGCCGCGACGGCGGTCGTCGCCGTGCTCCAGCGACATGATGACCGCGCCGCCCCACTCGCCGCCCAGGCCCAGCCCCTGTATGAACCTGAGTGTGGCCAGCAGGACCGGCGCGAGCGCGCCGACGCTGTCGTAGCCGGGCAGCACGCCGATGAGGAACGTGGAGACGCCCATCACCAGCAGCGTCACGACCAGCACGGTCTTGCGGCCCGCGCGGTCGCCGAAGTGGCCGAACACGATCCCGCCGAGTGGCCTGGCCACGAACGCGACGGCGTTGGTCGTCAGCGCCAGCAGGGTCGCGTTGAGCGGGTCGAAGGTGGGAAAGAACAGCTTGCCGAAGACCAGCGTCGCCGCGGTCGTGTAGAGGAAGAAGTCGTACCACTCCAGAGAAGTGCCGATCAGGCTGGCGAGGATCACCCGCCGGGTCTGCCGCGTGGAGCCTGTCATCATCGCTCCTTCGATCAGGGGGTTCTTATCAACATAAGGATCGTTGAACAATTCGACAAGAGGTTTGTTGGATGATTCCCTGTTGACTGTGGATGACGCGGCGGACAGCCCCCTTTCGGATCTCGAACATGACCGGTCCAGGCTGGGCCGCAGCAGCACGGCCGAGCGGGTGGCCGACATCCTGCGCGACCGTGTCACCGAGGGCTTCTTCGAGCCAGGTCAGCGCCTGTCCGAGGAGGCCATCGCGGACGCGCTCGGCGTGTCACGCAACACGCTGCGCGAGGCGTTCCGGCTGCTCGGCCACGAGGGGCTGCTGGACCACCGGCTCAACAGGGGCGTGTTCGTGCGGATCCTGTCGGCCGAGGACGTCGCGGACCTCTACCGCGTACGCCGGGTGATCGAGGGCGCGGCCGTCCGGCGCCGCCCGAGCGGCCAGGAGCTGGCCGTGATCAGGGAGGCCGTGGCCGACGCCGAGCGGGCCGCCGCCGACGACGACTGGCGCGGCGTGGGCACCGCCAACATCCGCTTCCACCAGGCGCTGGTGACGCTCAACCAGAGCCCCCGGCTCGACGAGGCCATGCGCCAGCTTCTGGCCGAGCTGCGGCTCGTCTTCCACGTCATGAAGAATCCGCGCGCCTTCCACGAGCCGTTCGTCACCCGCAACCGCAAGCTCCTCGAGCTCCTCGAAGCCGACCGGCCGGACGAGGCCGCCGCCTTCCTCGAGGCCTACCTCGACGACGCCGAGCAGCTGCTCGTGCGCGCCTACGAGCCCAACCGGTGACGATGATGCGCGCCCACGAGCGCACCCGATAGCGTTCGGGCATGGCCAGGACATTCACCCTCGACGAGGCGCGCTCGCTCATGCCGTCGATCATCGACGCGGCCGGCGAGCTGATCACTGCCCGAGCCGACCTGGCCGAGATCGCCTTCGACCGCCAGAGCGCCGGCGTGTCCGCGCTGGGCGGCATCCCCGAGATGAAGGCGATCGAGGCGCGCATCGAGGAGATCCTGAGCACCTGGACCGGCCAGGGCATCGAGGTGAAGGGGATCGCGCCGGTCCTCGTCGACTTTCCCGCCGTGCTCGACGGGGTGTCCGTACGCCTGTGCTGGATCGAGGGCGAGACCGAGCTGACCTGGTATCACCGCACGGACCTGGGCTTCGCGGGCCGCCGCCCGCTGCGCTGACCCCCCTGTCCGGGCGGGCACATGAATGTGTCTCACCTGTGATCAACCCGTTTCGCTCGGCCGGTATCTAACCGGACGAGTGAAGGGAACACCACCATGAGGTACACCTCAGCGGCCGCCGCGCTCCTCGCGTCGGCGGTCATCGGCGGGCTGGGGATCACTCCCCCCGCCGCGCACGCCCAAGCAGGCCCTTCCCAGGTCCGGGCGGCCTGGATCAAGACCTGTACCGACAAGAAGAACGACACCACCTACCCCTGCGGCCACTGGCAGCTGATCACGCGCGACGGTGGGAAACTCACCGTCAAGGACGCCTCCACCACCGAGATCGACGGCAAGGGCAGGAGGCTCGACGACGCCGGCCTGTTCGCCATCAGCGGCGACGGCCGCGTGATCGCCTACGAGCGGGCCGGCGACCACCGCATCGTCGTACGGCAGGCGGCGGGCGGACCGGTCAAGGTGCTGGCCGCGTCCCTGGTGCCCAAGCGGTACGGGACGAGCCCGCTCAGCCTGCACCTGTCGCCCCAGGGGGACAGGCTGCTGGTCGACTCCACCGATGAGAAGGAGCGCGTCCCGACCAAGGTGGTCACGATCGCCACCGGCAAGATCGTAGAGCTGCCCGCCAAGGACTCGATGAACGGCTTCAGCACTGACGGGGGCGAGGTGCTGGCCCAGCGCTTCAATCGCGACAACACCCTCACGCTGATCGCGTACCGGACCGACGGCACCTCGGTCAGGCGCACGCCGTCGCAGGTCGTGGCGAACTCCGCCATGACCGCGCTGGCCGCCGACGGCAAGACCGTCGCGGTGATCATCTCCGGGGACGAGGAAGCCAAGAAGGTCCCTCGGCTGCGGATCTACGACCTGGAGACCGGGGACCTCTCCGCGGGCGTGGATCTGGCGCTGAAGGCGGGGCAGACGCCGTACCTCGCCCAGTGGAGTGCGGACGGGCGGCTCACGGTGCTCGTGCAGACAGGTGACGAAGGCTCGACGGCGGTGGTACGGGAGTTCACCGTCGACACGGAGACCGGCGCCGCCACGCAGACGGACAAGTACTCGATCAGCAAGACCAGGTACGCCTTCAGAGTGGCAGGGGAGTGACGACGATGAAGATCAGGATCGCCGTGGCGATCGCGGCAGGGCTGGCCGCTCTGGTGGCCGCGCCTCAGGCCGCCCAGGCCATGCCACATGACCACCACGACGGCATCCGCTATGCCTCGGTCAAGGGCTGCACGGTCAAGGGCGAGCAGCGGCCGTGCGGTGAGTGGCGGCTGATGATGCACAGCGGGGAGAAGGGCTCCCTGCCCGACGCCGAGACCATCGCCCGCGAGGCGAACGGCAAGTCGTCGCACACCCAGGTCGCGCCCATCGCCGTCAGCGGTAACGGCCGGCGCGTCGCGTACTTCACCAAGTCCGGGCGGCTGGCCGTACGGACCATGGGGGGCGGGGTGAAGGTCTTCGCCAAGGACGCGCTGCCGCGCGTGGCCCAGTACGACGTGACGTTCCAGCTCTCCGACGACGGCGGCAGGCTCGCGACCGTCTTCGCCACCAACAAGGCGGTGAAGACGCGGATCTTCGACACGGCCACCGGCGCCCTGCTCGGTTCGACGCCCGGCGGGCAGACGCTGCTCGGCTTCAGCGCCGACGGCGGCGAACTGCTGACCGAGGTCTCCGCCGACGAGTCCGTCACGGACCTGATCGCCTACAGCGAGTCCGGCGAGCAGCTGTACCGGGCCACGCCGCCGCAGATCGTCGCCGCGAACTCCCCGTCGGCCCTCGCGGCCGACGGCCGGACGACCGCGAACGTCGTCATGGGCGGCGCCAAGTCCCAGCTCGTCCTGTACGACATGCAGAGCGACCAGATCATCGCCAAGCGGAAGGTCAAGCTGCCGGCCGGCGACCTCAACATGATCGACTGGACCGGCGACCAGCAGGTGACACTGCATCTCGTGCAGTACCCCGACGGCAAGGCGAACAAGATGACGATCGTCCAGATCGACACCGAAACCGGGGCCGTCAAGGTCCGGGACCACTACTCGCTCCTGAAGGACAGCTACGTCTTCGCGGCCTGCGGCGGCTGAGCTCTCGTCAGGTTCGACGCGGTACGGCGGGGCTGGGGGAGCCCCGCCGTTTCCGTGTCTCCGGGCATACGCTGCTGGCGTGGCGGTTCACTCGACCAAAGCGATGGCGGCTCGGGCCGTGGATCTGTGCGTCGCGCTGCTGCACGAGGAGCCGTCGGCGGAGTCGGTCGCGCGGGTGCTGCGCGATCACGGCGAAACCGGCGACCTGGACCTGGGCGAGGCCGACCTGGCGGCGATGCGGGCCGCGGCGGAGCGGCTGGTCACCGTCTTCGCCGCCGCCGGTCCCGACGTGGCGGCCGCCCGGCTGAACGATCTTCTGGCGACGGCCGCGCGGGCGCCCCGCCTGACGAACCACGGGGCCACGACTCCCTGGCACCTGCACGTGGACGGCGACGACTACGCGCCGTGGGGGGAGTGGTTCCTGGCCTCGTCGGCCCTGGCGCTGGCCGTCCTGCTGGCCGATCACCAGCGCGTGCCGGGCGGGCTGTGCGCCTCGGTCGCCTGCCGCCGGCCGTACCTGGACCTCGGGGGTGGCAGCCCGCGGCGCTACTGCAGCACCCGCTGCGCCACCCGCGAACGCGTCGCCGCCCACCGCGGCCGCACCTGACCGCTCTCAGCGGCATCGCCCACGCGGCCCCACCTGACCGACACGGTAGCAAGCGCCACAAAAGGGGTGCGCGGTAACAGGCGTGACGGGCGGGCATACCCGATACTGGAGCCGTGGGGATCGGCGGCCTGCGTGGCCGCCCCGGTCTGTACGGGCTGCGTGCCGTACAGACCGGGCGGGTGGGACGACGAGCCGCGCGCCCGGCCGTGACGGCCGGGCGCAGCCGGTCTGCGGACCTAATCGAATGAATGTTTGAACGATCGCCTACACTTGATGCCATGACGGCTGTTTTCCAAGCTTCTCTGCTGGGAGCCGAGGAGCTCGTCGGCTCGGCGATCCGCCGGACGCCTCTGGAGCGCGGGGCGTGGATCGACTTCGGGCCCGGCTGGCTGGCGCAGGCCGACGCGCTGTTCTCCCGGCTGGCCGAGGTGGTGCCGTGGCGGGCCGAACGGCGCCGGATGTACGACAAAGTGGTCGATGTGCCGCGGCTGCTCGCCTTCTACGACGAGGACGAGCCGCTGCCCGATCCGGCACTCGACGACGCCCTGCGCGCGCTCAACGAGCGCTACGCCGAGGAGCTCGGGGAGCCGTTCCGCACGGCCGGGCTCTGCTTCTACCGCGACGGCCGCGACAGCGTGGCCTGGCACGGCGACACCCTGGGCAGGGGCGGCACCGAGGACACCATGGTCGCGATCATCTCGGTCGGCGCCCCGCGCCCGCTGCTGCTGCGCCCCCGGGGCGGCGGCGCGTCGATCCGGCACGACCTGGGGCACGGCGACCTCATCGTGATGGGCGGCAGCTGCCAGCGCACGTGGGAGCACGCGATCCCCAAGACCACCCGCCCCACCGGGCCGCGCATCAGCATCCAGTTCAGGCCGCGCGGCGTCCGCTGAGAGCGGGGACGGCGCCAGGCGGACTGGCGTCCCCTCAGCTCAGAGCGGTTGATTGTGCTGCTCGACGCACTGGCGCAGGATCGACAATGGTGCACCGCCGCCTGCGGGGAGCTCTCGTGACTACTTCTCCGGCCGCAACACCGAATACAGGAGCTGGTCGTGCCAGCTCCCGCCGCGCCACTGGGCCCGGCGGATCACGCCTTCACGTTCGAATCCGGCGTTGGCCAGCGCGCCCTGCTCGGCGAGGTTGGTGACATCGGTGATGGCCTCGATCCGTTCGGCCCGGGTGTGGTCGAACAGGTACGTCACCAGCTCGCGGTGCGCCCGGCTGCCGACGCCCTTGCCGCGGTGGCGCGGGAAGATCACGATGGAGAGCGACCAGCACCAGGAGGTGTGCCGCGGACCCCAGAGCCGCTGGAACCAGTGCATCCACCCGGCCACCTCACCACGGGCGTCAATGGTGAAATAGCCGCCCTCGGGGCTCAGCAGCCCGCTCGCCGCGAACTCCTCGCGCATCGCGTGCAGGGTGCGATGGCCGAACCACTGCTGCTCGCCGGTCCCCTTCGGGCTGCCCAGATTCTCCTCGAACACATCCAGGTCCGCCGCACGGACCGGGCGCAGGCTCACGTTCACTCGGGTCCCTTCCTCAGAGCCGTACAGGATAGGGCAGCGCCCCGCCGAGTGATCACGGAGGGTGGCCTTAAGACAGCAGCGAGCGCTAAAAGGTCCTGGATCTCCGCAGCGCGGGGGGCCGCCCGTCGGGATCGACCGCCAGGCGGTAGAGCGGTGTGGCGAGCAGCCCGCGCACCCGAGGCAGCTCGGGGTAGGAATGCGGCCGCAGCCGCCCCGGCGGCCGCGGACCCTTCCTGCCGCCGGCGTGCCAGGCCTCGAGCCGCGCCGCCGCGTCGGCGAAGGCGTCGAACGCGGCCACGGGATCGCACAGCTCGTCGCGATCCGCGCCGTCCTCGGGCCGGTCCAGATGCTCGCCCATCAGTGCCAGGCGCAGCTCGCGGGCGAACCGGCGGGCGCCGGACGGCTCGCGCGGATCCTCCCGCTCATCGAGTACGGCACAGCTCAGCTCCGAGTCGTAGCTCCAGGAACGCAGGTTGACGTTGTCGGACCCGACCGAGGCCCACACGTCGTCGACCACGCAGACCTTGGCGTGCACGTAGACGGGGGTGCCCTCATGGTTCTCCAGGTCGTACAGGGCCACCCGGTCGCCGCCGGCCCGCAGCAGCCGCTTCAGCGCGTGGACCCGGCCGATCAGGCTCGCGGCCCCGGCCAGCCAGCCGTCCTGGTCGGGGTGACGCGGCACCACGATGACCATCCGCAGGCCGGGCTCGCGCTCCAGCGCCTCGGCGAACGGCTCGATCACATCCGTGGACCACAGATACTGATCTTCCAGGTAGACCAGCGAACGGGCCCGGCGGAGCACCTTCTGGTAGGCGTGCGCCACGCTCCGCTCGCCGTCCGGAGCGAACGGGTAGCCGCTGTGCCGGGCGGGATAGGTGCGCAGGATCTGTACGGTGTGCGTGCCCGCCGGGGGCGGCGGCGGTCCCGGCTCGGGCAGCGGAGGAACGTCGTCCATCTGGGCGAAGTGGTCACGCAGCCGCCTGATCGGATCCCTGGTCTCCGGCGCGGGGTCCTCCCAGCGCTCGCAGAACACCTTCTCCACCTCCGCCACCGCGGGGCCGTGGATGGCGACCTGGACGTCGTGCCATGGGGGCCGCCGGCCGTACTCGCCGGGCATCGGGCACGCCTGCGGATCGCCGAGGTGGTCGGCGTCGTCACGGCGGCTGTGACACAGGTCGATGCCGCCGAGGAAGGCCACGTCGGTGGCCGGGTCGCGGTCATGACGGAGGATGACGAACTTCTGGTGGTGCGAGCCGCCCGGTTTGGTCCGCGTGTCGAGGACGGCCTGCCCGCCCGCGGCCTCGATCGCCTCACCCAGATGCCGGTTCTCGGCCGAGCTGAAGCGTAGCCGGTCCAGGTGCGAACGCCAGATGAGCCCTCTGACCAGCGCGCCTCGGTGCGCGGCGGCGGCCATCGCGTCGCCCACGGAGGGCCCGTTCTCGGTGAGCCGCTCGTCGGGATCGCCGCGCCAGTCGGCGAACAGCAGTAAGTCGTCCTTACGCAGCGCCTCGACACAGGTCTTCAGCTCGGCGAAGTAGGTCGCGCCGTGGATCAGCGGGCGTACGTCGTTACCCGTCGACCAGGCGTCGAGCTCGGTCGCCGGGTTGCCTCTCTCCTGGTCCGTGAGGAACCAGTCCTGGATCCGCATTCGCAGGCCGCTACCCGGCGGGCGGACTTCCATGCCTCGCCCGGCCGAGCGCGGCCGTCTCGAACAGCAGGTGCTCCCACCCGGGACGGCAGACGAGCTGCAGCCCGACCGGCAGGCCGTACACCGTTCCGGCCGGGACACTCAGCGCGGGAAAACCGACCACGTTCCACATGCTCGTCAGGGCGAGCAGGGCGGCTCGCACGGCGACGGGCCCGCCGTCCAGCTCGGTCGCGCGCTGACCGAGAAACGGCGCGGTGAGCGGTACGGTCGGCAGCGCGAGCACGTCATGCCGCTCGAACAGCGCGCCGACGCTCTCGGCGAGCCGTGGGCGGGCCCGCATGGCCCGTACGTACCGCCAGCCCGGCAGCTCGGCGGCGCCGCGCACGCGTTCGAGCACCTCGGGGTCGAACAGCTCGGGCGCCTCGGCCAGCCGGTCGGCGTGTACCGCCGCCGTCTCGCTGCTCTGGATGGCGGTGAAGGTCTCGCGCAGCTCGTCCGCGTCCTTCGCAGGGAACGCGAGCTCCTCCAGCGGTCCGGTGCCCGCCTCCACGGCCTGGCGCACCGTACGGGCCACCTGCGGATCGCAGGCGAACACGCCGGCGGGATCAAGCCAGGCGACCCGCGCCGGACGGCCGTCGGTCCTAACCCAGGCTTCAACGAGGGTCCGGTAGGCGATCAGGCAGTCCTGCTCGTGGCCCGCGAGGAGGCCGACGGTGTCGAAGGTCTGCGCCAGGGGGAAGACGCCGTCGACCGGGATCGCCCCGTACGCGGGCTTGAAACCGGCGACCCCGCACAACGCCGCCGGAATGCGGACCGAGCCACCGGTGTCGGTGCCGAGGGCCAGCGGGACCATGCCCGCCGCCACGGCGACCGCGCTGCCGCCGCTGGAGCCGCCCGACATGCGCGCGGGCTCCCACGGATTGCGCGACGGGCCGGCGGCGGAGCGATCGCCCGTGGGGCCGTACGCGAACTCGTGGGTGTTCGTCTTGCCGATGACGACGGCCCCGGCCTGACGCAGGCGCGCCACACAGGCGGCGTCGGCGACCGCGACGTGGCCGGCGAAGTGCCGCGAGCCCATGGTCGCGGGCAGCCCGGCGACCATGATGAGATCCTTCACCCCGACCGGCACACCGTGCAGCGGCCCCCGGTCAGTGCCGCCGGCCAGCTCGTCGTCCGCCCGCCGCGCCGCGGCCCGCGCTCCGGCGGCGTCCACGGTGACGAACGCGTTGAGCAGCGGGTCGAGCTCGGCGATGGCGTCGAGCGCCAGCTGGACGAGCGCCGTCGAGGTGGTCCGGCCTTCGCGCAGGTCCCGTGCGAGGCCGTCGATCGTACGCCCGGTGAAGGGGCCAGAGGGTGTGGGCACAAAACCTCACCGTAGAGGTATTCCGCGCATGGATCCTTGCTTCGCAAGGTAGCATGCACAGCATGGAAAGCCAGACTGGTCTCGCCACGGCGCTTCGCCGCGGAACCCTGGAGTTCTGCGTGCTGGCCCTGCTCGAAGACGAGGAACGCTACGGCGTGGAGCTGGTCAGCCGGCTCGGCGCCGAGACGGCCCTGACGACCAGCGAAGGAACGCTCTATCCCCTGCTGTCCCGGCTGCGCAGAACCGGCTGGGTGGCCACCACCTGGCAGGAGTCACCCACCGGTCCACCTCGGCGCTACTACGGGCTGACCAGTAACGGCAAGGCGGCGCTGGCGCACTTCCGCTCCGAATGGGCCGCCTTCCGCGACGCCGTGGACCACATCGTCGGAACGGAGAACTCATGAACCGCTCAACGGATCCCTTGGACCGGCTCGTCGAGGACTATCTGGCCGAGGTCGCGTACGCGACCGCCGGCCTGTCCGCCGCGCGCCGCGAGGACCTCCTCGCCGACTTACGCGAGCACATCACGGTGGCCCGCGCCGAGCTGGACCCACCGACCGAGGCCGGGATCCGTACGATCCTCGACCGGCTCGGCGACCCCGCCGCCATCGCCGAGGAGGCCCACCTGGGCGAACCGGCCCCCACCGCTTCGACCGGTGCCTCCCCGCACGCCTCTCATGCCGCCACCATGCTCCGCCCATCCGCGGTCCGGTCCCGGAGGTCGCCGGGCAGGCTCGCGCTGGTGCTGGTGTCCGTACTCGTCGTCCTCATGGTCGTGGTGGGCGCCTGCGCGGTGCTCTTCTTCGCGGCCAGAACGGAGAGCGGAGGGCCCCCGCAGGTTTCCCCATCCTCTCGATGACACCGACGTGGGGTGGCCGACGGGACTTAAACCCGCTTTCACCAAGATCACAACTTGGTCCCTCGTTCGCTTCGGGATCGGCCACAGTGCCTTCGGCCGGATTCGAACCGGCGTCCTCCTGCTCCGCAAGCAAACCGAATGCCAGTTCGACCCGGTCGAGCGTCTAACGATGCCCAGCGCGAAGAGTGCGTGAACGTCTGTCGACGTTCGCCGCGGTCCCCGGCGATTGTCACTCAGTTGGTCACGCATGAACCCGAGTCTGGGGGCCAGCTGTCGTAGATACAGGGCTGCCGTTTACGCGACCGTCGCCAGGCACCGTTTGACGTCTGATCACAAGTTGAGCATTTGTCCCCGGCGAGCGCGGTACGGCGGGGTGGAATGGGGTTATGGGCCTTCTCCCGCGCTCTCCCAAGCCGTCTGCCCGTCCTCCCGAGCTACGGCCGCCGCGCTCGATGTGGTGGTGGGTGCTCCCGGCAGCGCTGTTGATCGGCGGGGCTGCGTGGGGCACTGTGGAGTGGCTGCTGCAGGACCTGAACAAGCTGTTGATCATTGAGCAGATCTCCGCCCGGATTGAGGCTGCCCGTACGGCGCTGGCGGCTGCGGCTGGCGTCGGCGCCGCGGTGACGTTGATGCTCGCGGTGCGCCGGCAGCGCCATCAGGAGCTGGCCACGGCGCACACCACCCACGACGCGGCCGAACGCCGGGTTACCGAGTTGTACACCAAGGCCGCCGAGCAACTCGGCAACTCCCAGGCCCCGGTCCGCCTGGCCGGCCTGTACGCCCTGGAACGCCTCGCTCAGGACACCCCGGCGCTGCGTCAGACGATCGTAGACGTGATCTGCTCCTACCTGCGCATGCCCTACACCCCGCCGCGAGAGGATCGAAGCGAGAAGATCCGCGCCGCGCAGCGGACTGCCCGCAACAGTGGCTCGGCCCGTTCGGGTACGAGCAGCAGCGGGCGCAATCCGCATGAGGAACGCCAGGTCCGCCTGACGGCTCAACGCATCCTTACCGCCCATCTCCAATACGACGACTCCCCGACCCCACGCCGCCGGTGGCCGGCCCGCCGCCTCGACACCAACCCGCGCCACTGGCCGAACAGCCGCCTCTACCTCGTCGGTGCCGTCCTCATCGACTTCGACCTCCGCGCCTGCCACATGGGTAATGCCGACTTCAGCCACGCGACCTTCACCGGCGACGCCCGGTTCGGCAAGGCGACTTTCACCGGCTACGCCCGGTTCGGCGAGGTGACCTTCACCGGCGACGCTCGGTTCGGCGAGGTGACCTTCACCGGCCCTGCCCGATTCGACGACACAACCTTCACCGGCGACGCCGAGTTCGGCGGGGCAATCTTCACCAGCGACGCTCAGTTCGACGACGCGACCTTCACCCGCAACGCCGAGTTCGGCGGGGCAATCTTCACCAGCGACGCCGAGTTCAACGACACGACCTTCACCCACAACGCCGGGTTTGCTGGGGTGACCTTCTCCGGCGGCGCCGGGTTCATTGGGGCGACCTTTACCGGCGCCCTGTTCATCGAGGCGACCTTCTCCAGCGACGCTCAATTCGGCGTGGCGACCTTTACCGGCCCCGCCCAATTCTGCGACGCGACCTTCACCAGAAATGTCTGGTTCAGCAGGGCGACCTTCACCGGCGCCGTCTGGTTCGACGGGGTGACCTTTACCGGCCCTGCCCGATTCGAGGAGGCAACCTTCTCCAGCGATGCTCAATTCGGCAAGGCGACCTTCACCCGCCACGCCGGATTCGCCGGGGCGACAGGGCTAGAGGCGGCGGAGCTGAGCGGCGTGCGACTGGCGCCGGCGGGCACGGGCGTGCGGCGGGTGTGGCCGCCGGCCTGGCAGGTGGTGGCGGGCGCGGACGGGTGGCAGACGCTGCGACTGGCGGCCGAGCCGGACGAGCTCGGCAAGTGATGGCCGTGGCCGCATCAGCCTCAGTAGCTCGCATCGTCGCGGATCACGGCGGCCAGCAGTTGGCCGTACAGCATCAGAACACGCTGCCGTTCGCGCGCCGGGTCCGTCTCGGGAGCCGTCCAGGCCTGCGCGTAGGCGGCTACCGTCTGTGTCAGGTCGCCAGCGGGCCCGCCGCCGTCTCGACCAGGGCGCGCAACTGGGGCGCGAGCGGGCTCGGGGCCGTCGCGGGATCCGCTACCTCACCGGGCCGGCGCCGCTCCCACAGCTGGCCGATCGTCCGGCCGAGCGCCTCCTGCAGCCGCGCGGCCAGCGCGCGTTCCGCGCCGCTCGGCAACCAGATCCCGCCGGTGTAGGCGCGCTCAGCGCGGCTCAGGGCCCTCAGCGCCGCGTCGGCGGCATCCTGCTCTGTCATGACTGTCTCATCCTCCCAGGCGGCAGGCTGCAAGGGAGAATTGAGCCCAATGGGGCCCCAGAGCCGTACAGGGTGGTATGACACACAGTGACGAGCGTGCAGAGCACGCCACTTCCCGGCCAGGGGAGACGCACAACGACGTGAACGGAGCCGTCGACGGCTCCGTCATCCAGAGCGGCAATCTCGACGACCTCGGTGGTACGGACGTGGCCGACATCGACGTTGCGGCCAGCGTCAACATCCCGCCCCATGCACCGATCGTCCGCAACACCGTCACAGGTAGCGTCACCGGAGCCGTGGTGCAGGCAGGGAACGTATACGGCGGGCTGACGATTACCTGATCACTCGTCTGTTCGGCGCGCTCTTGGCGAGGGGTCTGCAGGGGCAGAGAGCGCGCCTCCCTCACCTTGCTTCGAATGAGAGGCCGACTACTGGAAGGTCCGTCCAGGTGCCCCATAGACTGCATTCCATGACTCGGACCCTCTTCCTCGCCTCGAAGTATCTAGGCGGCCTGAAAGCAGTTCTCCCTGCCCACCCGGCCGAACTCCGCACCGTCTTCATACCGACCGCAGGCACGGCCTATGCTGACGCCCCCTGGATAGATCAAGAACGTGAATGGTTGAGTCGCAATGGATTTATATTTCAGGACCTGGAATTGGCGAGGGCCGACGTGTCGCAGGTGGCGCACGTCATTGATTCAGCCGAGCTCGTGATAGTGCCAGGAGGAAATACGTACTTCCTTCTGCATCACATGCAACGTACTCGTTTTTGGGATGCCTTGAAACCAACTGAGTCCGTCTATGCGGGAGTGAGCGCCGGAGCGATAGTCACGTGCCCCGACGTAGCATATATAGACGATCTTGATGAGCGTGAGCTAGCGCCTGATCTAGCCACCACTCAAGGAGGTTGGCTAGTAGATTTCTTCGTTCTTCCGCATATAGATGATGTGCGGGTGCACGACAAGATTTCCCGAATTATCGACGGTTGGACGGCAGGTGATCGCCTGGTCACCCTGGCAGATGACCAGGCAGTTATCGTCTCTGACGGCGGGGATCGAACCGTTCGGTCCCCGAAAGTCACTCACATGATTGATTAATCCGGAACCGGGAACTCGTAGATGAACGAAGTGGTGTCACCAGCGATTACTGAGAGCATCACTTCGACTGGTTCTCCCGACTGATCAATGATCGTTCTTATAAAGTCGATTACAGGCGTTCCGTCCGGCAGTCTAAGCGCGGCGCGTTCGGGGCCCGAAGGCATTCTTGCGTGCCATTCCTCTCTGATGCGCGTGGGAGAATGACCCGCTTCGTCCAGTCGTGCGAAATCGCCTCCGGGACCTGTTTCCTCTTCCATCAACGGTGTTCCTTGGGCAATGGCAAGGGGGTAGTAAGAATCGGCGAGTTGGTTCGGTCTGCCATCGAGAAACGTCGTTCGTTTGCGCGCCCAGACGTCAGTGCCCTCGGCGATACCCAGCCGTTCCGCGACCAATGCAGGCGCTGGAGTGACGCCTAGACCGCGGATAATTCGGGTGGCCTTTCGGCCTTGATTCGTGGCTTCGGCGCCAAGGATTGTGGCTGGCTCTATGCCCTTCCAATGATGCCTGGCATATCGTTCTACGCCGTGACGCACCATTGCCGACCGTTCCCGCACGAACGACCCAAGTCCCTGCTTCGTGATCACCAGACCTTGCTGACGAAGTAGGTCGACGGCCTTCCGCGCTACAGCGAGGCTGCACAGATACTCCCGCGCCAGATCGTCATACGTTGGCAGCTGCGCACCTTGGCCAAGTTCGCCTGTTTCGATCTTGCGACGGAGATCGTCCGCCATGCGTACCTGGAGCGGGCGAGCGTCGGTGTAGTCCTGTCCCGTACTCATTCTCCCAGGATACGCGCTCTCTGCTGGTCTGCATACAGACCCCCTTGACCAGCGCGCAACGCTGGCTTATGGTCCTCTGTATGCAGACCGGCAAACCGGCAGAGCTTCATCCAGTGGAGAGATCCAGCTCCCGCGAGAGATCCGGTTTCCGGCGCGTGTAGAGGCATCGCGATGGTTCGAGTCTCAGACGCACTGCAATGAAGTGGCCCCGGCGGGTGGAGCCGCCGAGGCCGGACCATCGATCAGTTTGGAGCCCGATTCGATGTACATCCACGCTACACCGGTCGATTCCCTGGCCGGCCCCGTCCAGATCCCAGCCAACGGCGGCGCCGTCGTCGTGCTGCCTCCGTGGAAGCACGATGTGACCCGCGCGGACCTGGCGCACATTCCGCACTCGATCACGGTCGAGGCGATCACGCCGGAGTTGCGGCGCGGCAGTGACCTGCCTGCCGAGGCGACGCGTGTGGTGGTGGAGCGGCACGCTGGCCGTCTGGTCAAGGTGTGTTCCACGACCGACGTGACGCTCGCCAGTTTTGCCAGGTACGGCAGCAACCTCACCCTGGAGCGGTTGGCGCGGGGGATCGCCCGCACCTACGGCGCCGTTTACGTCGGCTGCCCTGCCTGGTGCGTGGCCGAGCATGACGGGGAGACGGCTGAGGCGCTGGAGCACTTCGGCGATGAGGCCGAGGTGCGTATGGCCGGCCAGGTCGTGTTCGTGGACCTGACCGCCGCCGTCGGCGCTGAGGCTCGGGTCAGGGCCGTGACGATCCCGGTCGACGACATCACCGACGTCCGGGAGGAGAGCCTGAGCCTGGACGAGGCGGAGGAGCTGGCGGCGGCGCTGCTGGCGACGGTCGCTGAGGCCCGCACCGGCCGGCCTCAGGCCAGGCCGCCGGCGGTGGCGTGATGGCCGCCCGCGAGCAGGCCGACGCCGCAGCATGGCTAGAGGCCCAGTACGACGAACGCCCGCACGCGGACGAGCCTTACAACGACCGGCCCTTCTTCACGCTCAAGCCTGCCGACAAGGGTGGCCGGCCCATGCACTGGACCCCCAGGAAGGGCGAGCCCGAGGGACGGTTGCCGTGATGGCCACCGACCAGATCAAGGCAGTCGGCGGGCGCTCGTGGACGGTGCAGGATGCCGAGCGGCTGCGCCGTCGGATCGTCGACGAGCACGCGCGCGGCCTGTGCGCGGTGGCCGACGGCGATGAGGTCCTGGCCGTCGTTGACGCCTATGACCGGGTCCGCGTGGAGAACGAGCAGCTGCTCGACGCGCTGCGCGCCGTCCTGGAGGCGCTCGACGTCCCGCACGCCGCGACCATCGGTGGCGAGGAGACCCGCTGCCGGGTGCTCGGCCGCCGGACGGTGCACGCCGTGATCGCGCTGCGTGCGCTCGCCGAGCCGAACGCGCGCATGGACTGGGAGATCGCTGACCTGCGCGAGCGGCTGGCCGAGCATCCGCCGACCGGCTACGTCACCCAGGAGCAGGCCCAGGCCGCGCTGGCCGAGGGCAAGACCTGGGCCGAGGCGGTCACCCCGGCCAAGCCTTCTGCGTAACAACAAGTCCTGCCGTAGACGGCGCGCCTGACCCCGCCAAGAGCTGAGCGCGCCGTCCGGCTCCACACGACATGGAGAGATCCAGCATGGCACACACTCCGCACGACAAGACCTACCGCAAGGTCCAGGCCCGGCTGGTCCACGAGGCCGCTGACGGCTTCGAGCAGCCGGACTGGGGCACGGAGGACCCGCGCGCACGTCGGGACTACGACCGGGAGTTGCGGCGCACGATGCCCGTCGACGGCAAAGGGAAGCGGCGGTGAGCCGCCCGGCCGGCCCGCAGGTGCCGTTGTCGAGTGAGGCCGCCGAGCGGGTGGCGCGGCTGTACGACCTGCACCGCAACCGTGTGCTCGCGGTCGCCAGACGGTTCACGCTCTCGCCCGATGTCGCCCAGGACGTGGCCGGCGAGACGTGGTTGCGGGTGACCCGCAGCATCGCGTCTCTGCAGGGCGCTGAGGAGAACGCGGGCGCGTGGCTGGCCACCATCTGCCGGCGGGCGGCGGCGGACTTCTACCGGCCGCGCCGCTCGTGGGAGCTGCCGACTGACTGGTCCGACCCGGCCTGGGCCGTGCGGCTGCCCGCCGTCTCGTCTGTCGAGCAGCTGCTCGGCGTCTGAGCCGTCGCCCACACCCTCGCAGGTTCGAGCCGCTCTGAGCGATGGCTGCGCATGCCCTCCCGCCCCTTGTCGGGAGGGCGTCCGGAGCAGCCGCTCCACCATCCCGACACATCCGATCAGGACAGAAGGAGATGTCATGTTCAAGTTCCTCGACAAGGTCGCCAACGCCGGAGCCGGCAGCCGGATGCCGAGCGGGACGCTCACCCGCGCCAAGGACCAGAGCGTGAACACCAACGTCCGCAACCAGCTCGCCGCTGTGGCCGCGAACCCTGGCGCTTCCCGCGTAGCGAGAAAGCAAGCGAAGGCTCAGCTGGTCAACGCGGTCGGCGAGGCGAAGGCGGAGCAGTTGGTGGAGCAGGCCGTCCACAAGGCGCGGGACTCGTTCCGCGGCTGAGCGCCACTAGCTACGCGAGGGAGCGCAGATGAGCGCGGACCGCTACCGGGTGGTCGTCAACGGCCACAGCGCCAAGAAGACCTTGACCAGGCGGGGGGCCGAGTCGTGGGCCCAACTCGCCCGCGACCACAACATGAGCGCCCACGTCGAGAAGACCAGCATCTGCCCGACGTGCGGCCTGCATGGCTGCCCTGGCGGCCGGGACTGCCCCGACGCGGGCGACGCCGCCTGAATCCACAACCGACGAAGGAGAAAGACATGGGACTGCGTAACAGGAAGTCGACGGACCCGCAGGTGGTCAAGCAGCACTGCCAGGACTGCAACGGGGTCGGCAACTGCATGAGGAAGGACTACGACCAGAAGCCCAACAGCACCGGGTCGTACCCGACCGTGGAGGTGCGGTGCGGGTCGTGCAACGGCCAGGGCTGGACGGCGGCATGACAGCCGAAGTCGTCGTCACGTCCTTCGGCCACGGGCACGCCCCGGCACCGCAGGTGGATCTGCTGGTGGATGCCCGCCGGACATTCCGCAACCCTCACCACGACCCGGCGATGCGCGAACTCACTGGCCTTGACGACGTCGTACGTCGGCACGTTCTGGCCACGCCGGGCGTGCCGGAGGTCATCGTCCACGTCGCGGCTGCCGCCCGCGCCCTGGCCGCTGCCACCGGCCGGACGGCCAACGTCGGCTGCGGCTGCACGGGGGGACGTCACCGCGCCCCGGTACTGGCTGAAGGCGTCGCCGCCGAACTGCGGGCGCACGGGGTCGCCGTCACGGTCATCCACCGGGACGTGAACAAGCCAGTCATCCAGCGCTGACGTTGCGGGTGCTCGCCTGACCCCTTCCCCAGGCCAGGAGAGCGCCCGGAGCAGCCAGCTCCACAAACGACAAGGCAACCGAGAGGAACCCATGGAATATCACCCGCCCTGCCCCGAGTGCGAGTCCACCAGCAGCACCCTGCGCGAAAACGACACGGTCGAAGTCTGTGACGACTGCGGGTGCATCCTCTGGGAGGACCTGGGCTGATGACACGCCGAGACATCGAGAGATCCGAGCTCCACATCAGTGACGCGGAGATGGACCAGCTCCGCGACCGGGCGCGCAAGGCCAACCCCCACCTCGACTCCCTCACCCACCCGGAAGCGATCAAGCAGCGCCTGGCCGCCCGGGACCAAAGCAAGAAGGCGAGGTGGAGCTGATGACCGCGAAGGACACGTGCGAAGACTGCGCAGGCACCGGCCAGATCACCGGCACGCCGGCGGCGAACGGGCTCGCCCTGGCAGCGCAGTGCCCCACCTGCAACGGCAGCGGCAAGCGCTGAGGTTGCGGATCGCGCCCGGCCCCGGCCGGGCGCGTGTCCGGAGCAGCAGCTCCACGACGAGAGGAGAGGTCATGGCCGGAATGGACCGCATCATCTACCGCAACGCGGGAGGGGGCACCGTCGAGTGGACCCGGGACCGCGATGTTCCTGAGGCCGATTATCCGGGCTGTTGGCTCTGCTTCGGCTGCAGGGAGCGGGGCCGGGGCGACAAGAACACGGCCAACAGCCACGCCACGAAGTGTCATGCCCACCTCTGACAGCTGACGTTGCGGGTGCCCGCCCGGCTCTTCCCCTGCCGGGCGGGTGCCCGGAGCAGCCAGCTCCACCACCACCGATTGGAGAACACCATGTGCGACAACCCGCAGCCCACGCCCGAGGGCCACGTCGTCAAGTGCGCCACCTGCAAGGGCACCGGCCGCGTCCTGGCCAGTACCTGCACCGTGTGCAAGGGCGTCGGCAGCGTGCTCCTCAAGTAGCGCTGACGTTGCGGATCCTCGCCCGATCTGTGCGGGCGAGGTGTCCGGAGCAGCCAGCTCCCTCCGCTGCCCGCTCCACCCCCTCAACCACCCAGCCGCCGCGGGCACCGCGGCCGACTCGATCGGAGTCTTGTCATGAACGCTGCCACCGTGCAGGCCGTCATCTGCCTGATTCTCGGCATCGTTGCCGTCGCCACCTTCATGATCAAGGGCAAGCAGTGGCCCACGTTCATCACCGCCACCTTGTTCGGCATGTACGCCGGCGCCACCACGTGGGGCGGCGCGATCACCCGCGCGGTCACCAGCATGGCCGGCCAGCTGCTGCGGAGCATGCAGTGAGCGCGCCGATCGCCATCCCTGAGCCGGACCCCGAGGACATAGCGCGGGGTCTGGCCGAGCTGGAACGCCACCTGGCCGACCGGCTCCCCGTCATCCCCGAGGCGGCCGACGTCGACAACCTGCCGCGCGAGGTGGACGACGACGGTAGCCGCCCGGCGCACACCATCGTGTCGGGCGAGACCAAGCGCGTCCGCCAGCTGCGCGCCGAAGTCGCCGAAGCGCACCTGCTGGCCGGGCTGCAAGACGACGACGCGCCGCTGCTGATCGACACGCCCAAGGTGCGCAAGCGGCGCAAGAAGGCGCGCGAGGCGGCTCGGCTGCACCTGCTGTCGCAAGATCCGGCCGCGCTGGCCTACGGCGCGGCCCGGGCTCGTCGTCGGGTGAACGCCGGCCTGGCGGTGGGGCTGGTGCTGGCGCTGGGCTGGTCGACGGCCGGGGTGCAGGCGTTCGCCTCCGAAGGCGCCGAGCCGTGGTCGCCGCGCTGGTTGTTCGCCTGGCTGGTCGAGCCGTTCATGTCGATCACGCTGCTGTGTTTCGTCGGCGCTAAAGCGTTCTTCGCCACTCGCGGCCAGCCCGCCCACGACGATGTGCTCAAGCGGATCGAATACCTGCTCCTGGCCCTCACCTTGGGCATGAACGCCTGGCCGTACCTGCCGTGGAGCCTGCCTGAGGGCCAGCAGTTCAGCTTCCCCCGCCTGGTGCTGCACCTGCTCGGCCCGGCTGTGGCCTACATGGTGGTAACGGGCTGGCCGCGAGTGCTGGCCCGCTTCGCCACCCTCGACCACGGGCTCGCCGACAGGCCCGGAGTCGGAGATCCAGCAACCCCCCTTACGGTCGCGGCGTACAGCGTGAACGCCGACCCCGAGCAAGAGCATCGCAAGCCGTTCGGCGGACTCGTCCGCGGCCTGCCCGAGCCCGTCCACCGCCAGCGCCTGCACCAGCTGATCGCTGCCGGGCAGCTGCCTCCGCAGCCGTCCGCCCGAGCGATCCAGCGCGCGCTCGGCTGCGCCACCGAGACCGCCTCCCGGCTGCGCGACGAACTCGCCCAGCCGCCCGACGACGAAGGGACCACCCGATGACCGCCACGACAACCACCCCCGACACGCCGCCCACCGTCGTCGTCGACGAGTCGCAGGCCCTCTTCGGCGGCCTGCCCGGCCAGGGCAAGAGCGCTGCTGTCCGCCAGGCGGTGGCCG
The DNA here is from genome assembly GCF_040648335.1 of Nonomuraea sp. NPDC049158. NCBI lineage: Bacteria > Bacillati > Actinomycetota > Actinomycetes > Streptosporangiales > Streptosporangiaceae > Nonomuraea > Nonomuraea sp. NPDC049158. The sequence goes on from NZ_JBEZDM010000010.1 coordinate 63,872, forward strand.
AGGTCCTGGCCCGAGGCCGGGCGGCCGGCGTGCTGGTCGTGCTGACCGCCAAGAACACTCCGTCCCGCACGCAGGGCGCGGCCTCCACTCCGCCAAGAACAGTGGCCGCGCCCTGCAACCCCGCCCGCTGCAACGGACACGAGGTGACCCCATGATGACGCACAACCTGTTCACCCTCGCCCTGCTGGGGGTGCTGCTCGCGCTGCTGGCCGCCCGCCCCGACAGTCCGGCCGCGACCAGCCCGGCCCGCGCCTGGACCGACCTGCGCGCCGCCGGCGGCAAGCGCATCGCCCGCGCGCTGGTGCAAGCTCTGGCCGGAACGCTGGCCCTGACCGTGGCGGCCGCGCTGCGGACCGGCTTGTACGGCGCCGCCCTCACACTGGCCTTCCTGGCCTGCCTGGCCGCCTCCCTGGTCTCCCTCGACCGGCGGCCGGTACGGCTGCGCCGCGGACCGGGGGTGTGGGCATGAGCAGCCGAAACGACGACCAGCACCCCCTGGAAGGGGTCGTGGTCCCGCTCCACACCCGCCAAGCGCCGCCGCTGTTCCCGCCCGGCCCGCAGACGCTGACCGAGCCGTTCACCGGGCAGGAGCCCGCCCAGGAGCAGGAGCAGGAGCCGGAGCAGGGGTGGTTGGCGCGCGCCCGCCGGCAGGAGCTGCCCGACCTGCCGCCGTGGCAGATGCCGACCAAGCGGCAGGTACGCGAAAGCGCCGCGTGGGCGGCGCGGTGGAGCCTGTGGCATGCCCGCTTCCACACCCGCCGCTCGCCCCACTACCTGGCCCGGCTGGCCGGCCGCTGCATGCGCGCCTGCTGGCGGGGACTGCGCTGGTGGGCGGTGTGGCTGTACGGTCCCGAGCGGGCCGCCCACGTCAAAGCGCTGCGCCGACAGCTGCGGCTGACCGCCCGCGAGGCCCGCCACGCCAAAGTCGGGGCCGAGGCCGAGCACGCCGCACTCAGTCTGCGCGGCGCCGAACTGCAACTGGCGGCGGCGCGTAAGCAGCTGACCAGGGGGCGGCTGGCCCGCCTGGCCGTCACCGCGGTCGCGACTGGCGCCGCCTGGTTCGGCCTGCCGGGCGTCGCCGAGGCGGCCGGCTGGTGGGTCTACCCGGCCGCCGGCCTGGTGGCGGTGACCTTGGGTGCCTTCTGTGGCCGCCGCCACGACGACGAAGCCCCGCTGGTCGACGCCGCCCCGGCGGGACCGGCCCCGGTCCGCGTCGACCTGGCCGCCGAGCAGCTGAACGCCGCCTTCCGCGCCGCCGGCCTGCTCAAGGGCGAAGACGCCGCGCTGACGCTGGTCGGGGTCGGTATCGGACGGCTCGGCGACGGCTGGTCCGCCACCCTCGACCTGCCCCGCGGCGGCGGCAAGACCGCGGCCGACGCCATCACCAAACGCAACACCATCGCCGCCGAACTCGGCGTCGATGAGATCCAGCTCATCATGAAGCGGGTACGCGCCGCCGCCGGCGGCCACGCCGGACGGATAGCCATCTGGGTCGCCGACGACGACCCCTACCTGGGCGACCCCGTCCCCTCGCAGCTGATCAACGCCGAGGCGTTCGACTTCTGGACGCCGGTGCCGTTCGGCCGCGACGCCCAGGGCAACCGCATCGACATCAGCCTGCTGTGGCAGTCGGCCTTCTTCGGCGGCCTGCCCCGGCGCGGCAAGACGTTCTCCATGCGGCTGCTGGTCGGCGCCGCCGTCCTGGACGTGTGGGTGCGCATCTACCTGGCCGACGGCAAGGGCGGCGCCGACTTCCGGCCGGTCGCGGCGGTGGCGCACCGCTACGTGCGCGGCGCCGACGCCGACGCCGGCGACCTGGACGCGCTGGAGGCGATGCTGGACGAGCTCATCGCCGAGATGACCAGGCGCTTCACCCTGTTCGCCACCCTGCCCACCACGCTGTGCCCGGAAGGCAAACTCACCCCCGAGATCATGCGCAAGTACGAGCTGCCGCTGATCCTCATCGTCATCGACGAACTCCAGGAGTATCTGGAGGCGCTGGAATCGGAGCAGGACCGGCGCCGGATCATCGGCAAGATGGCCCGCATCGCCCGGCGCGGCCCGGCGGCCGGGTTCATGCCCGTCTACGCCTCCCAACGCCCGGACGCCAAGAGCGTGCCCACCAAACTGCGGGAGATCGTCTCCTACCGGTACTGCACCCAGGTCACCGACAAGACCAGCTCCGACATGGTGCTCGGCGACGGCAAAGCCAACGCCGGCGCCGATGCCTCCACCCTGTCCGAAGAACACCTCGGCGTCGGCGTGCTGGTCACCGGCCCCGCATCGCATGTGACCGTCAAAGCCGACCTGATGAAGAACCCCGACTTCGAGCACGTCTGCCAGCGCGGCCGGATCCTGCGGGAGAAGGCCGGCACCCTGTCCGGGCAGGCGACCGGCGACCTGCAAAGCGCCGAAGCGGCCGGGTTCGTCATCCCGCCCATCGTCGCCGACGTGCTCGAAGTGATGGGCCAGCGCACCCGCATCTGGACCGAAGACCTGCTGACCGGGCTGGCCAACCTGGACGAGGACACCTACGGCGACTACGACGCCAGCCAGCTGGCCGCCGAACTGGAGGCCGCCGGCGTCGTGCGATCCAGCAAGCAGGTCCGCATCGGCGACGCCAACCGGGCCGGCTACCTGCTGCGCGACATCGAAGGCGTCATCCCGCCCGAGGCCCTGACCGCCGCCCGGCCTGTAGAGGGGGACCCCTCTACCCGGACCACCAACCCCGCCCCGGCCTGACCCCTCCACGCACCTCTCACCGGTAGAGGGGGGCCGCTACACCCGTAGACGGCCCCGTAGAGGGGCGTAGCCCCCTGCGACCTGCGATGTAACGGCCGTAGAGGCCATGCCGGCATGCCCACCGCACGCCCCCAGACGCCGCGACCACCCACCACCAACCCACGGAGACAGCTCGTGAAGATCCGCATCACCGGCCTGCCCGACGAAGTCGACCACGCCGCCACCGAGATCGCCCGCGTCCTGACCGTCATCGAAACCTCCACCCCCTACCCCTGCCGCGGCAACTCCCGCCAGGTCCGCCTCTACCTGGAAGCGCGCCTGCCATGACGACCCTGACCTGGATCCGCCCCTGGTACCCGGCCGGGCCTACCGGCCACATCTACCGCGACTGCCCCCACCTTCTGCGCTGGATCTGCGAGCCGGTCGAAGGCGCCGGCTGGCTCGACCCCCGCACGGACGCCACATCCCCCCTTCAGGGCGCCCGGACGTGCCCCGGCTGCCTGCACCGGTTCGACCCGGAGCTCGCCCACGAACTCGCCACCGCCGACGAACCCGACGGCGAACCCAACGACGAAGAGGAACAGTCCTGATGAAGTTCACGATCATGGCGGGGGAGCTGGCCGACGCCGTCGGCTGGGTCTGCCACGCCCTGCCCAAACGACCCGTGACGCCCGTGCTGAACGGCATCCTCCTCCAGACCGGAGAGCTCAGCGAGGGGGAAGGGCTGCAGGTGTCGGCGTTCGACTACGACACCTCCCGCAAGGCCGACGTCGAGCTGGAGGCCCCCATCGAGGCGGGCCGGGCGCTGCTGCCCGGCCGCATCCTCGCTGAGGTGGCCAAGACACTGCCCAAGGGTGAACCGGTCGACGTCGCCGTCGACGACAAGCAGGCCGTCATCCGCTGTGGCCGCTCGGAGTTCACGCTCCCGCTGATGCCGGTCGATGACTTCCCCGCCTTGCCGGAGCCGCCGGCCACGGTCGGCAGCCTCGCCTCCAAGATGCTCGCCGACGCGATCGCCCAGGTGGCCGTCGCCGCCGGCACCGACCCCACCATCCCGAACCTGACCGGTGTCCGCCTCGAAGTTGGTGACGGCCTCATCGACCTGGCCGCCACCAACCGGTACCGGATGACGTGGCGAACCATGGCATGGTCGCCCGTGCTGGACGCCCCGGCCGAGCTGAAAGTGCTGATCCCTGCCCAAACGCTGGCCGACATCGCCCGCAGCCTCCCGCAGCACGCTCACGTCCAGGTGGGGTTGTCCAAGCAGCTGGCCGCGTTCGTCAGCGCAGGCCGGTGCGCCACGGTCCGGCTGCTCGACCCCGAGTTCTGCAACTTCCGGTCCCTCATGCAGGCCGAGGCCTCCATCGTGGCCGAGTTCGACGCCAGCGCGCTGGCCGCGGTCGTCAAACGCGTCGCGGTGCTGGCCGAGCCGTCCACCCCGGTCCGGCTGTCGTTCACCCAGCACACCATGCTCGTCGAAGCCGGAAACGCCGACAGTGGCCGCGGCTCCGAAACGGCCGACTGCACCTTGGACGGCGCCGACATCCAGATCGCGTTCAACCCGCCCTTCCTTCTCGACGCGCTCAACGTCTTCGGCGGCGGCGCGGTGCAGCTGCGCATGGCCGACCCCGTCAAGCCGGCCCTGCTCGGACGCGATGGCGACGACGACTACCGGCACCTCATCATGCCGATCAGGTTGACGCCGTGACCGGCACCGTCATGACCGGAACCATCTACCTGCTGCACTTCGCCCAGCCCTACAAGCACGCCCGCCACTACCTCGGCTGGACAACCGACCTGAACGCCCGCCTCGCCGAGCACGCCGCCGGCCGCGGCGCCCGCCTGCTGGCCGTCGTCCAAGCCGCCGGCATCACCTGGGACCTGGCCCGCACCTGGCCCGGCAGCCGAACCCGCGAACGAGCCCTCAAGCGCCAGGGTGGCGCCTCCCGGTGCTGCCCGCTGTGCGGGGTACGACCACGCCCCACCCAGACACCACCGCCAGCTCCGCCCAGGCCGCAGACCGTCGAGCCGCAGACCATCGCCCGGCCCCGCCCCGGCGACCCGGACATGCTCGCCAAGGTGGCCGCCGTGTTCCTCGACGGCGAAACCCGACTCCCCCTCAACGAGATCACCCGACGGCTACCGGTGTGCCCCGACGGCCCCCGCTTCGGCTGGGAAGCCTCCGTCATGGCCGCCATCCTTCGCCGCAATGGCGTGCTCCTACACCACCACAGCGACCAACCCGAGGTCGTCGTGCGCTCCGACCTGCGTACCGCCCTGTCCCGCCACCTGTTAACGAGCCGATGAGCGGCCGTTCTCACCCCCCGTTCCCTGCCCCCTTCGGAGACAGCCATGGACAACCTTCAGCAACTGCAAGCCGAGGCCGACGCCCTGCAGCGCCGGATCGAGGCCGACCTACGCGCCCAGGGCCTCGACCCCACCATGGGCGACTACGACCACCCCCTCAACGAACAGTGGAAAGACCTCAACGAGGCCATCCAGGCCATCCAGAACGCACCCTGACGTTGACCTGACCGCCGCCTCACCACCCCGAGCAACACCCTCCGACCAGCGATGTAGCCGCCCAAAACCCCTCGTGACCGCACCAGCACACCCACCCAGGGGAGATCAACCATGCCCGGAAACCTCGCGCCCTACGCGCTGGCCGCCGCCGCCCGCGGCTGGCACGTCTTTCCCGTCACACCCGGCGACAAAGTGCCGCTCAAGGGGATCAGCTGGAAACGGCAGGCCACCGCCAACCCCGAAGTGATCCGCCGCATCTGGGCACGCACGCCCTACAACATCGGCATCGCCTGCGGCCCGTCCCGCCTGGTGGTCGTCGACCTGGACGTGCCCAAGCCGGGCGAGCAACCGCCTACCGGTTGGGACCTGCCCGGCGTCAGTGACGGCGCCGACGTGTTCGCCCTGCTGTGCGAGCAGACCGGCCAGCCGGTCCCGTGGGAGACCTTCTCCGTCCGCACCCGGCGCGGCGGCCTGCACCTGTACTTCACCGCCCCCGACGGCACCCGCCTGGGCAACACCTCCAGCGATCGGGGCAACGGGCTCGGCTGGAAGATAGACACCCGCGCGGCCGGCGGCTACGTCGTCGGCCCCGGCAGCATCGTCGACCTGCCCGACGGCGCCGGCACCTACCAGCCACTCCACACCCCGGACCCGGCACCGCTGCCCGGCTGGCTGGCCGAACGACTCCGGCCGGCGCCGCTACCGCCGCAACGCCCCGTCGTCGTCCCTCTGCGTACCGGCCGGCGCGGCGCCTACCTGGACGCCGCGATCCGCGCCAGCCTGCACGCGATCGCCGCCGCGACCGAAGGCAGCCGCAACACCACCCTGTACGGGGCAGCGGTCGCGCTCGGCCAGCTGGTCGCCGGCGGCGCCCTTGACGACACCGCCACCGAAACCCTGCTCCTGGACGCCGCCGCACGCGCCGGACACCCGCCAGGCCCGGCCCGCACGACCATCCGCTCCGGCTTCCGAGCAGGCGCCCGCCGGCCCCGGAGCGTGCCTGCATGACCGACTCCACGCACGTGCACGTCGGATCCGGCCCCGAAACCATCCGCGTCCTCAAAACCGCGCTGGCCGACCGGCTACTGCCCAACACCTACGTCTCCGGCGGCGACTTGACTCACATGGAAACCGTCTCCGGCGGCCAGAGCAGCCCGGCCGCCGACGAAGACTCACCCCTGCCCGTCACCGCCAGCACCATCACCCCGGCCACCCTGGCCGGGCTGCTGGCCGAACACGCCTACGTCTACCGGCTACGCGCCCGCAGAACTAAGGACGGTGGCTCAGAGATCTACGAGGAGGAGGTCACCCCACCCCGCGACATCCTGGCCTCCGTCCTGGCCGGCAAGACCTGGCCCGATCTGCCACCCCTGCGCGGGGTGATCGGCGCGCCGGTGCTGCGCCGTGACGGCACCCTGCTACAGGCCCCCGGCTACGACCCGCCCACCGGCCTGTACCTGGCCGCCAAAGTCACCCTGCCGCCCGTGCCCGACCAGCCCACCCCCGACCAGGTGGCCGACGCCCGCGACTTCCTGCTCAACCGCTTTCTGCGCGACTTCCCCTGGTCGAGTGCGGCCGACCTGGCCAACTACGTCGCGCTGCTGGCCACCCCGATCCTGCGGCACTTCACCCGCAGCCTGACCCCGTTCGCGCTTATCGACGCCACCATGCCCGCCTCCGGCAAAAGCATCCTGACCGGCGGCCCCGGCATGCTCTACGGCCAGCGCGTCATGCCCTGGGCCTACGCCGAAGAAGAACTCCGCAAAAGCATCACCGCCGTCCTGACCGAACAAGTCGGCGTCGTCGTCTGGGACAACCTCGCCGAAGGCACCGTCATCGACTCGCCCACCCTGGCCCTGCTCGTCACCGCCGGCGTCTGGTCCGACCGCCAGCTCGGCGCCTCCCGCAACATCGCCACCGTCAACGACCGGCTCTGGATGGCCACTGGCAACAACCTCCAAGTCGGCGGCGACATGGCCTCCCGCACCGTCCGCGTCCACCTCGACCCCGACATGCCCCGCCCCGAACAACGTGACCAAACCCAGTTCGGCATTCCGCACCTGGACCAGTGGATCACCGTCCCGGCCAACCAGCACACCGTGCTCTGGCACCTGCTGGTCCTGGTCCTGGACTGGACCAACGCGGGAGCGCCGCGCGAGTCCGGTCTGTCCATGCGGCAGTTCACCCCGTGGGCACAGCACCTGGGCGGCTTCCTGGCCCACCACGGCCTCTACGGCTTCCTGACCAACGCCGCCGACGTGCGCGGCATCGACGAAGACGAAACCCGCTGGCGCGCCTTCCTGGCCTGCTGGCACACCCTGCACGCCAGCAAAGCCATGACTGCTGCCGAGCTCCGCCGCTCCGGCGAACCCGACCGCGTCGGCTACGACGAGCACGACCGCTGGGACGGCCAGTTCATCACCACCCACACCGGCCGCCTGCCCAACGCGCTCGCCCTCGGACGGCTCCTGGCCGGCCAGGTCGGCCGCTGGCGCGGCGACTACGTACTCCGCTCGTCCAAGAACGACCGAGGCGACCGCAACGTGTTCTGGGTCGAGTGCCATGCCTGACCGAAACCTGACCCTGGACCGAGAAGCGCTGAAACATCTCCCCATCTCCGCATCTCCGCAAACATGCCCTCCACCAGCACAAACACTTGCGGATATAGACCCGGTCAAAAAATCTCCATCTCCGCAACTCCGCAGTTTTGCGGAGATGGAGGCCGTTTGCGGAGATGGACTTGGTCCAAAAATTTTTATCTCCGCAAGAGTTTCCTCAGCTCAAACAAGATCATGCGGGGATGCGGAGATGCGGAGATGTTTCAGCCCCACGCGCTAGAGAGCCACCCGACCGACCCACAAGAACCACCGAAATCAGCAGGACCGAAACCCCCAGGCCAGCACTACTGACCCAACACAGAAGGGCGGCCCGGCTCACCGACCAAGCAGCGCCAGGATCGCCACCACCTCCCACGTAGGAAGGCACCACCCGTCATGACCACCCAGGCCACCGCCACCCAACCCGGCCCCGTCAACGACCTGGAGCTGTACGAGATCCCCGACGCCATGCGCCTGCTCAAACTCAGCCGCACTGTCATCTACGAGCAGCTGCGCACCGGCCGCCTGCGCTCCGTCTGCCAGGGCCGCCGCCGCCTCATCCCCCCGTCCGCCATACGCGACTACATCACCCTCCTGGAAAGCGAGGCCCCGGCCCGACCGGCCGCCGGCGACGGCAACGAGGCGAGCAACTGATGGCCAAGCGCAGAAGCCGCGGGGACGGCGGACTCCACTGGGACGACAAGCGCCAACGATGGATCGCGTCCGTAACGGTCGGCTACACGCCTGCCGGGAAGCGGATCGTGAAGAAGGGCAGCGGCAAGACCAAGACCGAAGCCAAGAACAAGCTCAAAGAGGTTCTCAGAGATTACGAGGACGGCCTTGCTATCGCGCCGGGTGACTATACCGTCGAACGGGCCGTGAACGACTGGCTGGCTTACGGGCTCAACGGACGCGGCAAGCGCACTACAGACCTCTACACGCAGCAGTGCCGAACCCATGTCATTCCTGCGTTGGGTGCGCGAAAGCTCCGTAACCTCGGCGCCGAAGACGTGGACAAGTGGCTCGCCAACAAGGCGAAGACACTGAGCACTCGGACCTTGCAGATCATCCATTCGTGCCTGAATCGTTCGATCAAGCGCGCCATGGCCCGCGACAAGGTCAAGCGAAATGTCGTGGACCTGTGCTCAGTGCCCAAGGGGAAGGACGGCCGCCCGTCCAAGTCGCTGACCTTCGCACAGGCAGAAGCCGTACTCAAGGCCGCCGAAGGCACGAGAATGCACGCTTACATCGTGCTGGCCCTGCTCACCGGAGCGCGTACCGAGGAACTCCGCGCACTTACCTGGGGTCACGTGGACCTGGAAGGCAACCCAAAGGTGACGCCGGCCATACCGCCGTACATGGCCGTGTGGCGCTCTGTTCGGGAAGGAGGGAAGACCAAGACGAAGAAGTCCCGGCGGACGCTGGCTCTGCCCAGGCGCTGCGTTGAAGCGCTACAGCGGCACCGAGACCAGCAGGACAAGGACCGTGAGGCCGCCGGGAGTCGCTGGAAGGAGCATGGGCTCGTGTTCACTTCCCTGGTGGGCACCGAGATTGATCCGTCCAAGTTGCGACGTGACTTCCGTAAGGCCATCAAGGATGCGACAGGAGTGGACCCGGCAGAGTGGACGCCCCGCGAGTTGCGGCACAGCTTCGTCTCGCTGCTCTCCGACCACGGCATCCCTCTGGAGGAGATTTCCAGGCTGGTCGGCCACAGCAGTACGGCTGTCACAGAGGCTGTCTACCTCCAGCAAATCCGTCCGGTACTCCAAGGCGGAGCCACAGCGATGGACCGCATCTTTGATCAGGATCCAGAAGCTTAGTCACGCAAATAGTCACTCAGAGGATCATGAAGGCCGCTCTGGAGGTTCCGGGGCGGCCTTCGACCTGGTGTTTCGCGGTGCCTTCGGCCGGACTCGAACCGGCGTCCTCCTGCTCCGCAAGCAGGCGCGCTCTCCACTGCGCCACGAAGGCCCGGTAGCGGGTGTGGGGATCGAACCCACCTGGGGCGGCTTATGAAACCGCCGGGCACACCAGCACCCTCACCCGCCATCGGGGAAATCATCGGGGGAAACAAAAACCGCCCAGACCGTGTGGTCCTGGGCGGCGGCTCGCTGACCGTGACGTCAGTGACGAAGACCCCAGGGCATACGGCCATGGCGGACCATATGACCGTGGCGCATCGCGTCGCTGCTGAGGTTCTTCATGTCGAGAAGCATGCCGGACAGATCATCGCCGGGCAACGCATTTATTCACTGAGCCGGTGGCATCGCCACCAGCGGCTCGCTCTCGCAGAGCAGGGCGCGGACGTCGGCCCACGCCGGCAACGGCTCGCAGGCGCGGCGACCTCTCGGTGGACCTCAGACGCGCAGCAGGCGCAGGCAGAGCCGCTTGAGGGTCTCGCGCAACTCGTCGTCGCCCAGGTGGGTGAGGCGGCGGATCGCCGGACCCAGGTCGTTGGCCATGAAGTACGCCGCCTGCTCATCCGCTGTCGGCTGGTCGCCGAACAGCAGGTGGAGGCCGCGTTCGGCCTGATCGTCGAGGGTGCGCCTGATCCGGTCGTGCCGGCGCAGGCCCGGATCGGTGTGGCTCAGCGGCGCGATCGCGCGGTTGGCGATGACCTGATCGACGAACCCGTCGACCAGGTACTCCATCCGGGCCCGCTTGCCGCGGATCGTCTCGGCCGTGTCCAGCATCGCGTCGAACGCGGCGATGCTGACGTCGAGGAGCGCTTCCAGAATCTCGATCTTGGTGCGGAAGTAGTAGTAGACGTTGGCCTTCGTCACGCCCATCGTGTCCGCGATCAGCTGTAACGACGTCGCGTCGAACCCGTGCTCGACGAACAGCCGCCGAGCGGTGTCGAGGATCGCCTGCCTGGTCTTCTCTGCCTGCTCGGCTCGGGTCGGCGACATGCGGCGATGGTAGCCCACCGGTTGACGGCCGCGCCGCTCTGTGTTGTCATTTCATTAGCCGATCGGCTAATGAAATGGATGGCGGGAGGGGAGAGCAATGACAGAGACAGTTCTGGTGACAGGTGGGACCGGATTCGTCGCCGGCTGGTGCGTCGCCGAGCTGCTGCGGCGCGGCTATGACGTGCGCACCACCGTACGCAGCCCGGCGAAGAAGCCCACTGACCCCGGCGGCCGGTTGACGGTGTTCGTCGCCGACCTGACATCGGATGCCGGATGGGACGCGGCGGTGGCGGGCTGCGACTACGTGCTGCACGTGGCCTCGCCGCTGGGCGGAGGGAGCTCCAAGGATCCGGACGAGTTGATCGTGCCCGCTCGGGACGGGGCGCTCCGGGTCCTGAAGGCCGCCACCAAGGCCGAGGTCAAGCGTGTGGTGATGACGTCCTCGTGCGCCGCCGCCACCCCGCCGCGCGACAGCGAAGGCGGCGTCTTCGACGAAACCGTCTGGACCGACGTCGAAGGCGAGCCGCTCAATGCCTACCGGAAGTCGAAGGTGGTCTCCGAGCGCGCCGCCTGGCGATTCATGGCGGACTACGAGGGGCCCACCACGTTGACGACGGTCCTGCCGGGCGCGGTGTTCGGCCCGGTGCTGTCGGCGGACAACCTCGGGTCCGTACAGGTGATCGGGCGTCTCGTGGACGGGCGCATGCCCGGCGTTCCCCGTCTGGGGTTCAACATCGTGGACGTACGTGATCTGGCCGATCTGCACCTGCGCGCGATGACCTCGGCGCGGGCGGCTGGACAGCGCTTCATCGCGGTCGGCGAGTTCATGTGGCTGGCCGACGTCGCGAAGGAGCTCCGCTCGAAGCTCGGCCCGGCGGCCGGCAAGGTGCCCACGCGGGTGCTGCCGGACGTCCTCTTCCGGTTGATCTCGCTTTTCGATCCCGGGGTACGGGCGGTGCTGCCGAACCTGGGGCGGAAATACCTCCACACCTCGGAAAAGGCTCAGCGCCTGCTGGGGTGGCGCCCACGACCCGCCGCCACGACCGTCGTCGACTGCGCCGAGAGCCTGCTGGCCGCACGCTGACCTGCCTTCCCGACACGTTGACCCGCTTTCACGGCAGATCGACCTGCTTTCACGGCACCCGCTCCGGTGGGGTCGGCTGCAGGTACACCGCCGACGCGATCGAGACCTGCTCCCTGATCCGCCGCTCCGTCTCCGCCAGCGCCTGCGCGGCCCCGTCCACGTCGCCCGACGAGTGCATCGTCACCCGGGCGGCGATCAGCAGGTCCTCCGGCCCCAGGTGCAGGGTCCGTACCTGGGCGAACGCCTGGATGGACGGGTCGCCGTCCAAGACCTTCTCGATGGCGTCCTGAACAGCGGGCGTGGCCGCCTCACCGATGATCATGCTCTTGGTCTCCCTGGCCAGCGTCACCGCCACCGCGACCAGCAGCAGCCCGATGGCGATCGAGCCGAGGCCGTCGAAGACGGAGTTGCCGGTGAGCACCGTCAGCCCGACGCCGACGAGCGCGAACACCAGCCCGGCCAGCGCCGCCGTGTCCTCCAGCAGCACCACCGGCAGCTCGGGCGCCTTCGCGTCGCGGATGAACCCGGCCCACGACCGGCCACCGCGCACCCGGTTGGAGTTGCGTACGGCGGTGCGCAGCGAGAGCGATTCCATGACGATCGCCGCCACCAGAACCCCGACCGCCCACGGCCAGCTCTCCAGCGGATGCGGATGGGAGATCTTCTCGTACCCCTCGTACAGGGCGAACAGCCCGCCCCCGAAGAACAGCACGAGTGATACCAGGAAGCCATAGAAGTAGCGCTCACGCCCGTAGCCGAAGGGGTGATCGGCGCTCGGCTCCCGCTTGGCCCGCCGCCGCCCGAGCATGAGCAGGCCCTGGTTACCTGTGTCGGCGATGGAATGGATGCCCTCGGCGAGCATCGCCGAGGAGCCGGTGAAGAAGAAGGCCACGAACTTGGTGGCCGCGACTCCCACGTTGGCGGCCAGCGCCGCGAGAGTCGCCTGATGTGATCCGTCGCCGCTCATGCGGCCCCCTCTACCCAGGTGGCGGGAATCTTGACATCCGGCGGTCCACGGCCCTGCGACTGCTGGCCGACAATCTGCACGAAACCTCGACGATCACCCACACGTTTTATCCACAATCCGTTCGTACGGTGAATGCCATGAAAAAGGGTGCCGACGTCACCGCCTGGGTGGCGGAATTCGAAGCGGCGGCCGAGCGGCGGCGCACCGACGGCGACCCCGACTGGGGGCGGGGCGCGTGTCTCCACCGGGCGGTGATGGCGAGCATCCAGCGCTTCCAAGTCGGCGAGAGCGGCGACGGCGCTGGCCTGATCGGCAAGGCGGACAGAGCCGGGGACGGCACTGGCCTGATCGGCGAAGCGGACAAAGCCGAGAACGACGCCTACAGCGCGGCGGTCCGCCTCTTCGTCGCGGAAGAGCAGAACCACGCCCGTCTGCTCGCCCACCTGCTGGCCGCGGCGGGCGCGCCGACCCTGGCCGGGCACCGGAGCGACACCGCCTTCGTACGGCTGCGCCGGATGCTGGGCTTACGCCTGGAGCTGATGGTCCTGATGATCGCCGAGGTGATCGCACTGCGCTACTACCGAGCCCTGCGGGACGGCGCGGGCGATCCACTCGCCACGGACGTCGCCGCCCGCATCCTGGCCGACGAGCAGCGCCATGTCCCTTTTCACTGCGGGCGCCTCAGCCGCTCGTTCCGCCACCTGCCCACCGCGCGCCGCGCCGTACTGGCGGGCGGCTGGTGGTGCCTGATGCTCGGCACGGTGACCGTGGTCGCCGTCGATCACGGTCTGGCCCTGCGCTGCCTGGGCCTGTCCCGGAGCCGCTTCGTCCGTGACGTACTCACCTTGTTCGGGGGAGCCGTCTCGGCGTCCGTACGGTGAGCGCGGCATTCGACGTTGTCCCGCCGGAAACCTCGTTACGATCATTCGGGTCTCGCGTCCAACCCCTTCGCCGCGGTCCGTGCCTCGGAGGCGGCGGCCGCGGGGTCCGGGGGCGGCCTGCTGGGCAGGATGTTCGGCTGGCTCGGGCGATTGTCGCGCTGAAAAGGGAGCGGACGCCATGAACAAGGGGCGAAGTGTCGGTCATATCCGTTACGGTCGCTTGGCATGATCATCAGTGGCAGCACGATCGTGCTGGCCGGGCGGTTCAGCCGGGTTTCGAAGGATGAGGCCAAGCACGGCCTGGAGCTGTTGGGCGCGAAGGTGACCGCGTCGGTCTCGGCGAAGACGGATCTGGTCTTCGCCGGGGAGAAGTCGGGTGCCAAGGCGGGTCCGGCGGCGGTGCGCGGCGTTCCGATCTACGACGAGGACGCGCTGGTGGCCCTGCTGGAAGGCAGGGAACCCGGCACCCGCCCGCCATTCACCGCCGTCCTGGACGAGCCGATGGGACCCGGCGAGGCCCTCGACATTCTCAAGAACGCCGACTGGTCCGCGTTCTGCCCGGAGCGCGACACCGTGCCGCTGCGGGACGCCCTCCACGCTCTGGAACGCGCCCACGGCGTCACCGACGCGCACCGCCTCGCGACCGCCCGGCTCCGCGACGCGGGTGCCGCGCTGCGCCACTCCGACGTGCACCACGGCCAGTTGAACGGCCACGCACTGAGCCCGGACGGCCGCCATCTCGCGGTCGGCAGCTGGACCGGCGAAGACTACGACCAAGGCGGGGTCCTGCAGGTCTTCGAGGTCGCCACCGGCCGCTGCGTCCACGCTATCGACGGCATCATGGGCGGCATCGGCTTCGAGAACTACAGCCGCAGCCTCCAGTGGTCGGCGGACGGCAGGCGGATCGCGCTGGAGTACAACACCAACGCGACCGGCGTGTGGGACCCGTTCGGCACCGCCCGCGAGCCGATCGCAGACGCCTTCTTCCTCGGCTCCGGCAGGCCGCTGGGCATGGCCTTCGCCCCAGAGGGCAGGCGCGCGTTCGTCTACGGAGGCGAGTCGGACTTCCTGCGCAACGTCATCGTGGCGATGCACGAGGGCTCGGTCGCCGGGCCACCGGACTCCCACCCGGAGGGAACGGAGCCGATCGAGTTCAGCGGACCATCGCGCGAATCCTGGAGTGACGAGCCCGAGTTCATCCTCGGCCGGGCGTTCTGGTCGCGCGACGGTTCCCGGGTCTACGGAGAGGCGGGGAACGCGTACGCGGCGATCTCGCTCGATGTGGAGAAGCGGCAGGTCTCCTGGACTCTGGACCTGGAAGAGGATCAGGACGCGCCGCCGCCCGAGTGGAGCCTGGACGAACGGCTCCTGGCCTACCAGCGCGGCGAAAAGCTCGTCATCGCCGACGCGCTGACGGGTGGGACCACGGCGGAGCTTCCGGGCTATCCGGGCGCCGACGTCCTTTGCTGGGGGCCGGGCGGCCGGCTGGCGGTGGTGGACCCGGCCGGTGGGACCGTCGGGATCATCGACGCGACGACCGGCGAGCACCGCCACGACCTGAACATTCAGGTGGCCACTTCCAACCCGCGCGGCTGGGACGCCCGGTCGTGGGCCTGGTCGCCGGACGGTGAGCGGGCCGCCTGTGTCACCGACGAGGGGCGGATCGAGATCTGGTCGCTCGGTGAAGCCCCCGAACGGCTGCGTGTCCTGGACGGCGTCCGGCGTACCGTCGGCCAGTGGGAGTACGGCTTCGGCCTGGAATGGCCCGCCGCCGACGTGCTGATCGCGATCGGCGCGCACGCGGTGCGCTTCCTACGCCCCGAGACCGGCGAGATCATGGCCGACCACCCCTTCCACCACGCCCCGTCAGCCCGTCGCCCGCTCTTCCTGGCCGGTCGTGACCTCGGCGACCGGCTCCGGCTCGACCCGACGTTCGCGCTGGACGAGGACACCTGGGCGGTGGCGTTCGAGGACGGCACGGTCATCGCGCCTCCCGACCGGGACGACGATCTCGACGGCCGGCTTTGCTGGACCGTCGACCGCCGCTTCGCCTGGCCGTTCCATTGGGGTGACCAGAGCGTCTTCCCCGACACCGCCCGCGCGGGAGTAGGGGCAGCCTCGCCGGAGACCGAGCTGCTGCTGAAGCCGTTCCGGGGGCGTGACAGCACGGCGAAGGCGACGGGGACATGGCCGCCGCCCGACACCGCCACCGTCACCGATCTGATCACGGTAGTCGTGGGCACGCTCGTCGACCTGACCGTTGAGCATTCGGTCGTTTACGAAGACTGGATCGTCGACACGTACCAGCAGCTCGCGATGATCCGCGCCCGGCGGGGCGAGGCCGCCGAAGCCCGCGA
Organism: Nonomuraea sp. NPDC049158; assembly: GCF_040648335.1. Lineage (NCBI taxonomy): Bacteria > Bacillati > Actinomycetota > Actinomycetes > Streptosporangiales > Streptosporangiaceae > Nonomuraea > Nonomuraea sp. NPDC049158. Next base: position 79,932 of record NZ_JBEZDM010000010.1, read on the forward strand.
CCTGGCCCTCGCGATGCCGGAGCACCGGCTACGTCTCGGACATCTGGCGCGGGTCGCGCTCGCGCTCGGCGCGGCCGGCTTCGCCGCCGAGGCCGCCGCCGTCTTCCCCTACGCCGACGACGATCTTGCGCAGGTGAGTGATGGGGCGGACCTGGCGGCGGTCGCCGGGGCCTGCGCGGTCCTGGGGCGGCATGAACGCGCCGAGCGGTGGTTCGCCGCCGCGCGCGAGGCCGCCGACGCTGACCGTTCGAACTGGGAGGTCCGGCTGCCGTTGGTCTGGGCGCTCACCGAGTGCGGCCGGGAGCGGGAGGCCCGCGCCGTGCTGGACGAGGGCGCCGGCACGCCGAGGGACCGGTACCACGGCGTGCCCTGGCTGGTTTGCCTGCTCAGGCGGGGCGAGAGCGAGCTGGTACGCGAGCTGATCGGGGAGCGCAGCGAGCCGGAGGACCCGAACAAGCGGCACGAATATGGCGTGCGCTGGTTCGACGACTGGACGGCGGCCCGCGCGCTCACGCTCAACGGGCAGCCGGATCTGCTCCAGCTGTGGGGCGACATCAACCGCTGTTGGGTGTCGGATCACCTGCCGATGGCCGAACGGATCGCGGCCGAGGGCAGGCCCGCCGGCCCGACCGACGACCAGCTGACCGATCTCGCCGCCCAGCACGCCGGGCTCGCCAACCTCCCCAAGGCGGCGAAGCGCCGCGAGTCCGCACATGTGGCCCGGAAGGCTGCGGAGTGCGGCCACGTCAGCGCCGTGCTCGACCTGCTGCCCGGCACGGGCGAGGCCGGCAACTATGGGCTGGACAGCAACACGCGAACCTGGGTCGCCTTCAGCGCCCTGCGGACCATCGCGATCGGCGTGGACGTGGACATGTGGTGATCAGGCGCACCGGCCGCCCGTTCGTTTGGAGCGGGCGCATCACCTCCTGCCACGGCCGGCCGCACGTCATGAAGCCGCATCAGGGGCTCACTGGCGTATCTGTGGCGGCCGCCCGCCGCAGGAGGCGTTCCAGGCTGTTGAGGGCCTGATCGGTGTCGGTGCCGGCGCGCCGGGAGATCGCGATGTCGACCATCGGCAGCAGCGGCAACCCCTGCTGCTCAGATGGGCGCACAGCACCCGCCGGGACATTGCCCACGAGTAGCGCGCCGACGCCGATTCCGGCTGCGATGGCCGCCTGTACGGCATGCACACTGGTGCTCTGGAAGGCGATCCGCCATCGGCGCCCGTGGCGGCTGGGCGTGTCCATGACGGGCTGGCGCCATTGGCAGGGAAGCGAGAACAGCACCAGCGGCAGCGGGTCGGCGAGTGGATCGAAGAGCGGCGCGCAGGCCCAGGCCAGCGGGACCTGACGCTGCCAGCGCACGGACGCTTCGGGCATGACCGACGGATTCCCGAACACCAGGTCAAGACGGCCCCGGTCGGCGAGCTTGCGCAGGGGCGACGCCGAGCCGACGATCACCTCGAGGTCGACTCGCGGATGGAGTGCGGCGAAGTCGGCCAGGGCCGCGGGAAAGGTGGTGATCGCCAGATCCTCGAGCAGCCCGATCGTGCGCCTGGCAAGCGCGAGCTCAAGGACCGGGTGGAGGCCTACGCGGTACTGATCCGCGACCTCACCGAACGCCTCGACGCGGTGCAGCGGGAACGAGATGACGCACTGGGCGAGCTTGATCGAATCCGGAGCGGCGTTGTTGTTCTCGCCGAACGCCGCAGGGGGACGCAGCGTGATGCCTGAGTTTGGGCCCGTGTTCAGGGGTTGCTATTGGCGGATTGGTCTGTGGCGGCCGTTGCCTGTGAGGTAGGTGGGCAGCAGTCCTGGGTGGTCGGGGCGCCGTCCCCGGTGCGGGGGGCTTGGCGCATCCGGTGGCGTACGGCGGTCGCCGCCACGGCGAGGACCATGACGGCGGCGAAGAGGGCGATGGCGGTGGTGTGTTGGCCGATCCAGGTGGAGACGGCGGCTGAGAAGCGGGCGAGTTCGCCGTTTGGGGTGCTGGCGGTCTGGCCGGTGGCGGCTTCGAGGTCGGCAAGGCCCGAACCGCCGCGATCCGCCAGCTCGTCCTCCAAGCCCCGGCCCCTGTTGTCGCCCGCATGCTCGGCTACAACAACGAGACCGCTGCCCAGATCGCCGCCCAGCTGCCGGCCCCTGGAGCCGCTACGCCCCTGGCGATCACCAACGGTGACGAACCGGCACTTCCCGTCCACGAATACAACACAGTTGATTAAGGAACCTCACCAGTTACCCCCATTCAGGCGCCGACCTCGGTCTCGCGAGGACGGGCGTCCTCGGCGGTGCGCAGGTGGCGTACGGGCGACAGCAGCACCCACACGGGTGCCAGCGCGAGACCGATACCTCCTGCCAGCAGCGCTGGGCGCAGGCCGATCAGGTCCCCCAGCAGACCGCCGGCCACGGCTCCCAGCGGGAGTACGCCGAACGACAGTGTGCGGTAGGCGGCGTTGGCCCGCCCGACCACGGCTGCGGGCACGGCGACCTGCCGCAGCGTCACCGCCTGCGAGCCTGACACCGCGATGCCGAACCCCTCCACGAAGTACGCGATGGCCAGCACGATCGGGCTGGCCGGGCCGGTCGCCAGGGGAATGGCGATGAGCGGCGTGGAAGCGATCACCATGGTCGCGATGAGTGCAGGGCCGAAGCCGAGCCGGCGCACCAGTGGCTCGGCGGCGAGCGCGCCGAGCACGGCGCCCGCCGCCGCCGCTGAGGCGATGGCGCCGATAACCCCGGCGGACAGCCCCAGGTCGTGCACGGCGTACAGGACGTAGAGGGCGGCGATGAACTGGCCGAAGAAGTTGAACGTGGCCGCCTCCAGGGCGACGGGCCGGACGTGACGGTTGCCGAAGGTCGCGCGCAGCCCTTCGGCGATCTCCTGCCGGATCTGCCGGCGCCTGCCGGGCTCCAGGGGCCGCTCGCGATGCCGGATGCGGACCAGGAACAGCGCCGAGAGCAGGAAGGACAGCGCGTCGAAGGCGAGCGCGACGGGCGCACTGAGCACCTGGATCAGCAGACCGCCCAACCCCGGCCCGGCCAGTTGGGCGAGCGAGGCGCTGAACTGCAGGCGACTGTTGGCCCGAACCAGGCTCTGGCCTGGCACGAGCGCGGGCACGTAGGCATGGTAGGCGGTATCGAACAGCACGGTCAGTGCCCCGCTCGCCAGGACGATCACGTACAGGCCCTCGATGCCCAGCACCCCGGCCATGGCGGTGACCGGGATCAGGCCGATCACGACGGCTCGCCCCAGGTCGGCTCCGAGGAGCAGCGGCCGGCGGCGGCTACGGTCGATCCACACACCGGCGAGCAGGGTGAGCAGGAGCGCGGGTAGGTAGCCGGCGGCGTTCAGCAGGCCCATCTGGGCGGGGCCGGCGTCGAACAGGGCGACGGCGGTCAGTGGCAGCGCCACGGTGGTGATCTGGGATCCCCCCTGGGAGATGGACTGCGCGGCCCACAGCGATCCGAAGTCGCGGCCTTCTACCCTCTTGAAAAGCATCACCGGGTTAGAATTAGAGCCTTCTAACCCCTTGTGTCAACTCTTATAGTTAGAGCATGCCGTTCATGTTCGTCGGAGGTTCGCTCCCGCTCGACTTCGCCAACACGGTCAGCTGGCACACCGGGCCGGAGCCGTACGACCATCTGCAGACCCCCGCCGACCTCGCGGACTGGGCGCAGCAGGCAGGGATCCTGGTGCCGGCCGGCACGCAGGCCACACTGTCCGCGGCAAGGGAACTGCGCGAGGCGCTGTTCCGCTCGTTCCTGGCCGCCATGAAGGAGAACTCCCCCGACCCTGGCGATCTGGACACGATCAACGCGCACCTGCGGGTGGCGATGGGTCACACGCGGCTGACCCCCGACCTGGCATGGGGCTGGGACGACCAGGGCTCTTGCGATCTGGCGGTATGGACGATCGCCCGGCAGGGCACCGAACTGCTCGCCTCACCCGATCTGCGGTCGGTGTCAATCTGCCAGGCCGACAACTGCGGCTGGCTCTTCCTTGACCGCCGCCATCTGCGCCGCTGGTGCACAAAGGAGGGCTGCGGCAACCGGGCCAAGGCGGCCAGGCACTACCAGCGGGCCAAAGCCCGGAGGGCGTCCCCGTAACAGAGGTAATGACGTCTCGTCTTCTTGTCCTAAATGTGGGAATGAGGCATGGCCAGGTACGTGGTTCGGCACTTGGGTGCGGAAGGCGCCGTCATCGAACCGGTATGAAGATCAAACTTCCTGTGCGAACTTCTGCACGCCGACCTTCCATATCGAGTCCACACATCACCGATTTGTCCCGCACTGGAGAAGCCGGAGTTCCGAGATTGGACAATCCCGGAAGTAACTACCCTGGAGTTGCTTCTGGCCTCCCTGGCCCCTCTAGCCGCAGGACCCGGGCTTATCTGCTGGCGCTCCGGGTTCTTCGGGGATTGATGAGATGTCAGGGATCCTGAAGGTCTATCGTCCTGGTCGTTCGTCTTGCTGTGAGGGTGAAGGCGAGGTGGCCGGAGTTGGCGCTGGCGGTGGTGATGGATCGACCTCACCATCAAGCAGCAGGAGGCGGCAGGCGCGGCGCCGATATCTGCGGCACGTGCCCTGGCCGACGATGACGGGCGCGTCCAGGAGTCCTGGAAGGTCGGGTCGCCCGGAGGAGTCTCACCTCCGGGCTCCCACAGATCCCGGCGTGACAGTCTCCCGTCACCGGGCTCTTCTCAATCTCACCGTCAGAACTCGGAAATCCACCGCCAGTGCGCGAAGAAGCGCGGGTATTGGCGGGTGGTTCGGTCCCAGGCCGCGAGGGCCTTCTTGAAGGTCCTCAGCCGCTTGTATTTCTTCCTCATCCAGCGCACCAGGTAGGCGTTGACTGTCCTTCGCCGATCTCGTCGTCGGCCATCGCCGCGAGGGGGCGATGCTCGCCGAGCCGGAGCGCGATCTTGCCGACGCCGGCGGCGTAGGCGCGCACGGTGTTGGGGTTGGGCACGGTGTCGAGGAAGGCGTCGGCCGCGGCGCGGACCGTCAGGCGCTGGGCGGCCGGCAGCGGCGTCACGGCGGGCACGGCGTCCTCCTTGCCGCAGATAACAGGGCCGCTTCACGCAGCGGCCCGCATTCGTTACCGCAGGTCGTGATCAGCGGTGCCACAGATAATGGAGTGTTATCTGTGGCGTGCTACATCTCCTTGTGCGGCACATCGTCCAAAGGCTCAGGCCGAGGAGTGCGGCGTCCTCGCGCGGCGCGCATGCTCCACGTCGAGCCCTAGGGATCTGAGCAGGTCGAGCAGTTCGGCGTGGTAGAGCTTGGCGGGGTCGCCGGTCTGCGTGCCGAGATGGCCGTAGACCTCCAGGGAGATCAGGCCGTGCATGCGGCCCCACATGCGCAGGGCGAGGGCAACGGCAGCCGGGGGCAGGCCGGGGAAGTGTTCGCGGATGGTGTCGGCCAGGCCGGGTGAGAAGTCCGACCACTGGTGGTCGGTGGATGCCTGGGTGGTTTTCGCGTACGGCCAGGCGGCGGCGGCCAGTTCGGTGAGTCCCAAGCAGGCACGTTTGGCGGCCTCGGGGGCCGGTCCTCCGGCCGGCGCGTGGTAGCCGGCGACCGGATCGCCGTAGATGAGCCGGAAGCCTTCGGGGTTGGCCAGCGACCAGACGCGTAGGGCTTGCCCCCAGGCCAGGATCCGGCCGGCGATGTCGTCGGGGGCGACGGCGTCGCGTGCAGTTTCCACCTGGTCCAGCAGCGAGGTGTAGATGTCGTTGATCAGCGTGGTGATCAACGCGTCGCGGGTGTCGAAGTAGCTGTAGATGGCGCTGCCGCTCATCCCCATCTCGCGGCCGATCGCCCGAAGCGAGACCGCGTCGGGGCCGCCCTCGCTGAGGTGCTTGAGCGCGATGGCTTTGATCTCCGCGGTGGTCTGCGCCCGCAACCGTGCCCGCCGGCCCACTGTCTGCTCTTGCACGCTTGACAGCTTACACCGCTACGTTAGAGTACGGCGCACAAAGTTTGAACGCCGTTCTGACTTTGAACGGCGACAGGATCCGTGTAACTGAGAGAAGAGTTCGTGATGAAAGCCAGGACAGTCCTGTTCGACGAGCTCGGCGGTCCCGAGGTGCTCTACCTCGCCGACGTGGAAATCGGTGAACCCGGCCCCGGCCAAGTGCGGGTGCGCATCGACGCCTTCGGACTCAACCGGGGCGAGGTGTTCCTGCGCACCGGCCGCTACTACTACGACGCGGTGCTGCCCGGCTCGCGTCTGGGAACCGAGGCCGCCGGCGTGGTGGAGGCCATCGGACCCGGCGTGACCGGCTACGCCGCCGGAGAAGCGGTCAGCATCGTGGCCAAGCCGAACGACGAGGGGATGTCCGTCCACGGCATCTACGCCGACCGGGCCATCGTGGCGGCCGAGCGGCTGATCCGCCGTCCGGAACACATGGACGCGGTGACCGGCGCGGCCATCTGGGTGCCCGCGTTCACCTCCTACGGCGCACTGGTCGAGGTCGGCAGACTGCAGCCCGGCGATGATGTGGTCGTCACGGCCGCCTCCAGCAGCGTCGGCCTGGCCGCCGTCCAGATCGCCGCCCACCTGGGCGCCACGCCCATCGCGGTGACCAGGACCGGCGCCAAAACCGACCGGCTTCTGGCCGCGGGCGCCAAGCACGTGATCGCCGCCGACGACGGCAACGTGGTCAAGCAGGTGCACGCCCTCACCGGCGAGCGCGGCGCGCGGCTGATCTTCGACGGCGTCGCCGGTCCCGGCCTGCCCGACCTGGCGCAGGCCGTGGCCCCCGACGGCATGCTGATCGTCTACGGCTCCCTGGACGGGCGGCCCACCCCGCTGCCGATGTGGTGGCCGATCAACGTCTACGGCTACGCCATCTTCCACCTGTTCGCCGATGAGGAGCGGGTCCTCCGGGCCGAGACCTTCATCACCGATGGCCTGCGCGCCGGAGCGCTCGCCCCGGTCATCGACCGCACCTTCGACCTGACCGACATCGTCGAGGCCCACCGCTACATGGAGTCCAACACCCAGGTCGGCAAGATCGTCGTGACCGTCCGGCACTGACCAGGAGAAACCCATGAACTACGCCGAGCTCATCCACCGGTTCATCGAGGCCATCAACGACACCGACGCCGCCTCCCGGCGCGCCACCATCGAGGAGATCCTCACCCCCGACTGCACCTACACCGACCCGGAGACCGCCGTTGAAGGACACGATGCGCTGGATGCGGCGTTCGCCGCCCTGCAGCAGCGGATCCCGCCTGGTTTCCGCTTCAGCCTGAGTGCCCCGGTCGACGTGCACCATCGTCAGGCCCGTTTCTTCTGGCGGTTCGGCGATCCCGAAGCCGGCACCCCCGCCGCGACCGGCTCCGACGTCGCCGTCTTCGCCGACGGGCGCATCCGCCACCTGTACGCCTTCTTCGACGCCACCAACAGCTGACCCCACCACCCGGGAAGAACCATGTCCTCCGCCACCCGACGGCTGTTGACCGTCACGGCCATCACCGTCTGCGCCCTGCTGACCGGCGCCGCTGCCGCATTTCCGGACACCGCCCGGCAGCCCTCAGCCGCCACCGGACCCGGCTGGAGCGCGACCTGGACCGCCGCGCCACAGCGCCCCAGCACCAGCTTCGCCCCCAACTGGTCACAGCAGGGCTTCACCCGACAGACAGTGCGCCAGATCGTCCGGATCAGCGCCGGCGGTAAAGCCGCCCGGATCCGGCTGTCCAACCGCTACGGCACCACCCCGCTCACCGTCGACCAAGCCACCATCGCCCGCCCCGACCGCGGAGCCGCCATCGAGTCGGGATCGCTGCGCCACCTGACCGTCCGCGGCAAGCGCACCTTCACCGTCCCGGCCGGGACCGACCTCGTCACCGACCCGGTGCCACTGCACCTGGCCGCCCTGGACTCGGTCACCATCACGTTCTTCGCGACCCAGCCGACCGGCCCGGCCACCTATCACGCGCAAGCCCTCGCCACCACCTACCGGGCCGCCGGCGATCACGCCGCCGACGTCGGCGCCGCCGCCTTCACCGACACCTCGCAGTCCTGGTACTACCTCACCGGCGTGGACGTGATCACCACGGCGCGTCGCGGCGGCGTGGTCACCTTCGGCGACTCCCTCACCGACGGAGCCGGCAGCAGCACCGACGCCAACAACCGCTACCCCGATGAACTCGCCGAACGCCTGGCCGCCGCCGGCACGCCCCGCGCCGTGCTGAACCAAGGCATCGCCGGCAACCGCGTCACCGTCGACTCGGCCTGGTTCGGCGACAAGGCCACCGCCCGCTTTCGCCGAGACGTCCTCGGCCAGCCAGGCGTGCGCACCGTCATCATCCTGGCCGGCATCAACGACATCGGCATCGGCGAACTGGCGGCGGCGCCTCCCTCCCCGATCTTCGCCCCCTACCCCGACGTCTCCGCCGGCCAGGTCATCGCGGGACTTCGCGAACTGATCCAGCTGGCCCACGTTAAGCACCTGCGCGTGATCGGCGCGACGGTGATGCCGGTCAAGGGATCGGCCTACTACACCGCCCGCAGTGAGGCCAAGCGCGAGGCCATCAACGCCTGGATCCGCACCTCTGCCCCGTTCGACGCGGTGGTGGATCTCGACCGCGTCACCGCCTCACCCGCCGACCGCGACCGGCTCAACTCCGCCTACGACTCAGGCGATCACCTCCACCTCAACGACGCCGGGTACCGAGCCATCGCGGGCGCCATCCACCCGGCCGACCTCGGCTGAACGTCCGAACCCCGCCTGTTGCCGATCGGTCGTGGTCGTCGAAGGCCACGATGGCGTTCCGCTCGTACGGCATTAGCGGCGGTAGATGGGGAGCGAACAGATCCGCCCGTACTCCGTACGGTGAGCAGTCGGCCACGGTGAAGACGGCGGCGTTGCGTCGCAAGTGCGCACATTGCGAGATCGCTTGCGGGACGCAGGCCGGGCATGTCGGGGGTGCATTGGTGTAGCCGTCTCCCTCGGCGCCGTAGCCGGAGGACAGCAGCCACCAGATCCGGCCGGTGTCCGGGTCTATCGCCGATTGGGCGCACACCTGGCACAGTCGCTTGTCCATGCAGCGCCATTGGCGGCGGGTGTTGACCGTCTTGAAGTCGGGCCCGTCATCTTCTGGCCCTGCCGCAGCCGCAGCACTCCGCAGGCGGAATCGGACGCGCGGTGATCGAGGTAGGTCAGTGTCTCGCCATCCCGGCGTCGCCTCCACCGCAACGCGTGCTGCTGGGCCTCACCGGTCCACCCGATCACGTACGGGTAGCGGAAGCCCGTCTCCGACACCTTTGTGATCAGGGTCACGACACTTCCCGGCCATAGCCGGGGATGAACGTCGCCACCAGCTCGGGAGTCTCGGTGGGTACGGTGGAGGGCTCATCCTGCTGAGAGGGGACGGCCACCTGAAAGTGGCTCAAGTCCACGCTCACGGTAACCGCTGCCACGATTTTCCCCAGCCGGTTCCAGATCTCCAGGGCGGGCATGTGGTACTGCGGAAACGACCGATTCGGCTGTTGTTCCCGCAGTTCCAGGCTGATCAGCGCCACCCGCAGACACGGGATATGCCGCCGTCTCAACGCCCGCTGTACGGGTTCCAGAGCCTCGTAGAGCTGATTGGCGGTCGCGGCAGATAGCCTGTTGTGCGGGGCGTTGTCGGGGGGAGAAGAGTGTCCCAGCGGCATGCATCGACCATAGGAATCCGGCCGGATCAGGGACTAGGGGATTTCCCGAGATTGCAGCAGTCTTCGTGCGGCGTCTATCTCCGCTCGTGCGGCCTCGCCGTAGACGGCTTCACCGTAGGATTGCACGAGATTTCGCCCTCCTGGTCTAATGCCGTGAGCACCAAGAGTCGCGCGACGGACACACAGAGCCAAGAGCTTCTTGCTCGTGAGCTGACCTGGCCATCTAGCGTACTGGGATGGGTCATCAGCAAGTCGGCACCCATGCTGATGTCAGCCACAAACAGCCCGGAACAGGAAGAAGCCCCAGACTCCCGGCATGTGCCGCGAGCTGGGGCTGTGACTCCTGTTGAACGGGTCTGGTGGACGATACTGGGATTGAACCAGTGACCCCTTCCGTGTCAGGGAAGTGCTCTCCCGCTGAGCTAATCGTCCTTGGAGGTGGAGACGGGATTTGAACCCGTGTGGACGGCTTTGCAGGCCGCTGCCTCGCCTCTCGGCCACTCCACCGAGTCGCCCATCCGAGCGGAAGACGGGATTCGAACCCGCGACCCTCACCTTGGCAAGGTGATGCTCTACCACTGAGCCACTTCCGCGTTGCCCCATAACTCTAGCGGGTTTTCTGACCGGATGCTCACTTGCGGAGCTGGCGGGCCACGCTCCGTTCCGTCGCGGGCAGGCTGAGGAAGATCTCCAGGATGCGGGTGAGGCGGTGCACTTCGATGCGGTGGAAGGCTGGGCCGTCGCTTCTGGCCAGGAGCAGGGTGAGGGCCAGCGGCGGGAGCGGGGCGTGGATGACGTGCAGGCCGTCGTCGAGCGTGAGGGCCATGGGGCGAGACGGTACGTCCTTCGGCAGCGTCACCTGCTGCGGCGCGCGCCAGCTGGCGTAGATGACGCCGCGCTCGGCGGCGGTGGCGGCCCAGTCGGCGCTGAACAGCACCGGCAGTGAGTCGACCAGGGTGGTCAGCGCCCTGTCGCCCGCCGTGGTGATGTATTTGAGGATCTCCAGCTCCGGGTAGGTGCCCGGGGCCTCTCGGGTGGTCCAGATGCCTTCGACCGCCACGTCGGCGACGCTCTGCAGGCTCTTGAGCAGGGTCTGCTTGGGGGTGCCGTCGGGGCAGAAGACCGTGATGTCGTCGACGGCGCGGCCGGCGCCCCTGTCGAGAACGGTGAACTGGGTGATGTCGGCGCCGACCGTGCCGAGGACTCGGGTGATCTGTGCCAGCGAACCCGGCCGGTCGGGCAGTGCGATGCGTACTCGCAGAAGCATCCGTCCCCTCCCCACTAGATGCCACTTCACAGCCTATCCGCGAATACCCGTCACGGCCTGACCTGCGCTACAACTGACTGAGTGAAGATTGGACCGATAGGGGTGTGGCCGCCGGTCGTGCTGGCGCCGATGGCGGGCATCACCAACGCGGCGTTCAGGGTGCTCTGCCGCGAGCAGGGCGCCGGGTTGTTCGTGTGCGAGATGATCACCACGCGGGCGCTGGTGGAGCGTAACCCCAAGACGTTCAGGATGATCAGGTTCGCGGAGTCGGAGCGGCCCAGGAGCATCCAGCTGTACGGCGTCGACCCCGACACCGTCGGGCGCGCGGCCAAGATGATCGCCGAAGAGGACCTGGCCGACCACATCGACCTGAACTTCGGCTGCCCCGTGCCCAAGGTCACCAGGCGCGGCGGCGGCTCCGCGCTGCCGTACAAGAGGAACCTGCTGCGGCGGATCCTGCGTGAGGCGGTGGCGAACGCCGGCCCGCTGCCCGTCACGATGAAGATGCGCAAGGGCATCGACGACGATCACCTCACCTACCTCGACGCCGGCCGGATCGCCGTCGAGGAGGGGGTCGCGGCGATCGCCCTGCACGCGCGTACGGCCAAGCAGCACTACGGCGGCGTGGCCGACTGGGACGCGATCGCCAGGCTGAAGGAGTCGGTGCCGGAGGTCCCGGTGCTGGGCAACGGCGACATCTGGTGCGCCGACGACGCGCTGCGCATGGTGGCGGAGACCGGCTGCGACGGGGTGGTCGTCGGGCGCGGGTGCCTGGGGCGGCCGTGGCTGTTCAGGGATCTGGAGAACGCCTTCAACGGCAGTCCGGAGCGGGTACGGCCGAGCCTCGGCGAGGTGGCCGCGATGATGGCCAGGCACGCCGAGGGGCTCACCGAGTGCTTCGACATCGAGCGTTACGCGATCGCCGACTTCCGCAAGCACGTCGGCTGGTATCTGAAGGGGTTCACGGTCGGCGGCGAGCTGCGCCGTGAGCTGGCCACCGCCGAGTCGCTCGACGGGCTGCGCGAGGGGCTGGCCAAGCTGGAGCACGACCAGCCGTGGCCGCCCAACACCGACACCCCGCGCGGCAAGTCGGGAGAGCGCGGCAAGGTGCTGCTGCCGGACGGCTGGCTGGACGACCCATGGGATTGTGTCGTGCCTTCGGACGCCGAGTCGGATATATCCGGCGGCTGAGCTGTATATCTAATGCGGGCCGGCCGCCTCCGTGCCGCAAGGGCCGCCGCCGGTGGCGGGCTGGAGCTGGACCGGGTCGCCCGACATCGTGAGCGTCGGGTAGTAGGCGGCGATGCGTTCGGCCGAGCGGCCCGCGTAGTGGCAGATGAAGCTGCGCCTGAACCGGTCGGCCGTGCTGTTCGGCTCGGAGCCGTGGACCAGGCTGCCGTTGAAGAACAGCACGTCGCCCGGATCCATGTCCACCGGCACCCGCTCGAGGCCCGGCGGCGGCGGGACATAGTCCTTGGTGAAGGAGACGTCGTTGTCTGCCTCCTCGGGACAGAACAGGTCCATCAGGTGCGTGCCGGGCACCACCTCCAGGCCGCCGTTGGCCCGGTCGACGCGGTCCAGCGCCACCCAGGCGGCCACACACGTGCCCGGCTCGACCCGCAAGTAGAAGTTGTCCTGATGCAGCGCCTGGCCGCGCGCGCCGGGCGGCTTGAAGTAGAACATGCTCTGGGCTGCTATCGGCTCCTCGCCGAGCAGGTCGCGGAGCACGGCGGCGATCCGGGCGTCGAGGAGGTACCGTAGCGCGACGTCGTTCACCTGGTGGGGGTGCATGACGCGCGGGTAGTCGCGCAGGATGTCGTACGGTTGGCCGGGGTCCTGCGGCTTGGGGGAGAAGTGACCCGGGATCGGACCCCTGGCGTGCAACGCCATGAACTCCTCCCGCAGCTCCGCCACCTCATCCGCGGCCAGAAGACCGGGCACCAGGACGAATCCTCGATCATGGAAATCTGTCAGCCTCATACCTTCACGCTAAGGAGCCGAACCGGTGAACGGTATGCCTGTGACCGCTGAGGAGATGTCTGTTCCTGCTGCGGAGCTGACGATCGTGGGTCACTTCGACAACCGGCCCGGATATGCCACGCGGCGCGTCAGCGGGTCGCCGAGCTGGCTGCTCATGTGGACCCAGGACGGGGCGGGGCTGGTCGAGCAGGCGGGGGTGTCGTTCACGGCCGGGCCGGGGGATCTGGTGGTGCTCGGGGCCGATGCCGCGCAGCACTACCGGGTCGCGCCGGGGGCGGAGCGGTGGCGCTTCTGGTGGGCGCACTTCCAGCCGCGCCCGGCCTGGCTGGGCTGGCTCGCCGAGCACGCCCGGGCCCCGGGCTGCCACCTGGTCGAAGGCGTGCCCGAGCCGACCCGCGCCCAGATCGACGAGGCCTTCGGCCGCGCCGCCAGAAACGCCCGCTGGCTCCCGCCCGCCGCCCGTTCCCTGGGTGAGCACCCGCCCGCCGCCCGCCCCGCGCCGGTGACCAGTGCTCGTTCCGCACGCGAGTACGCGCCCGCCGTCGCCGTCTCCGGGCCCGCCCGTGAGCTGGTGCTGAACGCCGTCGAGGAGGTGATCGTGCTGGCCACCGCCTCCGCGCGGCCGGTCGGCGACGCCCGGCGCGCCGAGGAGCCCGGTGACGCGCGGGTCCACCGGGCGCTGGCCCTCATCGCCGCCGAACCGGGCGCGCCCCACTCGGTCGCCTCCCTGGCCAGGGCCGTCGCCCTGTCGCCCTCCCGGTTCGCGCACCTGTTCACGACCGAGACGGGTCACCCGCCCATGCGGGCCGTACGGAGGGCGCGGATCCGGCACGCGGCCCGGCTGCTGGAGGTGACGGACATGGACGTCGGCCAGGTCGCGGCGGCATCGGGCTTCGTCAGCCCGTTCCACTTCAGCCGGGCCTTCAGCCACGAGTACGGCATGCCGCCCCGCGACTTCCGCTCCCGTCTACGGCAGCCGAACGCCTGAGAGAATCAGCCGCTCCCGCCTGCCCCAGAACGCCCAAGAACCGCCGACGAGCCTTCAGCGCAGCGGCGTCAGCGGGGCGTCGGAGGTGAACAGTTCGCTGTCCAGGTGGTCGGCGGCATAGTCGATGGCGCCCATCACCACGCATTCGTCCCCCAACGTGGACGCGCGTACCTCCGGCATCCGTATACAGGCCCGCTCCAGCCGTTCCCGCAGCGGCGCCAGCAGGACGTCGGCCGAGCGGGAGAAGCCGCCGCCCAGCACCACCATCTGCGGGTCCAGCACCAGCACCATGGCCGCCGTCCCCACCGCGAGGTCGTCCACGTAGCGGTCGACCGCGGCCAGGGCGACGGGGTGGCCGTCGCGGGCCGCCGCCAGCGTGTAGCCCGCCGCGTCCTCGGGCGCGGTGCCCTCCGGCACGATCTCGCAGCCGTTGAGGTGCTCGGGGGCGTCGTACCAGCGGGCCTCCGGCAGCATGACGATCTCGCCGGCGGCGGCGCCGAAGCCCCGGTGCACCTTGCCGTCGATGATCAGGCCGGTGCCCATGCGCCGTCCGACGTGCAGGAACACCACGTCCCGAGCGCCCTGCGCGGCGCCTCGGCGGGCTTCGGCGAGTGCGGCCAGGCGGCTGTCGTTCTCGATCAGCACCTGGCAGGGGAACATCTCGCGCAGCTTGGCCGCCAGGTCGAGGCCCGTCCAGACGGGGATCGCGGCCGAGAACGCGATGCGGCCCTCCGGTGTGAGCACGCCGGTGGTGCCGACGGCGACCGTCCAGAGGTCCGCGGCCGACCTGCCGCTGAGCGCCAGGCAGCCGGAGACCGCACGGTCTATGGCGGCCAGGCGCTCCTCCAGCGGCGCGTCCGGCAGGACGGGCTGCCGGGTCTCGGCCAGGATCTCGCCGTCGAGGTCGGACAGCGCGGCCCGTACGTTGTGCCCGCCTATGTCCACCCCGACCAGACAGCCGCTGTCGGCGCGGAAGCGGTAGCGGCGGGCCGGCCGGCCCATCGTGCCCGGCGAGGGCGGCACCTCCTCCACCCAGCCCAGCTCCATGAGCTCGTCGGCGACCTCCTTCATGGAGGGCCGCGACAGGCCCGTGCGCTCGGCCAGCGCCGAGAGGGTGAGCGGTCCGGCCCCGCGCAGCGCCCGTATCGCGGTCAGCGAGTTGAGCTGCCTGAGCCGGGACAGGTCGCCGCCGCGCAGGTTCGTCATCGCCGCCCCTAACGTAGGTTTCCTCTGTAACTCGCCATTATGCCAGCGTTCGCTTCTGCTTCAACACCGGCGGTTCCGCACAGAATCGGGCATTGACCCTCCACAAGTCCTGGTGCTACTAATGAAGCGCTCCTTCGTAAGTAGATCAACAGGAATAGAGGGTCTGATGTCGTTCGCAGACGTGGGCGAGGTCGTCCATCAGCCAGGGCAGGCCCGGGTCTTCGAGCACGGGTGGCAGTCGTGGAGCCCCACCGGCGCCTACCGCCTCGGCCAGACCCCGCCCCGACCCGCGGACGACAACATCCAGATCCTCTGCTACCGCCCCGAGACGCCGGTGCCCGCCGGGGTGTTCCAGGGTGAGGGGCTGCTGGCGATCGACCCCGGCGGCGGCGCGCCGCTGGAGCTGTGGTCCGCGCCGAGCCCCGTGGAGGTGCCCTCCATCCGGGCGCGCGAGGAGGGCGGGCGCCTGATCGTGAGCGCGAACGGCCCCGTACGCCATCTGACAGGCGAGTCGCTGGAAGGCTGGGCGGCGGGCATGGCCGAGGGGTACGCGCCCAGGACGTTCCCGGCCGTACCCCCCATGTGGTGCACCTGGTACGGCTACTGGGGCAAGGTCACCGAGGACGACGTCCTGGACAACCTCCGCCTGTCGGAGCGGCACGGGCTGGGCGCCGACATGTTCCTCATCGACGACGGCTACGAGGCCGAGATCGGCGACTGGCTGGACCCGCGCCCCGGCTTCGGCTCGCTGCGAAAAGTGGCGGAAGCCCTGGGAGAGGCGGGCCGGCGTACCGGCGTCTGGACCGCGCCGTTCCTGGTCGGCCACCGCAGCCGGATCTTCCGCGAGCACCCCGACTGGCTGGTCGGCGGCGCCCACGCGGGCCGCATGTGGGACCAGGACCTGGCGGTGCTCGACGTCACCCACCCGGATGCCGCCGCCCACCTGGTCGAGGTGTTCAGGACCTTCGCCGCGTACGGCATCACCCACTTCAAGCTCGACTTCATCTACGCCGGGGCGCTGGCCGGTGGCAGGCACGTTGACCTCGACCCGATCGCGGCCTACCGGCGCGGGCTGGAGCTGATCCGCGAGGGCGCCGGCCCGGAGGCCACCCTGCACGGCTGCGGCGCGCCCATGCTGCCCAGCCTCGGCCTGGTCGACATCATGCGGGTCAGCCCGGACATCGCGCCCACGCTGCACCCGAAGTCGGGCGACATCAGCCAGCCGTCACAGCTGGGCGCCCGGCTCACCGGCGCGGCCCGCGAGTTCCTGCACGCCCGCTGGTGGGTGAACGACCCCGACTGCATCATCCTGCGTCCCGAGGTGGAGGCCAGGCAGGAGTGGGCCGCCCACATCGAGGGGACCGGCGGCCTGCGCGGCTCCAGCGACCCGATCGCGGCGCTCGACGACTGGGGCCTGGAGACCACCCGGCGCCTGATGGTCCCCACCACGACGGAGCCGTCATGAGAGTGAGGAGGAGGCGCGACTGGCACGCCTACCTGTTCATCGGCCCGAGCCTGCTGGGCGTGATCGCCTTCCTGCTGCTGCCGATGGTCATCGTCTTCGTGCTGAGCTTCTTCCACTGGGAGCTCCTGTCGCCCCCGTCCTTCGCCGGACTGGACAACTACCGCCGCCTGGCCGGCGACGGAGAGTCCTGGCACTCCCTCGGGATCACCGTCGTCTACGTGCTGCTCTGCATCCCCCTGCAGACGGTCCTGGCGCTGGTGCTGGCCCTGCTGCTCAACCAGCGGATCAAGGGCGTCAAGGTGTTCCGCTCGCTGTTCGTGGTGCCGTGGATGGCCACCCCGATCGTCATGGGCCTGGTCTGGAACTGGATCTTCGACCCGCGTGACGGCGCGATCAACAGCGCCCTGGCCGTGATCGGCGTCACCGGCCCCGACTGGCTGTCGGACGCCACCTGGGCCCTGCCCGCCGTCGCGCTGGTCAATGTCTGGCAGTACACCGGATACAACATGCTGTTCTTCCTGGCCGGGCTGCAGGGCATCCCCCGGGAGCTCTACGACGCGGCCGCCACCGACGGCGCCACCCCGCGCCAGCGGTTCTGGCGGGTGACGCTGCCGCTGCTCAACCCCACGATGTTCTTCGTCATGGTGACGAACCTGATCGGCGCCTTCCAGGTCTTCGACACCGTCTTCGTGATGACCGACGGCGGGCCCAGCCAGAGCACCGAGGTCATCAACTTCAAGATCTTCGGCACCGCGTTCAGGGAGTTCGACTTCGGCTACGCCTCGACGCTGTCGATGCTGCTCTTCGCGGTCATCCTGGCCGTGACGCTGGTGCAGGTCAGGTTCTTCGGCAAACGCACCACCTACGACATGAGCTGAAGGACGACATGACCAAGCGCATCCTGCTCTACGCCACGCTCACCCTGGGCGCCTTCGTCGCCGTCTTCCCCTATCTGCTCGTGGTGCTGACCGCCTTCAAGACCCAGGGCCAGCTCAACTCGACCGAGCCGTGGGTGCCCGGCCTGCCGCCCACCACCGCCAACCTGACCAAGCTCCTCGGCGGCGAGTTCCCCCGCTACCTGCTCAACACGGTGGTGATGACCGCGCTGCTCACACTGGGCCAGCTGGTGTTCACCACGTTCGCCGCCTACGCGTTCGCGCGGCTGCGTTTTCGCGGGCGCGAGGTGCTCTTCTGGCTGTACGTGGCCACGATGATGGTGCCCAGCGCCGTCACGATGATCCCGCTGTTCCTGATCATGCGGGAGCTCGGCCTGGTCAATACGTGGTACGGCCTGCTCGCGCCGTACGTGCTGGGCACCCCGTACGGGATCTTCCTGATGCGGCAGTTCTTCCGCGCCCTGCCCGCCGGGCTCGAAGAGGCGGCGCGGATCGACGGGGCGGGCCCGCTGAAGATCCTCACCCGGATCCTGCTGCCGCTCTGCCGCCCGGCGATCGGCACGCTGACGATCATCACGGTGATCTCGTCGTGGAACAGCTTCCTCTGGCCACTGATCATCACCAGCGGTGACGAAACCAAGGTCATGACGGTCGCCCTGGCCACCCTCAACGTCGGCATCGGCGTGGACTACAACCTGATCATGGCCGGCGGGCTGATCGCGCTGGTGCCGATGATCGCGATCTTCATCTTCTTCCAGAAGTACATCGTCCGGTCGGTGGTCCTCACCGGCCTCAAGTAAGAGAGGTCATATGCGATCCCCCCGCATACGCGAGCTCCGCCATGCCGTGACACTGCTGGCCGCAGCCACGCTCACCCTGACCGCCTGCGGCTCGGGCGGCGGCGGTGACACCGGCGGAGACGGCAAGGTCACGTTGACCTACCGGCTCTGGGACGACCAGCAGAAGGTCGGCTACGACAAGGTCATGGCGGCCTTCGAGAAGGCCAACCCGACCATCGACGTCAAGATCGAGCTGATGCCGTACGACGCGTACTGGACCAAGCTCACCGCCGACGCGGTGGCCGGTACGGCGCCGGACGTGTTCTGGATGACGCCGTCGCAGTTCCCCGAGTTCGTCACCAAGGGCGTCCTGGCCGACATATCGCCCCTCAAGCTCGATGCCACGAAATTTCATCCAACGGTGGTCGGGTCGTTTACCTACCAGAACAAGTTGTACGGCGTGCCCAAGGACTGGGGCATCGTCGGCCTGCTCTACAACAAGGATCTGTTCAAGAAGGCCGGTGTCGAGATGCCGGCCAGCCTCACCTGGGAGCCCGACGGCTCCGGCACGTTCCTGGAGACCGCGCGCAAGCTGACCGTGGACCAGGCCGGCAAGCACCCCGAGGACCCCGGCTTCGACCCGGCCAAGGTCAAGACCTACGGCTTCGCGTCCTGGAACCACTACCAGACCCAGTGGATGAACTGGGTCGCCTCCAACGGCGGCAAGCTGCTCGACCAGCCCTTCGGCAAGTACACCTTCAACGACGACGCCTCCGTGCAGGCCCTGCGGTTCGGCGTCGACCTGGTGAACAAGTACCACGTCTCACCGCCCGCGACCCAGACGAACCCGCCGACCGGCAAGATCACCGACATGTTCAAGGCGGGCGAGGTGGCGATGTTCCCCGCCAACAACGCGCTGCTGCCCTACGTCGCGCCGGAGGCGAACTTCGAGGTGGGCGTCGCCCTCATGCCCGAGGGCCCGGCCGGTCGCGCGGTCAACCTCAACGGCCTGTCGGAGGCCGTGTACGCCAAGAGCAAGCACCCCCAGGAGGCCATGAAGCTGGCCGCCTACCTCGGCGGCGAGGAGCCGCAGAAGCTGATGGCCGCCGACGGCTACATCTTCCCCGCGCTCAACGGCCTCACCCAGGGCTACGTCGACTACTGGCAGAAGACCAAGAAGATCGACGTCTCCCCGTTCGTCGAGGAGTCGAAGGGCACCACGTTCCCGCTGCCCGTCACCACCGGGTTCACCGGCTTCGAGACCAAGCTCAACCAGATCTTCAACGAGATGTACCTCGGCAAGCTCGACCCCAAGCAGGCCGCGGACCAGGCCGTCACGGAAGGGAACGCGACCGTCAAATGATCAGCCGGCGCTCACTCCTCGCTGGGGGCGCCGGACTGGGCCTGACCGCCGCACTGGGTGCCTCACCCGTGCGCGCGGCGGCCCGCCGTGCCCCGATCTCCGACCCCTTCCAGCTCGGCGTCGCCTCCGGCGAGCCGGCCCCCGACGGCGTGGTCCTGTGGACCCGCCTGGCCATGGACCCCGTCGCCCTCGACGGGCTCGGCGGCATGCCGTCGCGTCCCGTACCCGTCGAATGGCAGCTCGCCAAGGACGAGAACTTCCGCCACGTCGTACGGCGCGGCGCCGACCTCGCCCGGCCCGAGGCCGCCCACAGCGTCCACGTCGAGCTCGACGGCCTGAACCCCGGCACCGAGTACTTCTACCGCTTCAAGGCCGCCGGCGAGCTCTCCCCGGTCGGCCGCACGCTGACCAGCCCCGCGCGCGGCACGCGCAGCCGCGCGCTCAACCTGTCGTTCACCTCCTGCGCCGACTACCAGACCGGCTGGTTCACCCCCTACCGCCGGATGGCCGAGGACCAGCCCGACCTGATCGCCTTCCTCGGCGACTACATCTACGAGTACGGCGACTACAAGTACCCGGTGCGCGACCAGGCCGGGGGAGAGTGCTTCGACCTGGCCGGGTACCGGCTCAGGCACGCCCAGCACAAGGCCGACCCGGAGTCTCAGCTGGCCCACGCCATCGCTCCCTGGGTGGTGGTGTGGGACGACCACGACATCGAGAACGCCTGGGCCGGCGACGTGCCCGAGCAGCCCGATCCGCCCTTCCTCGCCCGCCGGGCGGCCGCCTTCCAGGCGTACTACGAGAACATGCCGCTGCGCCGCGCCCAGAAGCCGGACGGGGCGGCGCTCAAGCTGTACCGGAGCATCCGCTGGGGCGCGATCGCCAACCTGCACCTGTTAGACACCCGCCAATATCGCGACATCTACCCCTGCACCGGCAAGAGCGGCACCGTCGGCGCCGACTGCCTGGAGCGCTTCGCCCCCAACCGGACCATCCTCGGCGCCGCCCAGGAATCCTGGCTCGACGGTGAGCTGCGCGGCTCGAAGGCCACCTGGGACCTGCTCGGCCAGCAGGTCTTCTTCATGGAGATGGACTGGACCAACGGCGAGGGCAAGGGCTACTCCAACGAGGGCTGGGACGGCTACGTCGCCTCCCGCAACCGCCTGGCCGCCGCCATCGACGACTACCAGCGCAACGGCGTCGTGCTCACCGGCGACGTGCACTCCCACTGGGCGGGCGAGATCAAGCGCGACTACCAGGACCCCGCCTCCAAGCCGGTCGCCGTGGAGCTCGTCACCACCTCGGTCACCAGCTCCGGCAACGGCTTCGACGAGTACCCGAACACGCAGGTCCTGCTCGACGAGAACCCGCACGTCAAGTTCTTCAACGGCCGCCGCGGCTATGTGCGGGCCAAGCTCACCGAGCGGGAGATGAAGGTCGACTTCCGCTCGCTGTCCCGCGTCACCGAGCCCTACGCCCCCGCCTATACCTCCGGCTCCTTCGTCATCGAGCCCGGCGACCCGGCGCTCCACCCAGCCTGACGGGACCCCCCCCATGCGCACAACCACGGCCGCCCTCGCGGCGGCCCTCATCGCCCTGCCCTTCGTCCCGTTACCCGGCAACGCCGACGCCGCCCCGCAAGGGCCGCCGATGGGCTGGAGCAGCCGTACGCTCGGCTGCTCGGTCTCGGAGGCGTCCGTACGGCAGGCGGCCGACGCCCTGGCCGCGCTCGCCCCGGCCGGTTACGACCATGTCATCCTGGACGACTGCTGGCTGGCCGGCCAGCGTACGGGCGGCGGGCTGGCCCCCGACGCCGCCCGCTTCCCCTCCGGCGTCAAAGCGCTGGCCGACTACCTGCACGGCAAGGGGCTCAAGCTCGGCCTGAGCCTGTCGGCGGGCACCAAGGCGTGCTCCGGCGGCGGCGCCGGCTCCTACAAGAGCGAGGCCGCCGACGCCGAGCAGGTCAAGGGCTGGGGCGCCGACTACGTCAAGTACGACTGGTGCAACGTCCCCACCGCCGACTTCCCCGGCCAGAACGTCCAGCAGATCGCCCAGACCCTCTACCCGCGCATGCGCCAGGCGCTCGGCGACGCGATCGAGTTCGCCATGAACAACGAGGACGGCAGCACCGTGCCGTGGCTGTGGGGCAAGGAGGCGAAGGCCACCACCTGGCGGACCAACGTCTACAACAAGCCCCTGCCCGACAGCTACGCGACCATGGCCGACGTCTGGGAGGTCAACCAGCTCAGGGTCCAGTACGCGGGTCCGGGCAGCTGGGCGGACCCCGACCTGGTCCAGGCGGGCCGGGGCGGGATGACCGACGCCGAATACCGCACCCAGGTCGGCCTCTGGGCCGTCGGCGCCGCCCCGCTCATCCTCCAGGCCGACCCGGCCAAGGCGCCGCCGGCGATCGTCGCCAACCCCAAGGTGATCGCCGTCGACCAGGACGCGCTGGGCGCGCCGGGCCGGTTGGTGACTTCCGACGGCTGGTACCACGTGCTGTCGAAGCCCCTGGCGAACGGGGATCAGGCGATCCTGCTGTTCAACGAGAGCGACCGGGCGGCGACGATCTCCACCAAGCTGAAGCCCGCCCGCTACCGCGTCGAGGAGCTGTGGACCGGCGCGGTCACGACCACGGAGGGCGGCCTGGCGGCCCAGGTGCCCGCCCACGGGTCCGTGCTCTACCGGGTGAGCCAGAGCCGGGAGAAGGCGCTGCCCGCCGTGCTGGTGGAGGTGGATCCGGGACTCCTGGGCGACGATCACCCGTCCGTGCTGGAGCCGGGCAAGGAGCGGGAGGTCGTCACCAGGGTCACCAACACCGGGGCTACGGACCGGCTGCGCGACGTCGAGGTGGCGCTGGCCGTACCTGAAGGGTGGCGGGCCAAGGCGCGGACGGCCACCAGATCCGGGCGGCTGGACGGCGGCGAGACGTTCACCGTGAAGTGGGCGGTCACGCCGCCCGCCGGAGCCGAGCTCAAGGACTACGAGATCACGGCCACCGCCGCCAAGTCCACGGCCACCGCCGTCGTCAAGGTCGCGCGGGCGCCCGGCTCCGGCCGGACGTACCTGAGCGACCTGCCCTGGACCCGCGTCGCCAACTACTTCGGCCCGGTCGAGAAGGACACCGGCAACGGCGAGAAGGCCGCCGGAGACGGCAAGCCGATCACCATCGAAGGAGTCCGCTACACCAAGGGGCTCGGTGCCCACGCGCCCGCCGACATCGAGTTCTACACCGCCGGCCGCTGCTCGACCGTCGAGTTCCAGGCCGGGATCGACGACGAGGTGGGCCAGGCGGGCTCGGCCGACCTCGAGGTGTGGGCCGACGGCGGCCGGGTCGCCCACTCGGGCGTCGTCACCGGCGCGCAACCCGCCAGGAAGGTCACCGCGTCCGTGACGGGCGCCACGTACGTCCGGCTGGTCGCGACCAACGGCGGCGACAACGCCACCTCCGACCACGCCGACTTCGCCGACGCTTCCATAACCTGCCAGTAGGAAGAGAGCTCATGATCGTTCCCAAGCCCGTCCGGTACGAGATCCGGCAGGGGCGGTTCGTCCTCGATCGGGAGACCTCGGTGACGGCGCCGCCGCCGCTGGGCGAGGTCGCCTCCTGGTTGCGGGGCGAGCTGAGCCCGGTCGTCGGCGGGGAACTGCTGCCGGGGCCGGGCTCGGGAACGATCACGCTCGGGCTCCGCGACGATCTGCCGCCCGAGGCGTACCGGCTGAGGGTGGCCGACGACGGCGTGGTGATCGAGGGCGGCGGCCCGGCGGGGGTGTTCTACGGCGCGCAGAGCCTGCGGCAGCTGCTCCCGCCCGCCGCGTTCAGGAAGGCGTCGGCGGGCGGGCCGCTGGTGCTGCCCGCCGTCCTGATCGAGGACGAGCCGAGGTTCGGGTGGCGTGGCTGCATCCTCGACGTCGCCCGGCATTTCCTGGTCAAGCATGAGGTGCTGCGCTTCATCGACCTGATGGCCCTGCACAAGCTCAACGTGCTGCACCTGCACCTCACCGACGACCAGGGCTGGCGCGTGGAGATCAAGCGCTACCCCCGGCTGACCGAGGTCGGCGCCTGGCGCAAGGAGAGCCAGACCGGCTGGAACGGCGCCATGGACGGCCGCCCGCACGGCGGCTACTACACCCAGGACGACATCCGGGAGATCGTGGCCTACGCGGCGCGGCGGCACGTCACCGTCGTGCCCGAGATCGACCTGCCCGGCCACACCCAGGCCGCCATCGCCGCCTACCCCGAGCTGGGCAACCTCGACACCCCGCTGGAGGTGCGCACCACCTGGGGCGTCGGGGTGAACGTGCTGAACGCCGAGGAGAGCACGATCGCCTTCTTCCAGAACGTCTTCGACGAGGTGCTGGAGCTGTTCCCGAGCCCGTACGTGTGCGTCGGCGGCGACGAGTGCCGCAAGGACCAGTGGCGCGACAGCCCCGCCGCGCGGCGGCGCATCCGCGAGCTCGGGCTGCGGGACGAGGAGGAGCTGCAGAGCTGGTTCATCCGCCGCTTCGACGACTACCTGGCCGAGCGCGGCCGCCGGCTGGTGGGCTGGGACGAGATCCTGGAAGGCGGTCTCGCGCCGGGCGCCGTGGTGGCCTCCTGGCGCGGCGACCTGGGGGCGGTGTCGGCGGCCCGCGCCGGGCACGACGTGATCACCTGCCCCAACACCTCCGTCTACTTCGACTACCGGCAGGGGCCGGGCGAGGACGAGCCGGTGCCGTTCGGGACCGTGCTGACGCTGGAGGACGTCTATGCCTTCGACCCGGTTCCAGAGGAGTTGCGCGACGATCCGGCGGGGGAGCGGGTCCTCGGGTCGCAGTGCGGTCTGTGGAGTGAGCTGATCGACTCCAACCGGCGCATGGACTACATGGCCTTCCCGAGGGTGGCGGCGTTCGCGGAGACGGTGTGGAGCCCGCCCGCCCGGGACCTGGCCGACTTCCGTCTGCGGCTGGCGGCCCATCTGCCACGGCTGGCCGCGATCGGGGTGGAATACCGGCCGGAGCCGGGGCCGCTGCCCTGGCAGACTCGCCCCGGCGTCCCCGGCCGCCCGGAGGACCGGGCGCGCTGGCAGGCCAAGATCGACGCCTGGACCAGCAACCTGCGCCGCTAGAGCTGTTAGAGCTCCACCGGTCCGCCGCTGCGCCAGTAGACGTTGTCGTGCCTCGACAGCAGGTCCTCGTCCACCAGATAGCGGCGCAACGCCGCGTAGTCGTCGTGGAAGGCCCGCAGCGCCACGTTCACGTCCTTCTCCGAATAACGCACGCCGGGCTCGAACACCCGCGAGATGTAACGCAGCACCACGAGCTTCTTGTCCCGTTTCGTGGGCATGGTCGTCAGTCGCCCGTCCACCAGGAACGTCCGGAGCAGCCGCTCCTCGGCGCCGATCGCGTCCGAGGGCTCGGCGGCCCGTGCCCGGAGCAGCTCGCGGAACTTCTCCGGCGCCGCCCGCCACGCGCCGTCCTCGCCCCGCACGGCCAGCCCACCGGCGGCCAGCCGGGCGAGGACCTTCGGCGACAGCCCGTCGGTGACACCGAGGACCAGCGAGGCGAACGCCCGGAGCGTGTCGTCCTGGGCGAGCAGACCGAGCACTCGTCGGTTCTCTTCATCGCTCATTCGGATATTTTGTCCCATGATCGCCGGATCGACGCCTGCGGCGGGACCCCGGCCAAATGTCCCGATCTTGAGACATTGTCATGACCTTATGACGAACTTATCTATCGGAGACTTGAGGAACGCGCGTGTGCCGGAGCGCCCTTGCCAGTCCGCTCCGGCACACGGCTTTATCACAATCTGTTTATCTCACAATCGGTTGAGACCCTGTACGTGCACCACCGCGCGGCCCTCCTCGTCGGAGCCGGCCAGGTCGATCTGCGCGTCGATGCCCCAGTCACCGTCACCGGCCGGGTCCTTGATGGTCTGGCGCACCTTCCACAGGCCGTCCTCCTCCTCGATGCGCAGCAGCGCGGGACCCCGCGCGTCGGCGTCGGTGAAGATCTCCTCGTGGTCGGCGTAGTAGGCGTCGAGCGCCGCGCCCCAGTCGACGTCGGGCGCCAGCTCTCCCAGCTCGTCCTCCTTCTCGATGGCGCAGAGCTCGACCAGGCGGAACATCGCGTTGCGCACCAGCACCCGGAAGGCCCGCGTGTTGGCGGTGACCGGCCGGACCTTGGCCTCCAGCTGCTCGTTGCGCTCCAGCGCCTCCTCGGGGTTGGCCAGCTGCTCCCACTCGTCGATCAGTGAGGAGTCGACCTGCCTGACCAGCTCGCCCAGCCACTCGATCAAATCGATCAGGTCCTCGGTCTTGAGGTGCTCGGGGACCGTGCGCGACAGCGTCCGGTAGGCGTCGGCCAGGTAGCGCAGCACCGTGCCCTCCGACCTGGCCAGTTCGTAGAACTGGATGTAGTCGGCGAACGTCATCGCCCGCTCGTACATGTCGCGCACCACGCTCTTCGGGCTGACCGTGTAGTCGCCCACCCACGGATGCCCGTGCCGGTACGTCTCGTAGGCCCCGAGCAGCAGATCGTCCAGCGGCATCGGGTACATGACCTCGGCCAGCTGCTCCATCCGCTCCTCGTACTCGATGCCGTCGGCCTTCATCTGCGCGACCGCCTCGCCCCTGGCCTTCTTCAGCTGGGCCGACAGGATCTGGCGCGGGTCGTCGAGGATGGACTCCACGATCGACACCATGTCGAGGGCGTAGCTCGGCGAGTCGTGGTCGAGCAGGTCGAAGGCGGCCAGCGCGAAGGTGGACAGCGCCTGGTTGAGCGCGAAGTCCTCTTGCAGGTCGATCGTCAGCCTGGCCCGCCTGCCCTGCTCGTCGGCCTCCGTGAGCTGCTCCACGATGCCGCCCGCGAGCAGCGACCGGTAGATGGCGATGGCCTGGCTGATGTGCCGCCGCTGCCACTTGCGGTCCTCGTGGTTGTCGGTGAGCAGGTGCTTCATCGCCTGGAAGCAGTCGCCGGGCCGGTTGATGACCGCGAGCAGCATGGCGTTGGTGACCTTGAACCGGGAGTTGAGCGGCTCGGGCTCGGCGGTCTGCAGCTTCTCGAACGTCTCCTCGCTCCAGCCGACGAAGCCCTCCGGCGGCTTCTTGCGGGCGTAGCCGCGCCGCCGCTTTGGGTCGTCGCCGATCTTCGCCAGCGCCTTGGCGTTCTCGATGTCGTGCTCGGGCGCCTGGCAGGCGACGTAGCCGATGGTGTCGTAGCCGGCCCGCCCGGCCCGGCCGGCGATCTGGTGGAACTCGCGGGCGCGCAGGCGGCGCACCTTGTTGCCGTCGTACTTGGACAGCGCGGTGAACAGCACGGTGCGGATCGGCACGTTGACGCCGACGCCGAGGGTGTCGGTGCCGCAGATGACCTTCAGCAGGCCGGCCTGGGCCAGCCGCTCCACCAGCCGCCGGTATTTGGGCAGCATCCCGGCGTGGTGGACGCCGATGCCGTGGCGTACGAGGCGGGACAGGGCGCGGCCGAACCGGGTGGTGAAGCGGAAGCCGCCGATCAGCGTGGCGATGGCCTCCTTCTCGGCCTTCGTCGACATGTTGATCGACATCAGCGACTGCGCCCGCTCCATGGCGGCGGCCTGGGTGAAGTGCACGACGTAGACCGGCGCCTGGCCGGTGCGGAGCATCTCCTCCAGCGTCTCGTGCAGGGGCGTCATCCGGTAGGAGTAGATCAGCGGCACCGGCCGCTCGGTGTGCTTGACGACCGAGGTGGGCCGGCCGGTGCGCCGGGTCAGGTCGCGCTCGAACATCGAGACGTCGCCGAGCGTGGCCGACATCAGCACGAACTGGACATTCGGCAGCTCCAGCAGCGGCACCTGCCACGCCCAGCCCCGGTCGGGCTCGGCGTAGAAGTGGAACTCGTCCATGACGACCTGGCCGATGTCGGCCGCCGCGCCGTCGCGCAGCGCGACGTTGGCCAGGATCTCGGCCGTGCAGCAGATGATCGGGGCGCCCGGGTTGACGCTGGCGTCGCCGGTCATCATGCCGACGTTCTCGGTGCCGAAGACGGAGACGAGGTCGAAGAACTTCTCCGACACCAGCGCCTTGATCGGCGCGGTGTAGAAGGTGCGTACGTCCCTGGTCAGCGCGGCGAAGTGGGCGCCCGCCGCGACCAGGCTCTTTCCTGAGCCCGTCGGGGTGGACAGGATCACGTTGCTCCCGGAGACGACTTCGATGAGCGCCTCCTCCTGGGCGGGATAGAGCGTGAGCCCCCGTTCGGAGTTCCAGGAGACGAACGCGTCGAAAATGGCGTCCGGGTCGGCGTCGATCTCTTCTGGCAGGCGGTCAACGAGAAGGCTCACACCCTCTATCCTGCCGAAGTTTGCCGAATGCTCGAACCCGAGCAGGCGAGATGACGCCCGATCCCCGTGGCTTAAGGGAGTTCGAGCTGGTAGAGGATGGTGTCGATCCATCGCCCGTGCTTGAAACCGACCGACTTCAGCCGGCCCGCCTCCGCGAACCCGAACGCCGCGTGCAGCTTCAGCGAGGCCGGGTCACCGCCGTCGGCGATCACCGCGATCATCTGCCGGACGCCGGTCTCGGCGGTGCGGGCGATCAGCTCGCCGAGCAGCAGCCGTCCCAGCCCGCGCCCGGTCGCCCCCGGCGAGAGGTAGATCGTGTCCTCCACGGTGTGCCGGTAGGCGGGCTTGGGGCGGTAGCGCCCGCAGTAGGCGAACCCCAGCACCCGGCCGTCCTCCTCCTTGGCCACCAGGAACGGCAGGCCCGCCTCGGCGATCGCCGAGGCCTTCAGCCGCCACGCCTCGATGTCGAGGGGCGTCTCGTCGAAGGTCGCCACCGAATCCATCACATAGTGCGCGTAGATCTCAGCGACGGCTGGCAGGTCGGTCTCGGACAAAGGCTGGATGAGCGTCATGGAACTGCATTCTTAGACGATTCGCGTGACCATCATGTTTCCGCATGCTCACCCGCGCGTCACACGCGGGCCTTCGGGCCGGTGAGCAGCAGCCCGCCCAGGATCGCCAGGGCCGCCAGGAACGGCGTGTTGCCGGGCGCGAACCCCGCCACGGTCAGCCCCAGCAGCCCGCCGCCGACCAGCCCCGCCGACGTGAGCGCGCTACGCCACGTGGCCTTCCCGTACGGCAGGGCGGGCGGCTCCTCGAACCGGGAGAAGCCCTTCAGCAGCGGCCACATCACCAGGCAGAGCATCCCGAACCAGATCGGCCACCCGGCGAACCAGGCCAGGCCGCCCGGCGCCGGCGTGTCGATGCCGAGACCGACGACGACCACGCCGGTGACCGCGAACAGCGCCGGCATGTGCCACAGATAGGCGGTCATGATGCGCGGCCCGGCCCAGGCGAGCAGCTTCTCGGTCCGCAGCCGCAGGATCCACGGCCGCAGCAGCGTGGCCAGCCCGATCTGGCCGATCGAGACGGCCAGCATGGCCAGGGTGGGCGGGGCCATGTTCGACACCTCGGCGCCGGGCAGGCCGATCATGCTGCCCGGGTACGGGCCGAACGCCACGAGCAGCGCCGCGGCCCCGAAGCCGCCGATCGCCATCAGGCCGGGGCGGGTCAGCCGTCCCTCGGCGTACCGGAAACCGAGCTGGTGCACCGCCAGCCAGACGAACACGATGTTGAGGTAGCCCAGCGCGTCGACCCCCGTCGAGAACCGCGCCACGTCCGTCAGCACCGCCCCGGCCGCCAGCGCGGCGGGGACGCGCAGCCCGTACCGGTCGTGCAGGCTCATCATGTACGGCGTGGCCGTGACCGCGATCAGGTAGACGGCCAGGAACCACAGGAGCTGCCCGGTGAGCTGCGCGCCCACCTGCAGCGGCTGCGCGGGCACGCCCAGCGTGAGCAGCAACTGGGGGAGCGGGATCCAGATCGCGGCCAGTGGCAGGAGCGGCCAGGCCAGCCGGCGCAGCCGGGTGGCGAGCCACTGCGGCCCGCCGTGCGCGGCCCGGCCGAAGCTGATCGCGTTGGCGGCGCCGCCCGCGAAGAACACCAGCGGCATCACCTGGCTGATCCAGGTCACCACCCAGACGCCCGGCGTCGACAAAGCGTTGCCGGTGGTCAGGCGGGTGCCGTCGAAGGCCAGCACCGGGATCGTCCAGTGCTGCAGCACCACGAGCGCCATGCCGAACACCCGCAGCAGGTCGATGAACGGGTCCCTGACCGTCGGCCGCGCCGCCGGGGCGGAGCGGACCGGTGCGGCGGCCTCGGGCAGGGCCGCCGGATGGTCGAGCAACGCGGTCATGGGGGCCTCGTTTCGTGGTGGACGTTCATCGCGAACCTTGAGGCCTCAAGACTTCCGTCGCGGGCGGCCCGGCACAGTGCCGTGGGCCGCCCTCTTGCGGGAAGATCACACCACCATGGAAGGTAGGGCAGGCCCTACCGCCATATACCGGCGCACAGGGTCGATCCGGGCATGGCACAGTCGTACCGTGAACGCCATGCGCTCCCTCATGAGACGTGTCCTCCTGGACACGCGCTACACGCTGGTCGGCTTCCCCACGGCCGTCATCGCGTTCGTGCTGCTGATCGCCGGCATGGCCGTCGGCGTGGGCACGACGGTCGTATGGATCGGCGTGCCTCTCCTCGCGGGAACGCTCATGATCGCCAGGGGGTTCGCGGACGCGGAGCGCGGCTGGCTCTCGGACGTGCTCAAGCGCCCTCCGGTACGCCCGCGCTACAAGCCCGCACCGGCGGGCGCGGGCCGGTTCCGCCGGCTGGTGAACCCGCTGACCAGCGGGCAGTCATGGCTCGACCTGCTGCACGGGATCGTCAACTTCCCCCTCGCCATCGTGTCGTTCGTGCTGACCGTGGCCTTCTGGGCGGTGCCGATCGCCGGGCTGAGCTACCCGCTGTGGGGCGTCATCACCTCGCGCATCCCCGGCAACGAAGAGCTGCCCCAGCTGCTCGGGTTCGAGCAGAACTACTGGGTCAACTCGGCCTTCTACGTCGTGCTCGGCCTGCTCGGGCTGCTCATCCTGCCGTTCATGGTGCGCGCTGCCGCGCTGCTGCGCGCCGGGGTCGGCCGGGCGTTGCTGACCGGGGTCGCCGAGCTGCAGGAGCGCATCGACGACCTGGCCGAGGGCCGGGCCGCGGCCGTCTCGGCCGAGGCCAACGCGCTGCGCAAGCTGGAGCGCGACATCCACGACGGCCCGCAGCAGCGGCTGGTCTCGCTGGCCATGGAGCTGTCCAGGGCGCAGCGGCAGATGCAGCGCGACCCCGACGCCGCGCAGGCCACGATCAGCTCGGCGATCACCGCCACCCGCGAGACGCTCGACGAGCTGCGCGCCCTGTCACGCGGCATCGCGCCGCCCATCCTGTCGGACCGCGGCCTCGCCCCGGCCCTGGCCGCCCTCGCCGGCCGCTGCACCATCCCGGTCGATCTCGACGTGCAGACCGTCCGGCGCTACCAGGCCTCCGTCGAGAACGCCATCTACTACGTCGTCGCCGAGACGCTCACGAACGTCGCCAAGCACAGCCGCGCCACCATCTGCACGATCCAGCTCGTCCACATCGGTGACATTCTCATGCTCACCATCGGGGATGATGGGGTCGGCGGCGCGCACGTCGCCAAGGGACATGGTCTCGCCGGTCTGGCCGACCGGCTCCGCGCGGTCGACGGGGAGCTGGCCGTGCAGTCACCGGACGGCGGGCCGACGGTGATCGTGGCGGAGGTGCCGTGCGGGTAGTCGTGGCCGATGACGCGGTTCTGATCAGGGAGGGCCTGGTCAGGTTGTTGGAGGAGTTCGGCTGCGAGGTGGTCGCGACGGCGGGTGACGGCGACGGGCTCGTCAAGGCGGTGGCCGAGCATCGGCCGGACGTGTCCGTGGTCGACGTGCGGATGCCGCCGTCGTTCACCGACGAGGGGCTCAGGGCCGCCGTGGAGGCGCGCCGCCGGGTTCCGGGGGCGCCGGTGCTGATCCTGTCGCAGTACGTCGAGGTCTCCTACGCCGACGACCTGCTCGCCGATGCCCGAGGCGCGGTGGGTTACCTGCTGAAGGACCGGGTCGTGGACGTGGACGAGTTCATGGAGGGCCTGCGGCGGGTCGCCGCCGGCGGGACCGTGTTCGATCCTCAGGTGGTGTCCCAATTGATGGTGCGCAGGCGCAGGGACGACCCGTTGGCCCAGCTGACGCCGCGGGAGCGGGAAGTGCTCGGGCTGATGGCCGAGGGCAAGTCCAATCCGGCCATCGGCAGGCAGCTGGTCATCAGCGACGGCGCCGTGGAGAAGCACATCAGGAGCATCTTCAGCAAGCTCGGACTGTACGCCGACGACAGCGATCAGCATCGGCGCGTGCTGGCCGTACTCGCCTATCTGCGGTCCTGACACAGGCTGTACTTCTAGACGGCTGTACTCCTGGCCGCCCAGTACGTTCAGGGCGCCGGCCGGTCCGCGCGGCGTTCCGCGCGGACCTGGCCGCCCGGTGGTCAGCCGAGCGCGTCGACCAGCTTCTTGCGCTGCTGGGCGCCCAGGCCGCCGAGGCGGCGCTTCTCGTCGACGCCGGCCTCCTCCATGAGCGCGGTGGCCTTGGCCGGGCCGACGCCCTTGACGGCGCGCAGGGCCTGCGACACCTTGATCTTCTTGGCGATGTCGTCGTCGCGCTCCAGCAGCTGCGCGAAGGTCAGCTCACCGGCCTTGACCTTGCCCAGCAGGGCGGTGCGGGCCGCGCGTGCCTCCGCGGCCTTCTCCAGAGCCGCCTTGCGCTGCTCGGGGGTGAGAGTCGGAAGTGCCATCTCGGTTCTCCTAGGGGAGTTTGGGGTCGGGGATTCCTGTAACCCGTAGTGCAGTGGCTAATCATGGCGGATACCAGCGGTTCGTGTTGCGAAAAGCGCCCGCTCAGCGTGTGCGCCACGCCGAAACGGCCGTCTCGGCGCCCGCCACCTCCCGCGCGAGCGTGCCTCCGCTGACGCCCATGCCGCCGACCACGAGGTTCTCCTCACCGTAGCCCGCTCACCGGGCGACACCGCTTTCGAGGCCCGCGAAACGGTCTCTGACCAGGTCATGGAGCTCTCCGACGGGATTGCGCCGGGTCGGCGGAGCCGCAGGTCGGCGTGCGGTGTCGCCCCTCTCGGGATGCCTTCTCGGCAAGATCACGGCTCGGGTGGGTGGTTTCCGCCCTTGCGCGTGGTATCCGTCACATTCGGCGTTCGGGCGTGTCGCAAGGGCCTCGATCGGTCGGGCAACGCTCCGGCGAAGCCGGGTTGTTGCAGGTCAGGGGGCATGCACGCGTACGATGGCGACATGGGGGTGCTCTTCGGGGGAAGGAGCAGGATGCTGGATCAAGGCTTCCCATCGCTTCACGGGGCCGGGCTCGATCCATCCGTCACGTGCTGCCGCGCCAGGATTCGACGCCGGCGACGGTGAGGAACATGTCGAACACCGACTCCATGGCGCCGACCAGCGGACCCTGCCAGCCCAGGGCCGAGGGGGCGATCACGGGCGGCCGTTCGTGGCGGATCGTCATCAGGCCGCGGCCGAACGAGTCCATGAGGGTGGGCAGGGCCCGCTCGTACAGGTCGACGCCGAGGCCGGACAGGGTCACCACGGCCGGATCGTGCGCGTTCACCAGTGCCGCCAGTCCCCGGCCGAGCGCCTGCGCGTTCGTCCTGACCGCGCGCAGCGCCGCCCCGCCGCCCGTGTGGTCGTGCGGGCTCGGAACCTGGCCGCCGCCCGTGCCGTCGCTGGTGCGGCCGCCTGTCGCGTCGCCTGTGCCGCCGCTGGTCCCGCCGCTCGCTCCGCTGCCTGATTCGGCGCCTGCGTCGGCGGTGGCGAGGATGCGGCGGGCGTCGTCGCGGCCCTGGCCGCCGCCGTACGCCAGGCCCATGTGGCGCAGGAGCGCGTTCGCTCCCACCTCAAGCCCCCAGCAGCCATGCGCGCCGCACATGCAGGGCGCGTCGCCGCCCGTGAGCGGCATGTGCCCGAACTCCGCGCCCATCCCGCCGGCCCCTTCCAGCGGGCGTCCCTCCACCACCAGCACGCCGCCGAGGTCGAAGTCCACGTGGATGTGCAGCCCCACCCCGATCCCGCGCAAGCGTCCCCGCCGCGCCTCCGCCAAGGCCGCGAAGGCCGTGTCGTTGCCCACCCGCGGCCCGCCGCCCGGCACCGCGTCGCCGAGGCCGAGCAGGGCGGGCACGTCCACCGAGCGCCAGCGCAGGTGGGCCACGTCCACCAGGCCGCCGTCGCGCACCGGTCCCGCCACCGCGACGCCCACCCCGACCACCCGGGACCCGAGGCGTCCGAGCTGCCCGCGCAGCACCTCACCGAGCGGCCCCAGAGCCCCCTCGGGCGTGCCGTCGTGGCGCCGTACGTCCAGGACGGAGACGCGCCCGCCCAGCTCGCAGGCCGCCACCTCCCACGAGTCCTCCCGGAGGTCCACGGCCAGCGCCAGCGGCCCTTCGGGATGCGGGCCGGGCACCTGTGTGGGCCGTCCTCTGCCGTGCGCCGCGGCCGGCTCCTCGTGCAGCAGCCGGTCGTCGGCCAGGCCGCTGACCAGCACCGAGGCGGTGCCTCGGGCCAGCGCCAGGTCCTGGGTGAGACGGGAGCGGGTACGGGTCGCGCCGCAGTCGTGCACGGCCCGCAGCAGCCGTACCCGGTTGTACGCCCGCAGACCGGCACTCGTCGTTGCCCCATTCATCACCATTGTCGAAGCCTCATCCGGGTTATTATGCTCTAGCCGTGAACAAAATTGACGCCAAGCGCGCCCGTATCGCAGTCTTCTCCTTCTTCTTCCTCAGTGGGTTGGTGATGGGCCTGTGGGCGGCGGGTCTGCCGTCGCTCAACGACCGCCTGGATCTCGGACCGGCCCGGCTCGGCAGCGTCCTGCTGCTGGTCTCGGGCGGCGCGCTGGTGTCGATGCTGGTGGCGGGTCCGCTGGTGGACAAATGGTCGAGCAGGGTCGTGTGCTGGGTCGGCGGCCCACTGTCGGCGGCCGTCCTGCTCGGCCCCGCCCTGGCACCCTCCTACCCGGCGCTGGCCATCCTCGCCGTGCTGCTCGGGATCGGCCTGGGGGTGGCCGAGGTGGCCATGAACTCCCACTCGGTCGAGGTCGAACGCGTCTACGGCCGGCCGATCATCTCGGCCTTCCACGGCACGTGGAGCCTGGGCGGCGCCGTCGGCGGGGCGCTGACCGCCGGGGCGCTGAAGCTCGGCGTGGACCCGCAGGCGCTGCTGGTCGGGGCGGCGATCGTGGTGCCGTTCCTGTACGTTCCGGCGGCGCGGATGCTGCTGCCGGACCCGCCCCAGCACGTCACCCAGGACGAGAGCGCGACCGGGAGCAGCCCGCTGCGCTGGGGGCTGGTGGCCCTGCTGGGCCTGGCCGCGTTCGCCGGGCACCTGAGCGAGGGCGCCGCCATCGACTGGGCCGCCCTGCACGCCCGCTGGGTGCTGCACACCGACCCGGCCGCCGCGCCGATCGCCTACACGATCTTCGCGGTGGCCATGACGACGGTGCGGCTGCTGGGCGACCCGATCCGCGCGCGCCTCGGCTCGGTACGCACGATCCAGCTCGCCGGGGTGCTCGCCACCTGCGGGTACGTGCTCGTCCTCGTCGCTCCGCTCACCGCCGACGCGCTCCAGGTGGTGTGCGCGTGGTCCGGCTGGGCGCTGGTGGGCGTCGGGCTGGCCACCGTCGTACCGGTGATCTTCAGCGCGGTGGGCGCGGCGGGCAGCCGGGTCGGCCGGGCGCTGGCGCTGGTGACGGCGTTCGGCTACAGCGGGCTGCTGGTGGGGCCCGCGCTGCTCGGCTACCTCGCGGAGTCCTGGACGTTGCGGTTCGCGCTGATCGTCCCGGCGCTGCTGGCCGCCGCGGTCGCCCTCGCGGGCGCCCCGGCCATCCGCGCCCTGAGCCGCGTCCCCGCCCCTGTCCCGGTCGACTCGCACTGACCTGATCCGGTACGAGCTTCGCCGCCTGGCCCCGTCTGGAGCCAGGCGGGGCCCTTTGACCTCGTGTTATGTGATCGTGACTTGACCCCATACGTAACGTGCATGTTTCATGTCCCACATGCCGTAAACGTTTACAGCGATTTTACGTTCGACGCGCATGGAGGGACAGCCTTGGCCGACGGACCCACGATCACCACGATCGCCGAGCGCGCGGGCGTCTCCATCGCCTCGGTCTCGCGGGTGCTGAACGGCCTGCCGACCAGGCAGGAGACCGTGCGCAAGGTGATGGCCGCCGCCGACGAGCTCGGTTACGTGCGCAACGCCGTGGCCAGGTCGCTCAAGTCGCGCCGCACGCACCAGGTCGCCTTCGCCATGGCCGACATCGGCAACCCGGCCTACCTGGCCATGCTGCGCGAGATCCAGCCCGTGCTCAAGGCGGCGGGCTACCGGCTGGTCCTGCACTCGACCGACGCCGTCGCCGCCGACGAGATCGACGTGCTGCACAGCCTCGGCGAGCGCTACGTCGACGGGCTGATCATGAGCCCGCTGCGCGTCACCGAGACGCACCTGCGGATGCTCGCCACCGCCAGAGCGCCCGTGGTGATCATCGGCTCGGTGCCCGACGGGACGCCGGTCGACAACGTACGCGCGGACTCGCGTACCGGCGTCAGGCTCGCCATCGACCACCTGCACCTGCTCGGCCGCCGCCGGATCGGCATGGTCAACGGCCCGCTCGACACCGTGCCGGGAGCCGCCCGCGGCGCCGCGTACCGGGAGGCGCTGGCGGCGGTCGGCCTGCCGTACGAGGAGAAGCTGGTGGAGATCGGCGACTTCTACCGCGCGGAGGGCCGCCGCGCGGTGGCGACGCTGCTGCGGCGGGCGCCCGACATCGACGCGCTGATGTGCGCCAACGACCTGATCGCGCTGGGCGCGCTCGACGTGCTGCGCGCGGCGGGCAAGCGGGTGCCGCAGGACGTCGCGGTGGTCGGCATGGACGACACCGACCTGGCCGCCGCCTCCTGGCCGTCGCTCACCAGCGTCTCGCTGGGCTCCGCCGAACGCGGCAAGGCCGCCGCCGAGCTGCTGCTCGACCGGCTGCAGAACGGCGATCGCGAGCCCCGCCTGGTCACCGTCCTGCCCCGCCTGGCGGTCCGCGCGTCCACGGCAGGCGAGGCGTCCGAGGGAGGAAGATCTTCATGACGGCGACCGCGACCAGGCCCCCGCAGACGCGGCGCAGGCGGCCCAGCGGCGTCTCGCGGCAGACCCGCGAGATGTGGGTGCTCATGCTGCCCGCGCTGGTGCCGGTGCTGCTGTTCAGCGTGGGCCCGCTGCTGTACGGCATCGGCCTGGCGTTCACCGACGCCGAGTCGGGGCGCAACCACGTCACCAGCTTCGTCGGCCTGGAGAACTTCGGCACGCTGCTGGCCGACGAGGACTTCTGGGCGTCGATCAGGATCGGCCTGATCTGGGCCGTGTCGGTGACCGTGCTGCAGTTCCTGGCCTCCCTGGGGCTGGCGCTGCTGCTCAACCAGAAGCTGTGGTTCAGGGGGCTGGCCCGGGTGCTGGCCGTGGTGCCGTGGGCGATGCCGCCCGTGGTCATCGGCCTGATGTGGCGGCTGGTCTACCACCCCGACGCCGGGATCGTGAACACCACGTTCGGCACCGACATCAACTGGCTCGCCGACTTCTCCTGGGCCCTGCCCGCCATCATCGTCATGGGCGTCTGGAGCGGCATGCCGCAGACCACGGTCGTCCTCCTGGCCGGTCTGCAGGGCATCCCCAAAGAGCTCTACGAGGCGGGCGAGGTCGACGGGGCGGCCACCTGGCGCAAGTTCTGGAGCATCACGCTGCCGCAGCTGCGGCCCGTGATCGTCACCATCACCTCGCTCGACTTCGTGTGGAACGTCAACCAGTTCACCCTCGTCTACGTGCTGACGCAGGGCGGTCCCGGCGGGCGTACCAGGCTGCCGATGCTGTTCGCCTACGAGGAGGCGTTCCGCTACGGCTTCTTCGGTTACGCGGCGACCATGGGCGTCACCATCGTGATCGTCGTGCTGGGCCTGCTCGGCTTCTATCTCTGGCGGCAGATGCGGGAGGCGTCATGAAGAAGATCCCGCAGTACGCGGCGCTCCTGGCCTACATGGTCTTTCTGGCCTTCCCGCTGGTGTGGCTGCTGTCCACGGCGCTCAAGACGCCGCAGGAGATGGCCAACCTGCACCCGACGTGGATCCCGGACCGGCCGACGCTGGCCAACTTCAGCGACGCCTTCGGTGAGCAGGACCTGGTGGGAGCCGGGCTGCGCAGCCTGATCGTGGCCCTGTCCAGCTCCGTGCTGACGGTCGCCGTCTCGCTGCCCGCCTCCTACGCGCTGGCCCGCTACAAGGGCGTGCTCAAGCGGGTGGCGCTCGGGTGGGTGCTGGTCAGCCAGGTGTTCCCGTTCATCCTGATCATCATTCCGCTGTTCATGGTGCTCAAGCAGCTCGACCTGGTGAACACGCTGTTCGGCCTGGTGGTCGTGCACGTGACGTTCACGCTGCCGTTCGCGCTGTGGATGCTCCAGGGGTACGTGCGCTCCGTGCCGCGCGAGCTGGAGGAGGCCGCGGCCATGGACGGCGCGACCCGCCTGCGCTCGATCATCAGCATCGTCGCGCCGCTGCTCGCGCCGGGCGTGGTGGCGACGCTGCTCTTCTCGTTCATCTCCTCGTGGAACGAGTTCCTGTTCGCGCTCGTGGTCCTCAAGGACCCCGATGTGATGACGCTGCCGCTGACGCTGGTGAGGTTCACCGGCCCTGAGGGAGTGTCGAGGCTCGGCCCGCTGGCCGCGGCGTCGCTCATGGCGACGATCCCGAGCCTGATCTTTTTCGCAATCATCCAGCGACGGCTGAGGTCCGGCCTGATGGCCGGCGCTGTGAAGGGCTAGGAGGCTCTTATGCGTATCAAATCCGCGTTGGCGGCGGCGGCGATCGTCGCGCTGGCCGCCGGGTGCGGCGGGGGCGGTGGCGACGCCGGCTCCGGAGAGTCCGCCAAGCCCGGGGAGCCGGTCAAGCTCAACTTCCTCAGCCTCGCCTGGCAGAAGGAGTCGGTGGCGGCCAACAAGCAGCTCGTCGAGGAGTGGAACAAGGCCAACCCCACCATCCAGGTCACCTACGTCCAGGGCAGCTGGGACAACGTCAACGACCAGCTCGTCACCTCCTTCGAGGGTGGCGACCCGCCGGACGTCATCCACGACGACTCCCCGGCCCTGTCGGGCTTCGCCTCCAAGGGCTACCTGCTCGACATCAAGGACAAGGTGCCCGCCGACCTCAAGAGCGACATCCCGCAGCCCGCCTGGGACACCGTCACCTTCGACGACGGCAAGGGCAACCAGGGCGTGTACGGCGTACCGTTCCTGCAGGAGTCGCAGGTCATCATCGCCAACAAGAAGCTGCTCGACGGCGCCGGCGTGCGCATCCCCACCTCCGACAACCCGTGGACGTGGGACGAGTTCGCCGAGGTCAGCAAGAAGCTCACCAAGAGCGGCTCCTTCGGCGTGGCCTGGCCCATGAAGTCGCCGGTCAACAAGACGCTGAACCTGGCGCTCAACTTCGGCGGCACCTTCTTCCAGACCGACGGCGGCAAGACGACCGTCAAGGTGGGCCCGGAGGAGAAGCAGGTCCTCCAGCGCATCCACGACCAGCTCTACAAGGACAAGTCCGCCGACACCTCGGCGCTCGGCATGGGCACCGCCGACCCGCTGCCCGGCTTCTTCGCCGGCAAGTACGCGATGCTGCCGGTCGGCGTCTACCTGCGCCAGCAGGTCGTCGAGCAGGCCCCCAAGGGCTTCGACTGGGTCACCCTCCCGCCGCTGAAGGGCACCAGCAGCGACCAGGGCGCGGTCTCGCAGACCCTGTCCGTCGCCGCCGACAGCAAGCACGCGGAGGAGTCGCTGAAGTTCATCTCCTTCTTCCTCAACGGCGCCAACCAGGCCAAGCTCGCCAAGGGCGACTGGCTGCTGCCCACCTCCGCCAAGGCCGCCGCCGACCCGGCGATGACCACCAAGGAGAACGGCTGGGACGTGGCCACCGCCTCCGCCAAGAACCTCGTCGTGGCGCCCTTCCTCAAGGTCAACGGGTTCGACGAGTGGAAGAGCAAGGTCGCCACGCCGGTCCTGCAGCAGTACTACGCCAACAAGATCTCGATCGACGACGCGGCGGCGAAGCTGGTGGCGGACGGCAACAAGGTGCTGGAGCGGTACCAGCGGTGACTTATCGGGACAGGGCCCGGGGGTGTCTGCTCGGCCTGGCGGCCGGCGACGCCCTCGGGGCGCCCGCGGAGAACCTCACGCCGGCGGAGATCCGCCGGCGGTGGGGGCGGCTCACCGAGATCGAGGGCGGGGGCACGGACGACACCGAGTACGCCATCTTCGCCTCCTCACTGCTGGTACGGCACGGACACGCGCTGACCTCCGCCGACGTGGCCCACGCCTACCGTACGGAGATCATCCCGCTGGTGACCGGGCCGATGCGCGGCGCCGGGTTCTCCGAGCTCGGCACCATCGAGGCGCTCAGGCGCGGGCTGGAACCGCCGCTGACCGGGCTCGTCCATCAGCACGGCTGGTCCGACGGGCTGGCCATGCGGGCGGCGCCGTACGGCGTGTTCTGCCCCGGCGATCCGGCGGAGGCCGCCCGGCTCGTCGAGGAGGACGGCCGGGTCAGCCAGTCGGGCGAGGGCGTGCTGGGCGGCCGGGCCGTCGCCGGGGCGGTGGCCGCCGCGATGACCGGGGCCACGCCGCACGAGGTGGTGGCCGCCGCGCTGTCGGTGATCCCCGCGGACTCGTGGACGGCCCGCGACATCGTCCGGGCCCGCGACGTGATCGCTTCGGACCAAGACGAGCCGCATATCGTCGAAGCGCTTCACCAAGCCGTGGTGGTCGAGCACTACCCGTGGACCGACGTGGCGCCGGAGGCCGTGGCGCTCGCCCTCGCCGCCTACCTGGCGGGCGGCGGCGACGTCGAGGCGACGGTCACGTTCGGGGTGAGTCTCGGCCGCGACGCCGACACCATCGGCGCCATCGCCGGCGCCATCGCGGGTGCCGGGCAGGGGCGGGACGGCGTACCGGAACGCTGGGCGAGCAGGATAGGCCCCGTGACGGGCAAATGCCTGCCCGTCGTGGCCGGCAGGCACGTGCTGGACGTCGCCGACGAACTGGCGGAAGGACTGTAGGAACTCATGTCGGGGGACAGGATCGCGGGAGCCTTCGTCGGGCTCGCCGTGGGAGACGCCGTGGGCTGGCCCGCCACCAGGCACCGGTCGGCGCTGCACGCGCCGTGGAGCAGGCGGCTGCTGCGCGAGCTCGACACGTTCGCGGAGGAGCACCGGGTGACCACGCTGCCGGTGCCGTTCGCGCTGAACCAGCCCGTGGCGCCGCTGGCCGTCGGCCCGTCCGACGACGCCGAGTGGCTCGCCTGGACGGTGCGTACCATCGACCGGCCGCGCGCCGAGGCGTTCGGCGAGCTGGTGGGCCGCGACGACATCCGGACGCGCATCTCGGTGGCCACCGCGCTCGGCAACCTGGCCAAGGGCGTCGAGCCCCCGGCCAGCGGCCACGACAACCCACACCATTTCGACGACGCCGCCGCCATCAGAGCCGTCGCCTTCGGCGCGCTCGGCCGTGACCCGGCCGAGGACGCCCAGGTGACCAACTCCGGTGACGGGCTGCTCGGAGCCCTGGCCATGGCGGCCGCGGTGGCCGAGGCGGTGGCGACAGGCTCGGCTTCCGCGGCGACCGGGGCGGCGCTGGCCGTACTGCCGCCCGACACCGCCATCGGGCACAACGCCCGGCTGGCGCTGGAGGTGGCGCGGAAGGCGGGCGACGCGTTCGCCGCCGTGCCCGCGCTCGACGCCGCGCTGCTCGACCACGTCTACAGCTACGGGGTGGGCGCCGCGCAGACGGTGCCCGTGGCGCTGGCGCTGGCCGAGGTGGCGGGCGGCTCACTGAGCGCGGCCGTACCCGCCGCCGCGTGCCTGGCCGCGCTGGCCGACTCGGCGCCCGCGCTCACCGGGGCGCTCACCGGAGCGTGCGGCGGGCTCGACGCGATCCCGGAGGGGTGGACCGCGTCGGCGCGCACCCTGGCAGGCTGCTGTCTGCCGGAACTGGCAGGAAAAGATCTCATCGAACTCTTGGAGGAACTCGCATGACGCCGCTTGAGGACAGGGCGACCGGCTGCGTGGCGGGGGCGGCGGTCGGTGACGCGCTGGGCGGCGCCACCGAGGGCTGGACTCCCGAACAGATCACCACCAGGTACGGCGGGCACGTGGAGGGCATCGTGCCCCCGTACAACGAGGACTGGCGCAACGCCCGGCCCATCGCCCCGTATCACAAGGGCGACGGCCACATCACCGACGACACCCTCATGACGCACGCGCTCATCCGCGTCTACGAGAAGGTCGCGGGTCATCTCGGGGCGTACTCGATGGCCGAGCACTTCGTACCCGAGCTCATGGGCGAGCGCCGATGGATCCCCGAGCTGGAGGCCGAGGCGCTGCCGCTCCAGCGGATCTTCCTGGCCGAGAAGTGGATCGTCGCCCGGCTGCACTACGGACACGTGGACCCGCGCGAGGCCGGTGTCGGCAACATCGTCAACTGCGGCGCGGCCATGTACGTGGCGCCGGTCGGCATCGTCAACGCCGCCGACCCCGACGCCGCCTACGCCGAGGCCATCGACCTGACCGGCGCCCACCAGTCGAGCTACGGCCGGGAGGCGGCCGGCGTCATGGCGGCGGCCGTCGCCGAGGCCATGCGGCCCGGCGCGAGCTTCGACTCCGTGGTGGCCACCTGCCTGCGGCTGGCCAAGGACGGCACCAGAGCCGCCATCGAGGCGGTCTGCGAGGCGGCCGCCGGGCTCGGCCATTGGGACGGGTCGTTCGAGACGCTGCGCGCGGCCATGCGGCCGTTCGACACGGTCGCCGACACCTACCGCGACCAGGGCCTCGGGGCGCGGCGGCCGAGTCGGGTGCACAGCATCGAGGAGCTGCCGCTGGCGCTGGGCTTCCTCGTGGTGGCCAAGGGCGACTACCGCGACACCGTGCTCGGCGGCGTCAACTACGGCCGCGACGCCGACTCGATCGCCTCCATGGGCGGCGCCATCGCCGGCGCCCTGGGCGGGCTCGGCTCGATCCCGGGCGAATGGGTCACGCAGGTGGCCGAGGCGAGCCGTACCGACCTGGAGGCGCCCGGCCGGGCGATCGCCGAGGTCGCCCGCCGGGTCCACGCCGACGACGCGGCCCGCCACCGCGCCGTCGAATCCGCCTTCGCCGCCCTCGACGGCCAATGATCCGCCTCACCTGGGTGCAGCCCGAGGACCTGGTGGGCCACGAGCTGCGCCAGGCCGCCGAGGACGGCAGGGACGTGCGCGACGTCGCCGAGCGGTGGCACGCCGCGGGCGGCCACGACGCCCCGCCGCGCGCCGGGGCCTCCGAGCCCGGCGCGCTGAGGCTGCGGCCGCTCGCCGAGGACTTGCTGGACGAGCTGGCCGCCATCCCGTCGCCGCTCGCCGTCGACGAGCCGTCCGACCTGCCCGCCATCATCGCCGCCTGCCCGAACTGGCCCGCGCCCACTGCCCCTCGGGACGTGGACCGGGCCCTTCAGGGGAAGCGGGCCCTTCAAGCGGATCCGGCCTTGCAGGGGGATCGGTCCCTGCGGGGGGATCCGGCCTTGCAGGTGGATCCGGGCCGCGTGCTGGGGGCCTGGCAGGGCCGGGCGGCCGGTTGCGTGCTCGGTAAGCCGGTCGAGAAGATCCCCCGCGCGGGCATCAGGCAGATCGCCGAGGCCACCGGCAACTGGCCCATCACCGGCTGGTTCACCGCCAAGGGCCTGCCCGGCGACATCGCCGAACGCTGGCCCTGGAACCGCCGCAGCGCCGTCAACTCGCTGGCCGAGAACATCGACGGCGTCCCCGAGGACGACGACCTGAACTACCCGCTGCTCGCCCTGTCCGTCCTGGAACGGCACGGCCGCGACTTCACCACCGACGACGTGGCCAAGCTGTGGCTCGACGAGCTGCCCGCCGGCCGTACGTTCACGGCGGAACGCGTCGCCTACCGCAACCTGCTGGCCGGGGTCGAGGTGCCGGAGACGGCGACGTACCGCAACCCGTTCCGGGAGTGGATCGGCGCGCTGATCAGGACCGACGTGTACGGATGGGTCAATCCCGGCGATCCGGCCACCGCGGCCGAGTACGCCTGGCGCGACGCCCGCCTCACCCACACCGCGAACGGGATCTACGGCGCGATGTTCGCCGCCGCCATGTGCGCGAGCTCCCTGGTCGCCTCCTCCGCCGCCGAGGTGGTCGAGGCGGGGCTGTCCGTCGTCCCGCCGCGATCACGGCTCTACCAGGCGGTACGGCAGGCGGCCGAGGACGCTTCGGCGGAGACTGACTTCGAGCGGGTCGTCGACCGGCTGCACGAGCGGCACGGCGCCCTGCACTGGGTGCACACGATCAACAACGCCGCCCTGGTCGCCGCCACGCTGATCCACGGCCGGGGCGACTTCACCGCCACCATCGCCGGAGCGGTCGCCGGCGGCTGGGACACCGACTCGGCCGGCGCCACGGCCGGGTCCGTCGCGGGCGCGCTGAACGGCGGGGTCCCGGAGCGGTGGAGGATGCGCGACACCCTGGCCAGCAGCCTGACCGGCTTCGATGGGGTGGGGCTGGGCGATTTGGCGCGCCGTGCACAGGAGATGATGAGGGCATGATCTCGGTTTTCGGCAGCGCGAACATGGACCTCGTCGCCTACGTGTCCCAGGCCCCCAAGCGGGGCGAGACGGTCACCGGGCGCGGATTCCGTACCATCCCCGGCGGTAAGGGCGCCAATCAGGCGATCGCGGCGGCCCGCGCGGGCGCCGTGGTGGCGTTCCTGGGCGCGGTGGGCGACGACGGCTTCGGCGCCGAGATGCGCACCACCCTGGCCGCGGCCGGGGTGGAGGTCGCCCAGCTGCGGCAGGTGCCCGGTCCGAGCGGCATCGCGCACATCGTGGTCGATGACGAGGGCAGCAACTCGATCATCGTGGTGCCCGGTGCCAACGGCACCGTCACCGGGCCCACCGAGGACGACGTCGCGGTGATCGCCGGTTCACGGGCGCTGCTGCTCCAGCTGGAGCTGCCGATGGACGCGGTGATCGCCGCCGCCCAGGCCGGGCAGGTGTCGGACGTACCGGTGATCCTCACCCCCGCGCCCGCCCAGCCGCTGCCGGACGCGCTGCTCGACGCGGTCACGCTGATCGTCCCGAACGAACACGAGGCCGCCGACATCACCGGGACCGACTCCGCCGAGGCGGCTTTGGAGGCGCTGCTCGCGCGGGTCCCGGAGGCCGTCATCACACTGGGTTCCGAGGGGGCGCTGTACGGCTCACGGTCGGGCGAGCGGCTGCGCGTA
The DNA here is from genome assembly GCF_040648335.1 of Nonomuraea sp. NPDC049158. Classification (NCBI taxonomy): domain Bacteria; kingdom Bacillati; phylum Actinomycetota; class Actinomycetes; order Streptosporangiales; family Streptosporangiaceae; genus Nonomuraea; species Nonomuraea sp. NPDC049158. Next base: position 124,801 of record NZ_JBEZDM010000010.1, read on the forward strand.
CCGGCCGTGAAGGTGAAGGCGGTGGACACCACGGCGGCGGGGGACACCTTCGTCGGCGCGCTCGCGGTCGCCCGCGCCGAGGGCCTCCCCGCCGCCGCCGCACTCCGTTTCGCCTCGGTGGCGGCGGCGCTGTCGGTGCAGCGCGAGGGCGCGAGCACGTCGATGCCCAGCCGCGCGGAGATCGACGACTCGCTCGCCTGATGCTACGCAGGTGGGGGTGGATGCCCTGCGGCAGGAACGCCAACAGGGCCGTGCGTCACTCGACTCGGGAACCCGACTGCCGCGTCTCTGCCTGTGCACCATTCACCGGCGGCTCGGCTCTGACTGCGAACTGCACGGAAGCGACCCTGGTCTCGTCCGCTTCCATGACCCACTCATAGACACGCCCCGCTGCTAGAGGCAGGGGTGGAATCGGGATGGCGAAGCTGAGATTGAAGGGGACTCGCGTCGCCACCGGCTCCAACCGTTCAGCGTCCGGTGTGATCTCGCCGGTGAAGGAGAGCGTTCCGTCGCTGTCCGCGAACGGGCGGACAGGTTGCCCCTCTTCGTCCAGAAGATGCAAGGCGAAGCTGATCTTCGCCCCCAGATCCTCCCGCGGGACGCGCAAAAAACCTGCGACAGCGGACATGGAGACCATAGGCCCTGTCACCGACCAGCCTGCTCCGAGCAGGTTGATCTTTCCGGTGGCCTCATCAGTGCTGGCTGCGTCGCCTAGGACTAGAAAGCCCTGCATTTACTGGACAGCTCTCTTCCATTCGAGTGCCCCTGCGGCACGCGTAGGGGGTGGGGACACAGTGCCGGTGAGGCCCTCGATCACCACGTGCGCGGATGTCGATGTGGTGCCACAGGCGGAAGCGCCTGGTGTCTTCACGACATGGAAGACCTCAGCACCTATCGCGAGCGCGTAGCGCCGGATTGTGGACAAGCGGGGATCTCCGCCTAGACGCTCGAAGTCCGATACGGCGGGCTGGCTGCGATCCATCTTGTCGGCCACGTCTGCCTGTGTCAGCCCCAGTTGCTTGCGGACCCCGACCAGGGTCTCGATGAGACGCACGTCTCGCTCGATGGCTGCGTTCTCACGCTGAACCTCGGGATCATCCGGGTCGATACCGAGCAGTGCGGCGATGTCGCGGTCCACGCCTACCTCCCTTTATCGGCTCTACCTTATATCCGGTGCTGCCACTCGGCCAGCCGTTCCCTCGCTCGTTCGATCGCTCGTTCCTGCGCCCCGCTGCCGCCCTTCTTGTGAAACTTGAGACCAAGGAGAAGGTGCTTCCCGTCTGTGAGCACCGCGTAGTAGAGGCGATACTCGTCACCCCCGTAGCTCAGTCGGGCCTCGCTGAGCCCTCTGCCCAGATGGCGCACATCTCGATCTAGGACGCTGTCGTGCTCAATCCGCCACATCAGGTGGCCTAGTTCGAGGAGGGGAGGCTTGCCCTGGAGAACATCGTGGATCTCTTTGCTGACGACTTCAGCCCCAGCAGGAGTGGTGTAGAACTGCCACCTAGCCTTGGACCGTTCCAATGCAGGCACCCCTCTACCGCCAGTCGCAGCGCCATCGCCGGCATCCGAATGTACAGGCAAAGATCGACACAAGCGCGCGTATGGAAGAGGCAAGGATCTACCTACGCTCACCCCATATGGGCTTCAAAGCCGCGTACTGAAGATTGTCCCTGCGGACTGTTAGAGAGGAGTTCGGCGGGCAGGCGGGGGTCATGAATGAAGACCTGCCTGATGCGGTGAACCGGGATGGTGGCGAGAGCGACGTGGTGGCGGAGCGGTCAGGGGCCGGCACCCCGAAGGCGCCCCGCCCCGTACCCGCCGATTGGCCCGACACCGACACGAACCCCGCGATCCCCACGCCCGAGATAACCGCTCCCGAGTCTGAGGCCGAGGCCGCAGTTGACGCCGAAAGGCGTGTCGAAACCGGCGAAGAGGCTGGCGAGGAGGCTGGCGACGGCGGCGAAAAGGAGGTGCGGCCCGAAGCGGGTCCCACCGGCTGACGGCAGCCCTTGCCGCACCCCCGCCGTCAAAGAGGCCAGATCCGACGGCGGGGATTAGCCGGGGATCAAAGCGGCGGCTTTTGCCGGTTTTCCCGAGGGGACGATATAGCGAATGTCCGGCATCACGCCGTGATCTTCTCCTATTCGCGCCACTTCCACGATGTACGCCGCTGACCGGTCGGCGGCTACGCGGACCGTGGCGACCCGCCACCCTTGGGGAGCGAAGACCACGAGTTCCGGGGGATACCGGTCCAGGCTGCTGAGCGCGCCGGCGGGAAAGGGCGCGGAGCGGAGCGTGAGCTTGAGCCACTCGACGACGTAACTGTGTATCCCGCGCCTGGTCAGCAGGACCTGCAGCTTGGCCAGGGCCTGGTCATGCTCGGCCGCGGCACTTTCGCTGATCGGCGAATGGCGTGGATGAGGTTCTGAGGGTTCGGTCGTTTTCCTCAGCGGTTCGCGAGTCATTCCCTGTCACCGTCCATGTTCTGTCCGGAATGCGGCTGGATTATCCGGTTTATTAACCAGACAGAATGCAGCGGACATGTCCGGACGGCCTGTCTGTGCTCCGAGAAACATCGCCAGAGTGCCGCTTCCCGGCTAGCTTTGTATTCAGCAAGCAGCTGTTCGTATCCAGACAGTCGCGTTGAGTCTTTGTATGTGCGATGTCGGGAAGAGCGGTCCGGAGCATTTCGAGGAGCGTGGCATGTCCGTGGATGAACAGGCCCTATCTCCAGACGAGCAGAACTCCTACGGTGCGGTCCTCAAGGAAGCCCGAATGGCGGTCGGCCTCTCTCAGATGGCCATGGGGGCGCTGATCCCGTGCAGCGAGAGCTTGATCGGCCTGGTCGAGCGCGGCAAGCGCAACCCGACCCGGCAATTCACCCTCGCGGCCGAGACGGCCCTGGACCTGAATGGGGAATTGCTTCGGCTGCTGCCCATCAGCAGGATGTCGGGGCCGAAGTGGTTCAGAGAGTGGCCAAAGGTAGAAGAAAACGCCCATACCATCCGAACCTGGCAACCTCTTGTCGTTCCGGGCCTGCTGCAGACGGCCGCGTACGCGCGAGCGATCCTCTCCGCCGAGCCGGGAGTCACCCAGGACTGGATCGAGGAGGCCGTCGCGACCCGGCTTCAGCGTCAGGCGGTGTTCGACCGCGACAAGCCGCCGATGTACTGGGCGCTGCTCGACGAGTGCGCTCTGATCCGCCCCATCGGGGGCGCCGAGGTCATGCGGGAGCAGCTTGAGCACCTGCTGAAGATGATGGCCACTCCCTTCGTCTCGATACAGATCGTCCCCCTCGGAGTGGGGGCTACGCCGGGCCTGCTCGGCGGCTTCGCCTTCGCCCAAGGCGACGGTATGCCGGACCACATCTCCCTCGAGGACGCCGCACAGGGCTCTGTATCCGATCGCGAGGAGACGGTAAGAAGGGTTAGTCTCAGATACGACGCGATCCACAAATGGGCGCACCCCATACACGTGAGCGAGCGACTAGTACGTGAGGTGGCGGCAAAGTATGAAGATTAGTGACGAGCTGCACGCCGAACTGGAGGCCGCAGAGTGGAAGAAATCTACACTCTCCGGCTCCAGCGGAGGCGATTGCCTCTACGCAGCCAAACTGAGCGGCGACCGATACGCGATCAGGGACTCTGAGCAGCCCGACGTCGAGCCACTAATCTTGCGAGGCGGCGTTTTCCGCGCCTTCGTGGGCGGTGCGAAGCTCGGCGAGTTCGACCTCTAATCCTGTCGGAGGATGCCCACGTGGTCATCCAGGGCGACCGGGAAGCATAAGGGGGAAAGGTCGATCACATACGTTGATTCGTTTGTGATCGAGTCTGTGTATTACTGTTCCCCGTGGGACATCCGTGGGCGAAACTCTCGCGTCGGCGGCGCATCCGTAAGTGGACAGGCGTCGCCGTAGTCTTCGCGACTCTGGCCGCCTGCCTGGCGGTGTTCGGGCGCGACATTCAGGCCGTTACGTACGGCGAGCCCACTTCGTGCTCCATGGATACCTTCGAGGCCAGGGCCAGCGCAGCGGCCTGGACGGGGTTTGGGTGTGTGGGCTGGACGCTGCACGTGCCATTCGGCATGGATATCCAGCTCCCGACGGCTGCCAGCTACGCTCGCCCTCCGTCGATGTTCGACGACGGCTTCATCCCCATCGACATAACCCCGGACGGACATCGCGTCGCCTACCTCGACGTAGCGGAGCTCCGCTTCCTCGCCAGGGATCTCCCTTCCGGCCTCAACCGCCCGATCACGCCACGCCTCACCGCGGAGGAAATCGTCGGGATCACTTCGGTGGTCGGGTCCGCCGACGGCCGCCACTTCGCCGTGTCCACCCGGGAGAACCGCCGGACGTTCGTCACCGACTTCGAGACGGGCCATATGAGGACGGTCGAGCAGGTGTGCTGGGCTTATGGACTGACCGCCGACAGGCTGATGGGCAGCGCGGGCTGCGACGGCGTCGGCGTCTCGATCGATGCCATCCGTTTCGACGGGACGGCGACTCCCTTCCGGTCCGAGGCGGAGCTTCCCCGTGACATGTCCCCGGATCTGCGGTGGTACATCGATTTCAAGAAGCCGACTTCGGTGTATGAGACCGCCACTGGGCGGCGGGTACGGGTCCTGCCCTCTGGGCTCAGCGAGATGCGGTGGGCGGACGCCGAGACGCTGGTCGCCCGGGACGCCGATATCGAGGATGGGGACGACTACGTGGCCATCGACGCGAGGACGGGCGAGCTCATCCCTATCGGCATCCCATACGCCGACTCCATCATCTTCGGAAAGGTCCGTTGATGTCGGACTGGTACGAGCCGGTCCGCCGTACGGCGTCGCTGTTGGGCGGACGCACGCTGTACGCGCGGCGCATGGCGGAGAAAGCACTGCGCGACGGAAAAGGAACTAAGGACGCCTTCTTTTGGCTCTATCGGTCCTATCTCAGCCGCTTCCGCTTCTGGTCGGACCCCGGCTGGGGGAAGGGACTCTCTGATTTGCAGCGCGCCGTCCTGGTGGCCCTGCATCATGACGGCTGGACCGAGCAGGAAACCGCCTACTTGTGCGGGCGGAGCAGAAAAGCCGTGCGGCGGGCGGGCGAGAAAGGGCTGCTCGCGCTGGGCACCGACGGATCCGCCCTCGCCGGCAGGTTACGGGCCAGGGCCGAGGGACTTCCCCCGGTTGCCGAGCCCGAGCCGGGGCCCAGGCGGAAGGTCGTCAAGTACGGCTCGTTAATTTCCTGTCTTGTGGCCTTTGTTGTGTTAGCGGCCTATTGTTCGCCCCTCGGCGCTTCATCCGGACAGCACACAGACAGCCGTCCCCTCGCCTTCGCGGAGCTCATTCCCCTGCGCGGTCCCACGCAGGCCACGATCCGGTACGCCTACCGCGTCGACGGGTCGGGAACCGTGCTCACCGACGGGAGCTACTGGACCGTAATCACGGAGTCCGGCCGGCGGCTGCTCATCGAGGACGCGACTCCGGACGACCTCGGGATCAGCCCGGACGGCCACAGACTGGCCTACCACAGCCGGAGCAAGGGCGAAGTCGTCGTGTACGACCTTCCGTCAGGCAAGGTCAGCATGGTACCGGAGGCCGACGATTCGGGCCTGTACTTCTCCCCGGACGGCCGCCGCCTCGCGTTCACTTTCGAGGACGAGGTGTATGTCTGGGACGGCAGACGGCGGCGTGTCCCAGGGATCGGGCCGGAGTCGATTCTGAGAGGCTGGCTGGTGGGCGGGCAGGCCCTGCTGGTGGAGGACCTGGAGGGTGTCAGCGCGGTCGATCTCAGTGGCGGCACTCTGTTCAGGACACCGGATGCGGACAACATGGAGTTGTCCCCCGACGGGAAGACGTGGGTCGACGTCGACTATGAGAAGAACGGCTTCACGCGGCACGGTCGGCGTACAGGGACCCGGACCATGCGCCTGCCCGCGACCGCGCGCCTCGAGAGGCTGGTGTGCTGGATCAGCGCGGACGTTTTCGTGATCAGTGCTTTTGGCTACGGGCCCAGCGCCTACTACCGGATCGACATGGAGACCGGACAAGCCGAGCCCGTGCCCGCTCTGATCCCGGAGGACCTGCGCGAGGTACGGTTCCCCGGATGTACGCGCTGATCGCAAGCCGCCCGTCCGTGTTCGGGCGGCACCCCCCAACGGTGGACGCGCGCCTGACCCTGTCCCTCTTCGCTTTGGTTGGTCACCGCTGGGCTAGCGAACCGGGCGAGGCAGGCGGATGGTGAGGATCCGGCTGGCAACGCCGCTGTCCACCAGCCGCCCGTCCGCCCCGAACTCGCCGAGCCCGAAGTCGTTGTCATTGGCGACCACGAGCGTCCGCGGGTCGAGCAGGGCGATGCCCTCGACCTTGCCAGGCAGGGTGGGCGCGACCTCGGACAGGTCGGCGACGAGCGACTTGGCCGCGACCTTGACGTCCCCCAGGTCGGCCAGCGCCTCCAGCGACGGCGCGGTGGCCGGGTCGTCGTACCGCCCGCTCAGCAGGTTCGTGGCCTTGGCCAGGTCGATCTGGTAGATCCGGGCGACGTTGTCGGTCCGCTCGTCCACCAGCAGCCGGCGGCCGCCCACGTACGCCAGGCCAGAGAGCTTCATTTCGCTCTGGTCGCCGTTCACCTTGGGGTCGAAGGTCGTGACGTCCTCGAAGCGGTAGGCGTACTCTCCGGTCACCCGCGCCGCGCGGATGCTGAACGTGAGGATCCGGCCGACGCGGGAGGATTTGCCGGTCTTCTTGTCCGGATTGGCCAGCGGACTCTGCACCGCGAGGTACAAGGTGTCGCCGTCGATCGCCAGCCCTTCGAACCCGCGGTTCTGCTGGCGGGAGGCGAGGATGGCCGGCAGCGTCTCCTTGACCGGGTAGTCGGCGCCGGTGAGGTTGAGCCCCTTGGGGACGTACCGGGCCAGCACCCGCCCCCGCTCGGAGACGTGCAGCAGCGACGGCCCGTACTCGTCGACCAGCCAGAAGTCGCCGCGCGGGGTCCGCACCAGGTCCTCGGTGTCCACCCCGCTCGGGTTGTACGGCAGCGCGGTCTGGCCGTCCCAGGTGTAGGGCACCTCGTCGTGGCCGGACTGGTTGCTGAGCCCGGTGATCGGCTTGCCGGAGGTGCCGACCAGGGGGAGGTACTTCTTGATCTCGACGCCGAACCGGGTGGCCACCTGCACGATCGCGGGGGCGAATTCCGGGATGGGGAACGTGCGGCGCTTGTCCGCGCCCACCTGCCCGTTGGGGCCGCGGTCGGTGACCATCCAGTAGTCCCCGCGCCGCCCGGCCGGGAACAGTCCGCTGCCGACCCCGCCCAGCTTGACCCCGCGATCATCGGCGATGGACCGCTGCAGGTCCTTGAGGGGTACGGGCGGGATGCTCACGTCCTTGACCACCACGGGCCGCGGCGCGGCCTCGGCCAAGGAGGGGGCGGCGGTGACCGCCGGGCCCACGACGAGCGCCAGACCCACGAGTACGGGACGAAACATGGCACGGCCTTTCACACCGGCGAATACGAGCCTCCTGACCCTAATGACGTCAAACGTCCAATCGTTGAAGCGCCGATGAACAGGCCCACCCGAAAGCCGCCGCGACCGCCTGAGCTCTCAGCCCTGGGGCCGACGGCCGAAGTCCGTGGCGAGCCAGGTCGCGAGGTCCTCGGCTGGCTGGCGCCGGTCGCCGGACCCCGGTTCCCCCGCCTCCGGCTCCCGTACGCGGTCGAGGCGGAACACCCGCCAGTCGCCGGCGTCGAGGTCGTGGGCGAGCACGTACCAGCGTCCACGGGTGTAGAGGCACCGCACCGCCTCCACCCGCCGCCGGCTGACGGTCCCGTGCCGGTCGCGGTAGCCGAACCGCAGCACGAGGTCCTGATCGGCGGCGCGGAGCAGCGCGGCCAGGGTCGTGGGTTGTACGCCCCCGCGCTCGCCGTCGACGTTCTCACTGCCTGCGGCGGCGGTGTCCAGGACGGTGCGCAGCCGTCGCGGGAGCACCTGCGACAGCTTGGCCAGCGCCCGGTGCGCGGCATCCCCGGAGAGGATCCCTTCGACCATGCGCAGGGCCGCCACCAGAGCCACGATCTCGTCGTCCTGGAAGACCAGCGGCGGCATCCGGTGCCCCGGGCGCAGCGCGTAGTGGCCACCCGGCCCGGGCCGGCTCTCGACGGAGTAGCCGAGCCTCTGCAGGCGGGCCACGTCGCGACGCACGGTGCGGGTGCTGACCTCGAGCCGCCCGGCCAGATCGGATGCCGACCAGCTCGGCCGGGCGGCCAGCAACTCCAGCAGCAGGAGGGTCCGTCCGGCGGGATCGCCGTCGGCAGGGTCGAAGTCGGTCATGGCTCCAGTGTCGCCACAATCGCGGACAGGATCCGGCCACATCTACTCCTACGGTGGACGTCATGGAGATCGCAATCACAGCACCGTCCGGAAACGTCGGCCGCTTCCTGGTCGGTCACCTGGTCCGCGCCGGTGTCCGTCCGCGGCTGCTGAGCCGCTACCCCGAGCAGCCCCGCGCGACCTGGGGCGACCTCGTCGACGCCCGCGAGGTCGACCTGCGGGACGCCGTGGCCGTCACCGAGGCGACCCGCGGCGTCGACGCGCTGTTCCTGATCGTGCCGCCCGGCGAGGCCGACGACCCCGTCGCGGCGTACGCCGAGGTCGGCGAGATCGTCGCCGCCGCGGTCGCCGAGAACCACATCTCCCGTACCGTCCTGCAGAGCAGCGTCGGAGCGGAGCTCCGCGAGGGCGCCGGTGAGATCGACGGGCTGGCCCGTGCCGAGGAGGCGCTGGACCGGATCGTCGCCAAGCACGATGGCCTCGCCGTCACCCACCTGCGGTGCGGCTACTTCTTCAGCAACCTGCTGTTCGAGCTCGACAGCATCCGCTCGGGCACCGTGGCCGTGCTCCTGCCCACCGGCGATCCGTTCTCCTGGGTCGCTCCGGCCGACATCGCCGCGGTGGCCGCGTCCCTGCTGCTGCGCGCCGACTGGTCGGGACGCCGGGTGCAGGCCGTGCACGGACCGCGGGACCTGTCCTGGGACGACGTCATGGCCGTGGTCAGCGACGTGCTGGGCCGCACGGTCACCGCCCACCGCGTCCCCGACGACGACATGCGCGCCACGCTGGCCGGCGGCGGCATGTCCCCGGCGCAGGTCGAGGCCATCATGGGCATGTCGACCGGACTGCGCGAGGGGTTCGTCCCCGAGCAGCCGAGGACCCCCGTGACCACGACCGACACGACGCTCGGAGCATGGGCCTGGGCCGAACTCCGTCCCGCCCTCGACGCGACCGGGTGACGCGTGCCCGACCCGTGGCGATCACCACCTGATGCTCTGATCGCCGATGCGCCCTTCGTCAGAGGCGGCTCAGGGCTTGGCGACATTCGCCAGACGAAACTGATCTTGTGCCGGTAATCTTCACTGCGTCGTTCGCCGGACGCCGGGGACATGCCACATTCCCCCGGCGGGCCGGTGACGTCTTCATCAACACAACGAAGATGAGGAATGCTCGTGATCCGACGCTTCAGGGCTCTGTTACCCGCAGCGGCCATCCTGCTGGCCGGCACCGTCGCGCAGCCCGCTACCGCGGACGACGCCGCGGCCACCGGGCCCGCCATTGTCCGGCCGGTCTCGGGTACCAGCCCGCTGCCCGCAGGCTGCGGACTTCCCCCGGCCGACGGCTACACCCTGAACCCGAACACCGAAGTCCTGCCCATGCTGGCGCGGGACCCGAACCGTCCGCAGCACCTCGTCACGGTGTACCAGCAGGATCGCTGGAACCGGTATGGCAGCAACGGCGCGGTCACCGCCGTGTCGGACGACTACGGCCTGACCTGGCAGAAGTCCCAGAACCTGCCCGCCTTCTCCCAGTGCAACGGCGGCACGAGTGCCAACGGCGGAGACTACGCCGTCACGACGGACAACTGGGTCACCGTCACGCCGTCGGGAGCCGCGGTGGCCGCGTCGTTGTCGATGTCGCGCGCCGGCGACGTGACCGCCATCCTGGTGGCCCGCTCCGGCGACGGCGGCCGGACCTGGGACAAGCCCGTCACCCTGCAGCGGGACGACAATCCGCAGTTCTTCAACGACCGCCCGTCGGTGACCGCGGACCCGTATCACCCGGGCGTGGTCTACGCGGTGTGGGACCGCATCGACGACCAGTCGACCAGCACCACGCCGAACTGGGTACAGCCGATCTACCTGGCCAAGTCGACCGACGACGGACGCACCTGGACCAGCAGCAAGGTGTACGACGTGCCCACCAACAGCGGCGTCATCGGCACCCAGCTGGTGCCGCTCCCGGACGGGACGCTGCTGATCGGCATGCACCACGAGACGATCACCGACGGCTCCACCCAGGTCATCCGCTCCACTGACGGCGGCAAGACCTGGTCGGCGCCGACGCTGAACGTCCCGGCCCCGCTCGCGGTGGGCCCCCGCATCCCGGACCCGGACAACTCGGGTGACCCGGTACGCAACGCCGCCCTGCCGCAGCTGGCCGCCCAACCGGGCACTCAGGTGGTCAACGCCGTCTGGCAGAGCCAGGAGGCCGACGGCACCTTCCACGTGGCCTACTCGCGCTCGGCGGACGGCGGGAAGACGTGGTCCGCCCCGATCCGCCTGGACAAGACGCCCACCGGTTCCGCCGCGGTACCGGTCGTCGCCGTGTCCAAGGCGGGCACCGTGGCGGTCACGTACTACGACTTCCGCAACAACACCTCCGACCCGGCCACCCTGCCCACTGACCTGTGGGCGATGACCTGCTCGAGCGGCTGCGCGAAGTCGGGCGCGTGGCGTGAGCAGCACATCGAGGGGCCGTTCGACACGCGGAAGGTCCCCTTGACGAGCGTGGGACGCCTGCTCGGTGACTACACCGGCCTCGTCTCGGTCGGCAGCGGCTTCACGGCCGTGTACGGCGTCTCCACCGGCGATGCCGCCAACCCGGTGGACCTGCACAGCGCGCTCTTCTCCGGCTGAGCGGTCGTACGCCGTCGGCGGGGTCCGGGCAGTCCGGGCCCCGCCACCAGGGCGCGACCGTCGAGCCGTAGCGCCCGCGCCGACGTACCAGGGGCGGGCGCCCCGGATCGACGTAGTCCACGGCCGGGTGCTTACCCGTCAGGCCTCGTCGCGATGGAGCAAGGCCAGCGTCTGTTCCAGCTCCGCCTGCAGAATGTCGCTAGCCGCCTCCCCATCCCCACGCCGGATGGCGTCCACCAGCCCGGCGTGCGCGTCGTCGCCGGGGTTGGGTTCGGTGTCCCGCAGGCCGAGCAGCTCCACCAGGTCCACCAGCCGCCCCCGCAGTGCCGGGGCGAACTCGGCGAACAGGTCGTCGAGCACCGGGTTGCGCGCCGCCGCCACGACCGCCGCGTGCAGCGCGATGTCCGCGTCCACGAACCCCGCGTCGTCGCCCCCGGCCGCCGCCCGCCGCGCCTGCAGCGCCGCCTCCATTGAGGCGAGGTCCTCGTCGGTACGGCGGGTCGCGGCCAGGCGGGCGGCCTGGGTCTCGACCATCATCCGCACCTCGTAGACGTCGGTGATCGCGGCCCGGCGGAGGCGGGTGGGCCAGTCGGCGGCCGGTTCGGTGGCGATGACGAACACGCCGCTGCCCTGACGGGCCTGCACCAGGCCGGCGCCCGCCAGCGCGCGCAGCGCCTCGCGGACGGTGGAGCGGCCCACGCCGAGGGTCTTGGCCAGGGCGTTCTCGCCGGGGAGCCGGGTGCCGACCGGCCAGTGTCCGCCGGTGATCTGCTCGCGCAGGTGCTCGGTGGCCTGTTCGACCAAGGGGCTGGGACGGAGGGTGCCGAGCGGCATCGCGGGTTAACCTCTCAGGTTGTCTGAGGACCTGTCTTGTGGTTAGTGTACCCGGCATGACGTCACGTGGTCTCCTTCTCGGCCGCCGCGGCGGGGCCTGAATCGACCGGCACCCCGCCGCGGTGGCTCCGCAGTGCCGGTCGGACCTCAGAAGAACGACCGGGAAGGAAACCCCGTGCACGACTGGAACCCGCAACGCCCCAGCGCCATGCCATACCACCGCTACCAGCCCGCCCACCGCCGCGTCGAGGTGCCGCTGACCGAGCGCGGCTGGCCCGCGCGGCGCATCGAACAGGCGCCGCTCTGGGTGCCCGTGGACCTGCGCGACGGCAACCAGGCGCTGGCCGAGCCGATGGACCCGGCGCGTAAGCGGCGGATGTTCGAGCTGCTGGTGGCCATGGGCTTCAAGGAGATCGAGGTCGGCTACCCGTCGGCCAGCCAGACGGACTTCGACTTCGTCCGCGACCTGGCGGCGTCGGAAAAGGGGCCGGGGGCGGTGCCGGAGGACGTGACGATCGTCGTGTTCACCGCCGCCAGGCGCGACCTCATCGAGCGGACCTTCGCCTCCGTCGAGGGGCTGCCGCGCGTCGTCGTCCACCTCTACACGGCGACCGCTCCCGTCTGGCGCGACGTGGTGCTCGGCCACGACCGGGAGGCGTTGCGCGCCCTCATCAAGGACGCGGCCGGGCACGTCGCCCGCCTGGCCGACGCCCGTCCCGGGCCGCCGATCAGGTACGAGTTCTCGCCCGAGGTGTTCAACCTCACCGAGCCCGACTACGTGCTCGAGGTGTGCGACGACCTGACGGCCCTGTGGGAGGCGAGCCCGGACCGGCCGGTCATCCACAACCTGCCCGCCACGGTCGAGACCGCCACCCCGAACGTCTACGCCGACCAGATCGAGTACATGCACCGCCACCTGGCCCGCCGCGACTCGGTGATCCTCTCGGTGCACCCGCACAACGACCGCGGCACCGGCGTCGCCTGCGCGGAGCTGGCGCTGCTGGCCGGGGCGCAGCGGGTCGAGGGCTGCCTGTTCGGCAACGGCGAGCGCACCGGCAACGTCGACCTGGTCACGCTCGCGCTCAACCTGCACTCGCAGGGCGTGGACCCGATGCTGGACCTGTCCGACATCGACGCGATCCGCCGTACGGTCGAGCACTGCAACCGGCTGCCCGTCCCCGACCGCCACCCGTACGCCGGTGACCTGGTCTACACCGCCTTCTCCGGCACTCACCAGGACGCCATCGGCAAGGGCCTGGCCCACCACGCCAAACGGGCCGCCGAGCTGGGCGTGCCCGTGGAGCAGGCGCCCTGGGAGGTGCCGTACCTGCCGATCGACCCCGCCGACGTGGGCCGCGACTACCAGGCCGTGATCCGCGTCAACAGCCAGTCGGGCAAGGGCGGCATCGCCTACCTGCTCAGCACCCACCAGGGGCTCGACCTGCCGCGACGGCTGCAGATCGACTTCTCGGCGGTCGTCCAGCGGGCCACCGACGGCAGCGGCGCCGAGATGACGGCCGAGGAGCTGTGGCGGCTCTTCCAGGCCGCCTACCTGGATCCGGCGGACGACGGGCCGTACGTGCTCGCCGACTGGAGCACCGCCGAGACCGGGCCGGGGGTTCACGAGTTCACCGGCACCCGGAGCGACGGCGGCGGCGAGCTGCGGGGGACCGGCAACGGCCCGCTGTCGGCGCTGGCCGGCGCGCTGGGCGGGGTCGACATCCTCCACTACGCGCAGCACGCCACCGGGCCGGGCCAGGACAGCCAGGCCGTCGCCTACGTGGAGGCGCGCGTGGGGGAGACGGTCCGGTGGGGAGCGGGCCGCGACACCTCCGTGCTGACCGCCTCCGTCCGCGCCCTGCTCGCCGCGGTCAACCGGGCGGCTCGACCCACATAGGCCACGCAAGGCCGTACGACCGCTCAAGTCGCGCGGACGGTATGACCTGTTCAGGCCACGCGGCGCGGCTTGGGGACCAGGTTCAGGGTCGGGGAGAACCGTCCCGCACAGCCCGGCACCGCGGTCACGTGCGCGGAGACCTCGGTCTCGCTCTGGACCCTGATGCTGGCGATGTAGAACGGCGTGAGCAGCGTCTGCGGCCGCCTGCGACCCAGGCTCAGATAGCCGAAACGGAACCACTGCGGCGTCAGCCGGGTGTCCTCCATACCGGCGAAGGACTCCGCCACCCGGGCCGCGACCTCCCGCGCCGCCTGGGCCGGCGTCCGCACCTCGGGCTCGGCGACCCTCGCGCCACCCCCGTCGCCGGCGAAGCGGCGGGTCGACACGCTCAGCGACGTCACGCCACCGCTCGCGCCCAGCTCCACGGTGGACGACGCCCGGCCGTACACCGGAAGATCACGTACGTAATGCCGGAACGAGCCGAGCGCCCGGCACAGGCTGGGCTCGGTCCGGCGCTCCCCGGCCGCCTTGACCCGCCAGAGGCGCTCGAACAGCAACTCGTCCTCAGCCGGTACGAGCGACGGCAGCCCGATCTGGTCCCCGGCGGCGCGCAGCATGCCGGTCAGCTCCGCGTCGCCGGGGTCGTTCTCGAAGAGGTCCTCGGACGGCGGCATGTCCAGATGCACGGTCATCGAACCCGACGCGTGGAACCCCACGGCCCGCAACCGGCCCGGCAGCCACACCGTGGTCCGATCCTGGTGGGTCACCGTCTCGAGGGAGGCGCCGTCGCGCGGGCCGGCGACGGCCAGGACGAGCTCCTCCAGGCGGCGCTGGACCGCGCTCTGCTCGGGCGCGGCGAGCCCCAGCACGCTCACCGTGGCGGGCACCTCCCCGGCCATCGAGGCCAGCTCTTCGGCGAGATCATCGGCGTATGGGAAAGCGGGCATGAAGGCTCCTCGACTCCGGCTGTTCTGATCAGCCCAGGACCTGCGGGGCTGAGGTCACCGCGTCAGAACCTCAATGATCAGTACGCCGGAGCACGAGCCGCGTCAGGACGGAACCTAGGGATGTCCCTAGTTCGGGAGCGAGCCCGTCAGGAGGACAGGTGGTGGGCGCAGTCGTCGCGGTAGCGCTGCACCAGCTCACGGATCCGCTCCGGGTCGGCGAGCACGGCCCGTGACACCGACGGCACGACCGCCTGCCGTACCGGACCGAACAGCCGGGCCAGGTCGGCCGGAGCGGCGCCCTGCGCGCCCAGGCCCGGTGCCAGGATGGGGCCGTTGAGCTGGTCCAGCGGATGCTCCAGCGACGGGAGGGTGGCGCCGATCACGACGCCGACCGGGCCCAGCGGGGCGCGGCCCGCGTTCGCCGCCGCGGCGCCCGCGAAGATCTCGCCCGCGACCGCCGTCTGCAGCGCGACGGCCTCCGGGTTGGAGGTGCGCGCCAGGACGAAGACGCCGGCGTCGTTGGCGATGGCCGAGGTGATCGCGCCCTCCAGCGAACCGAACCCCAGGTAGGGGCTGAGCGTCACGGCGTCGACCGCGAGCGGGCTGCCCCGGTCGAGGTACGCCTCGGCGTAGGCGGCCATCGTGCTGCCGATGTCACCCCGCTTGACGTCGAGGATCACCACCGTGCCCGCCTCACGCAGGTCGGCGATGACGCTCTCCAGCACGGCGATGCCCCGGCTGCCCCAGCGCTCGTAGAACGCGGACTGCGGTTTGACCACCGCCGCCACGTCGCCGATCGCGTCGACCACGGTACGGCTGAACCGCTCCAGCCCGGCCGGGGAGTCGTCGAGCCCCCACGCGTCGAGCAGCGCGGGGCTGGGGTCGATGCCTACGCAGAGTGGGCCGTACTTGTCGAGCCTGGACCGCAACCGTGTCCCGAACGACTCATTCACCACTGGACTCCCCTCGCGACGTACGCAGACTAACGGCGCCGGTCTGATGCGGGAAAGGTTTTCGACCATGGCGGTATGGGCTGCCTCTTCTCGCCTCCAGTCTTCCAGAGTTCGCCTCCGGGGTAGATCAGCTGACATGTACGAGATCGCCCACCGCACGCTGACGCTGCGCACCGAGCCGCTACGCGAGGTCGTCGTCACGATCGGGCTGCCGATCGAGGAGCCGACGGGGGAGTGGTCGTGCCCTTACCGGATCGACGGGCTCGCCGGGTGGGAGCACGATCGCAAGGTCACCGGCGTCGACTCGCTTCAGGCGCTCGAACTCGCCATGACCATGGTGCGGGCCGCGCTCGCCGGCTCGCATGAGGCCAAGGAGGGGTTGCTGAGCTGGGACGAGGAGCCCGCCGACGGACGCGAGCACACGGTGTACGTCCGGTGGGAGAAGGAGCACGACGTCGCTTATATCGCGATGAAGCACGAAATAGTGCCAGGGGAGGCGGTTCGGCAGACTCTGTCGGAGGATGTCGTGCTCGACTACGCGGAGTCGGGCGAGCTGCTCGGCGTGGAACTGCTCAACGCGACCACGACGATGCCGTCGGAAATGCGCCTCTGAGCGGGCGTCTCTGAGAGATCAGGCGGCGACCGTGGAGTCGCGTATGACGAGTTCGGTGGCGAGTTCGACGTGGCGGGAGTCGATCCTCTCGCCCGCGGCCAGGCGCAGGGCGGTGCGCAGGGCGACGGCGCCCATCTCGCGCAGCGGCTGGCGTACGGTGGTCAGCCGCGGCGAGGTCATGGTCGCGATCTCGGTGTCGTCGAAGCCGACGACGCTGAGGTCCTCGGGGACCCGCAGGCCACGGGCCCTCGCGGCCTGGATGGCGCCGAGGGCGCTCTCATCGCCGGCGGCGAAGATGGCGGTCGGCGCGGGCCGCAGGTCGAGCACGGCGGCCCCTTCTTGCAGCCCGTGGGGATAGCAGAAGCCCGTAGTACGGACATATTCGGGAGGTACGGCCACGCCCGCGGCCTCCATGGCAGCGCGGAAGCCCTGCATGCGCGCCTGGTTGACGGCCGCGGTCGCGGGTCCGCCGAGGTAGGCGATGCGGCGGTGGCCGAGGTTCAGCAGATGCTGCGTGGCGGACAGGCCGCCGGCGAAGTTGGTGCAGCCGACGCTGCTCACGGGGGCGTCCGGCAGGTTCAGGGGGTCTATGACGACCACCGGTAAGCGTACGCGCGACAGCGCGGCGAGCTGGGCCTTGGTCGGCCCGTTGGTAAGAGTGATCATCGCCCGTCGGCCGGCGGCGACCAGGTCGCGAGCCCAGGAGGTGCCGCCGCCCATGCTTTTCGTGCCGCTGACGACGACCGCCACGCCCGCCTCGGCGCCGGCGTCGATCGTGCCCTTGATGATCTCGGTGGAGTAGGCGCACATTTCGTCCACCCACATCTCGACCGTGGCCGACCCCTCAGTCCGGTCCCGGTGCGACGAGCGCGGGACGTAGCCGTGCTCCCGCAGCAGGGACTGCACCAGCGAACGGGTGTCAGGAGCGACTTCGCGGCGGCCGTTGAGCACCTTGGACACGGTGGCCACGGATACGCCGGCCGAGGCGGCGACGGTGGCCAGCGTGGTACGCCTGGGACTGCCCGGCATGAATTCCTCCCTAACGCTGACATATACCTCAAAGAGGTTCTCAGCCGCACCGGATTTAATGGGGAGGTGATCCCACCCCGCATCGTGGCAACAGACCTTGACGGCACCCTCCTCGACTCCACCGGCTCCGTGTCCCCGCGTACCCGCCGCGCCCTGGGGCGTGCCCGCGACGCCGGAGCGGACATCGTGTTCGTCACCGCCCGGCCGCCACGCGGCGTGGACCCGATCGCCGCGATGGCGGACGTCACCGGCACCGCGGTCTGCAGCAACGGGGGCATCGTCTACGACCTGGACACCCGCGAGATCACCAGTACGTACGCGCTCGACCTCGCCGCCGCGAGAAAGCTGATGAACACGCTGCGCGAGGCCCTGCCCGGTGTCGCCTTCGCGGTGGAGACCGGCCGCCACATCCTGGTCGAACCCGCCTACACCAGGCGCATCCTCCCGGACCTGCCCTTCACCCGCGAGGTCACGGACGCCTGCGAGGAGGGTGAGCCGGTCGTCAAGCTGCTGGCCTGGTCGGCGACGCACGCGGTGGACGAGATGTTCACCGCCGCCGTCGCGGCCGTCGAGGGCCAGGCCGAGGTGACGCACTCGGGCGGCAGGGGCCTGCTGGAGATCAGCGCCCCCGGGGTGACGAAGGCCGGCACGCTGGCCCGGCTGTGCGAGGAGCGGGGGGTGAACGCGGCCGAGGTGGTGGCGTTCGGCGACATGCCCAACGATCTCGCGGTGCTCGCCTTCGCCGGGGCGGGGTACGCGATGGCCAACGCGCACCACATGGTGATGGCGGCCGTCGAGCGGCGCACGCTGTCCAACGACGACCATGGGGTGGCCGCGGTCCTGGAACGCCTGTACGTCTTGTGACCCGGTTGTTACGCCGCACGTTGTATCACCGCGGCGGACGGTGGCTCCTCTTCTCCATACGCTTCATACGCGGCTGAGACGGAGGCCACCGGATGCTGACCATCGACTACCAGAGCGAGCCGTACGCCCCACGGGGGGAGGGGTGCGGGCTGCCGTCGCGTGACCTGGTCTTCCCCCAGGTGCTGCTGGATCGCTACGGAGCGAAGGTCCTGGATCCGGCGACGGTCGAGCTCGACGCCGGCGAGAGCCGTCCCGACTCGACCGTCTACCGCTCGGACGTGCTGCTGATCCCCGTCCAGGTGCTCGACTCCGACGCGGGGCTCGCGTGGATCACCGACACGCTCGCGACGATCCAGCTCACGATCGAGGTCTCCGGCCTGCGAGACCGCTACCGCTCCGGCTCCGGCTCCCGCGGTGGTGACGGTGACGGGGCGCCGAGCTGGCATCCCGTCGTGCTCAAGGTCGCTCCCGGCGCGACGGATGTGGTGGTCGACGCCTGGCGGGCACTGCGGACGCTACGCCGCGCGCTGCGGGACTTCCCCGACACGCCGCAGCAGCCGGGGCCGACGGGGCAGCCGAAGCAGACGGAGCCGACGGGGCAGATAGAGCCGACGGGGCAGACGGAGCAGGTGGGGCAAGCGGAGCAGGTGGACGTCAAGGAGCTCCTGTCCGGGATCGCGCTGGACCACCTGCTCGCCGGGTCGGCGTTCGTCGGCGTGGGCGCGGCCCTGGACATCGGCGGCGAACCCGCCACGAGCGGGCACGGGATGCCCGGCGGCGCCTACGCCACGCCCACGGCCGGCTACGCCAGAACCCCGGTGAACGTCGTGGGCGGCCCACCGTCCCGCAGACCCGCCGCGAACATCGGCGGCCGCCGTCCGGTGATGGTCATCCCCGACACCGGGCTGCCGAAGCAGCGGCACGCCTGGTTCCGGCCGGTGACGGACCCCGACGCGTTCCTGTCCGTCAGCGACGCGGCGCAGCAGCGCGTACAGGATGCCGTCGAGGCGAGCCAGCCGAACCCAGGCACCGAGCTCATCGGGTACGAGGAGGACGCCGACCCGCCGAACCCCCTGCTCGGCACCCTGAACACGCACACCGGCCACGGCCTCATGGAAGCCGGACTGGTGTGCCAGGTGGCCCCGGACTCGCGGGTGCTCATGATCAGGATCATGCAGGCCGACGGCGTGGTGCCCGAGGAGGCGCTGCACGCCGCCCTGGACCACCTGCTGGACGAGATCGCGGGGGGCGCCTTCTACGACGTGGTGTCCTTGTCGCTCGGGTACACGCACGAGACGGCCGACGACGCGCTCCACACGCCGCCGCTGCTGGCCAAGCTCACCCAGCTCCGGCGGCGCGGGGTCATCATCGTCGCGTCCGCGGGCAACTACGCGTCGAGCCGCGCGTTCTGGCCCGCCGCGGGCGCCCTCGACGGCGAGAACGATCCCGACCTCGCGCCGATGCTGGGAGTGGGCGCCCAGAACCCCGACGGGACGATCGCGATCTTCAGCAACGAGCACGAGGCGATTCGGTGGCACGTGTCGGGCGCGGTACTCGTCAGCACCTTCCCGCCCGGCGTCAAGGGTGCCCGGACCGCCTCACTCGAACTGACCGGCCGGGCCTCCTTCGACGGCGACAACCATCAGAGCCAGTTCGCCACCTGGAGCGGCTCGTCGTTCGCGGCGCCCGTACTGGGAGCCACGATCATGCAGATGATGATCCAGGACTACGAGGACGTCGACCTGGCGAACAGCGACCAGCAGGTGGCACTCAAACGCGCGCACGCCGTGGTCGCCAGGCTCAGGAACGGCGACGCCCCGACGATCACACCGGTGTGATGGCCGCCGACCTGAGGCCGGAGCCCGGTCCGAGACCGGAGCCCGGTCCGAGGCCGGAGCTTGGGTCCGCCGATCGCGCCGATCGGCGCGATCGACTGGCCGGCCTGCTCCAGGAGGCCAGAGACGGCCGGCGTGACGCCCTGAACCTGATCGCCGCCGACCTCACACCGCTGCTGTGGCAGGTGGTCAGGCGTCAGGGCCTGGACCGGGAGGCCGCCGAGGACGTCATCCAGACGACCTGGCTGAGACTGCTGCACCACCTGAAGTCCATCACCGCCCCCCGGGCCCTGATCGAATGGCTCGTCACGACCGCGACCCGCGAGTCGTGGCGGGTCCAGGCGACGCAGCGCGACGCCCGGCCGGTGAGCCCCGGCGCGTTCGACGACGTACCGGACACCGACACCCTCCCAGAGGACCTCGTCCTGCGGAACGAACGGCACCAGGCGCTCTGGAACGCCATGGAGCGGCTGTCGGAGTCCTGCCGTGATCTGCTGCGGCTTGTCGCGTTCGCCCGCCGCCCGAACTACGAAACCGTGGCCGTCACGCTGGGCATGCCGAAGGGCAGCATCGGCCCCACGCGTGGCCGCTGCCTGGCCAAGCTGCGCCGCCTGCTGGCCGAGGACCGTGGCTGGAGCGTGTCATGATCCCTCCCGATGACCTGGACCCCACAGACGAGTCCATTCTCGACGAGATCAGGAAGATGTTCTCGGTGCTCGACCCCGTGCCCGAGACGCTGGTCGAACGGGTCCAGTTCGCCCTGGACCTGGAGACGGCCGACGCCGAGATCCTGCGGCTGAGCGAGGAGGTGGGGCTGCGGGCGGGCGTGCGCGGCGGTGAGGAGAGCCGGACGATCACCTTCGAGGGCGACGACCTCACGATCATGATCAGCGTCAGCGTCCAGACCCAGCGCCTGGTACGACTGGACGGCTGGCTCGCCCCACCCGGCGACCACCTGGTCGAGCTGCGTACCTCCGAGGGACCGGTCCTGGTCAGGGCCGACGACCAGGGAAGGTTCGTCATGGACGAGGTGATCCGAGGGCTGGCCCAACTCGTCGTACGGCTGGCGGTGGACGTTCCGGGGGTGGGCGCGATACTGGCGGTGACCCCCTCCATAGTCCTGTGAGCGGCCGGTGCGTCCCGTGAAGCCCGCACGTCCTGTGAAGCCCGCACGTTCCGTGAGTCCCGCAGACCCCGCGCCGGGTCCCGCAGATCCCGCGAGTTCCGCGAGTACCGCTGGTCCCGGGAGTCCCGGAGGTCCTACAGGTCCCGCGAACGAGGTCGCGGCTGAGAGCCCGGAGAAGATTCACGACCGGGCGGCCCGGTTGCACGAACTGGCCGTCGCCGCGACCGACGATGGCCACCCGGGGTTGGCCGCGCGGCGGCTGCGGCAGGGCTTGGCGCTGCTGCGCTGGGAGACCGGCGGACCCCCTGAGAGCGCGGATCCGGAGCGGGCGGCGCTGCTCGCCCGGCTCCTGACCAGCCTTGCCCATGCCGAGGCCGAGCAGGGCCACTCCGCCCGCGGTACGGAGCTGCTCGACGAGGCGCAACGCTGGGCGCCGCCCGCCGAGTTGGCGATCGTGCACGGCCAGCGCGGGCTGATGTACCTGCGTACCGGCCGTACCGCCGAGGCGCTCGAACAGCTCGACCTCGCCGTGCCGCGGCTCGCTCGCAGCGTGGAGCTGGCCAGGGTGCTGCTCAATCGTTCGGTCATCCACCTCATGACCGGAAAGGTCCGCCTGGCCCGCGCCGACGCGCGCCGCAGCGCCGAGCTCGCCAAGTCGCACGGCCACGAGGTCATCGAGGCCAAGGCGCTGCACAACGACGGCTACTGCGACCTGCTCCTGGGTGACATCCCGACGGCTCTGGCGGTGTTCGGCGAGGTCGAACGCGCCTATCGCCGCGTCAACCCAGGGTTCCTGCCCGTGCTCGCGCTGGACCAGGCCAGGGCGCTGCTGGCGGCCGGTCTCGCCGACGAGGCCGGCCGTACCCTCGACGGAGCGCTCGACGGGTTTCGCAAGCAGCGGCTGATGCAGGACTACGCCGAGGCCGAGCTGGCCCGCGCGCAGGCGGCGCTGCACGCCGGGCGCTTCACGGAGGCCCGCACGTGGGCCCGGCACGCGGAGGCCCGCTTCCGCCGCAGACGCAGCCCGGCCTGGGCGCTGCGGGCGGAGCTGATGCGCCTGCGCGCGGAATTCGCCGCCCCGCCCCGCCCCGAACCGCTCCGCCCCGAACCGCCTCGCCCCGAACCGAGCGGCACGCTCGACCAGGCCGCCAGCCCCGAGGCGGGCGATGTGCCTGACCAGAGCGTCAGGCCGGGGGCGCGCGGTGCGCTCGACCAGGGCGTCAGGCCGGGGGCGATCGCGCGCAAGGCCAGGGAGCTGGCGGCGCGGTGTGCGGAGCTCGGTCTGCGGGACGAGAGCGAGATGGCGACCTTGCTGGCGATCCGGGCGCTGGTCGCCGCCGGGAACCTCACCGAGGCGGACTCTCTCGCGAGCCACGCCGCACCTCCAGCCGCACCCTCAGCCGCACCTCCAGCCCCACCTGCATCCGCGCATCCGGCTGTACCTCCAGCGGTGCGACCCAGGGCCGACTCGCTCGCCGTACCACCAGCCAAGCGGCTCAGCTCGCGCGTCGCGCCGCTGGAGGTGCGGCTGATGCGGCGGCTGGCCGAGGCCGAGCTGGCCAGTGCGCGGGGGCTGCGCGGCCAGGCGCTGCGGCGGGTCCGCTCGGGGCTGGCGCTGGTCCACGAGCACCGCGGCCGGCTGGGCAGCCTGGACATGCAGACGGGCGTCACCGCGCTGGGGTCCGACCTGGCGGCCGCGGGCCTGGCGGCGGCGTTGGCGAACGGTTCGGCCCGGCTGGTGTTCGAGTGGTCGGAACGCTGCCGGGCGCAGGCGTTCCGCTTCCCGCCGATCCGCCCCCAGCATGACGAGCCGACGGCCGAGGCGCTGGCCGAGCTGCGGCATCTCGCCCAGCGACTGCACGCGGGCGAGGCGGCGGCCCGCCGCGACCCGGAGATCCGCAGGCGCTGCCTGGAGCTGGAACGCCTCATCAGAGAACGCGGCTGGCAGCTTCCCGGGGCACGCGAGAGCCTGGCCCAAGCCTCGACGGCCGTGGTCGAGGCCGAGCTGGCCGCCGCTGGTCTCGCGCTGGTGAGCCTGCTGAACGTCCGGGGCAGGCTGCTGGCCCTCGTCCTCGGTGCCGGGAGGTGCCGCCTCCTGGAGCTCGGGGCGTACGAGCCGCTCGCCGAGGCCGTACGGCGGCTGACCGGCGACCTCAACGCCCGCGCCGGGCGCAACCTCCGACCGGCCCTGGCGTTGGTGATCGAGGCGTCGCTACGGCGGCAACTCGGCACCATCGCCGACGGACTCCTCGCACCCCTGTTGCCGTCGCTCGCCGGGGCGAGCGGGATCGTCGTCGTCCCGACCATGGACCTGTCGGCGATCCCGTGGGGAGCGCTGCCCGGCCTCGTCGGCAAACCCGTGGTCGCGGCCCCTTCCGCACAGGTCTGGGCCACCGCCCAGCGGGCCCGTCTGGCCGGCGTCGCCGACGGCGAGCCGCCGCTCCTGGTCGCGGGCCCCAACCTCACGGCCGTGAAGCCCGAGATCGAGCACCTCGCCGCCCTGTACCCGAAGGCCCGCCGGCTCACCGGCTCCGCCGCGACCGTCGCGGCCACCCTGGAGGCGCTGGACGGCGCCTCCATCGCCCACCTGGCCGCCCACGGGCACCACGAGCGGGAGAACGTCCTGTTCTCCCGCCTCGTCCTGAGCGACGGACCGCTCATGGCGCACGACGTCCAGCGCCTGCGTACCGCGCCGCGGCACGTCGTCCTGTCCGCCTGCGACATCGGCCGGCTGGTGGTACGGCCGGGCGACGAACTGCTCGGGTTCACCGCGGCCCTGCTCTACATGGGTACGCCGACCGTCGTCTCCAGCGTGGCCAAGGTGCCCGACGAGACGGCCATCGAGATCATGGCGGCCTACCACCGGCACCTCACACTCGGCCTGTCACCGGCCGCCGCCTTGGCCACCGCGTCGGCCACGGCACCGCTCTCCACGTTCGTGTGCTTCGGCGCGGGTTGAGAGGGTGTTTCGATCCCCGGAACTGAAGGTCCTCGGAGACCTGCGGGCCCCGGGGCGGCCTGCCATGGCCAGCTCGATCGGGTTGCGGTGAGTACGGCGATGTCACGGTCGAAGCAGACGATGATGTGGCCTTGTGGGGTGGCGGCTCATCGGTCGGTTCTCAGTGGGCAGCGCCGGAGGGTTTCGCGGGTGCGGGCCGATCAGTCGCTGTTCGCTTGCGGTAGACGACCTCCTTGTCGCCAGGAGCCGGGTACGCCATGATCAGCAATCGCTGGCCGCCCTGATCTTCGCCGTTCCAGGGGAACCAGGCGTAGTGCACACGGATCCGGTAGTGGCCCGCGCGGCCGTTGAGCGACAGGTCGGGCAGCTCCGTGCCGCTGAGGCCGTCCGAGAGCACGATCTCTCCCGAGGGGCTGTGGTAGCCGACCTCGACGACCGTGTCCCAGCCCTTGGTCTCCACAGGTGGGCGGCGCGGGTAGGTCTCGACGGTGACGCAGAGGTCGAAGTCGGGGCTCGTGATGACGGCCAGGGTGCCGGGTCCGGAGGAGACCAGCCCGTTGCCGGGCTCCAGGTTCGGGCCCTCCTCCTCGCCTTCGTACGTCTCCAGGACGCCGTAGTCGGTCATCTGGGGCTCTTTGATCCGGATGGCCGTGGCCGGCTTGATGCGCGGATGGTGGCGGGGCGTCGCGTCGCACATGCGCTGGGCCTCCGCCCGCATCTCCGCGATCTCCCGGTCCTGCTTGGCGCGCTCGGCGTTGACGACGGCGGCGGCGCTGGGGCAGATGCCGGCGAGCGGGTACGTCAGGGCGCGGCGGTCGATCTTCCAGCGGGCCGGCTCGTGCGGGTCGTTACGCGTGTGGAGGTCGCACAGTCGGCGTCCGTAGGCGAGCACGACCTGGTCGGGCGTGGTGGCGGCGAACCGCGCCAGGCCGGTGCCCTCCTTACGGAGGGCGCAGACGAACTGCTGCTCGGCGGTCAGCTTGGGGGGCGGCTCCGGTCGTTCCTGTTCCCAGAGCGGGGGCGGATCGCACTCCTTGGCCGTGGTGGCGGGCCCGCGGGCCTGGTCCGCCGTGGGGAGAAGGCAGAGCGCCGCGGCCGAGGCGATGCCCGCCACGAGCACGTGGCGTCGGCTGCGATGGGCGGGCGGGGCGGCGTACAGGAACGTCAGGATGAGGGCGGACGCGGTGAGCGCGAGGCCGTACCACAGCGGGGAGATGCCGGTGGAGACGAGCGCGCCGTCCTTGACGAACAAGCTGTCGGGGTAGAGCGGCAGCACGCCCAGCCCTGCACCGCCCCGATCAGGACCAAAAGGATCACGAGCCCCCACCACGGTTGGAGGTCGTCGGTCGCGAAGCCACTCCGGTCCGCGACGACCGCCCAGAGGGGGGTGACGTCGCCGGTGGCCTGTGCGACGACGGCGAGGGCGACCACGGTGGCCAGGTAGACCATGGCGAGAGCGGCCGCGATCCGGCCGAAACGGTGGCGGCGCATGAGGGCACTCCTGGGGGCGGAAGCGCCCAACACTAACGAGCCGCCGCCAAGTTGATCAAGAGTCGGTTGGGTAACGAGCCCCGGGCAGCGGTACGAGGAGCCCCGGCGTGATCCGGCATCCGCATCGGCCGGGCCAGGTCGTTAGTGAAGCTGTACGCCTCCTGGCGTACAGAGGATGACGACGGGCGTCGGATGCCGCGCTGTCGTGACGGCAAGATCCTTGAGACCTCACGAGGTCAAAGGAGAAGCGAGTGGTAACTCAGGCCGCCAAGGGGAGCGGATATCTGACCGCCTTCAAGATCATTGTCGCATTGAACGCGCTGGCGGTGCTCTTCCAGGCCGTGACGGCCGGCCAGTTGCTCAGCGGGGCGTCGGCGGGGTCGCACGGTATGGGGGCGTTGGCCGTACACGTGCTGGGGCTGGTGCAGGTCGTCGCGGCCGTGCTGGTGTGGCGGCCGGGGCGTGGGGCGGGCTGGCCCGCGCTGGTCGGGCTGGCGATTCTGCTGCTCGGGTTCGTGCAGTCGGCGGTGGGCGGGGCGGGTGTGCTGACCGTGCACGTGCCGCTCGGGATGGCGGTCTTCGGGCTGAGCGTGTGGCTGCTGGTCTGGGCTTGGCGCCGCTGAGTCGGTCACGGGGGATCGTCGGCTACAGGTCGCCGTGTCTGGCCAGGTGGTCGGCCTTGCGGATGGGCTCCGGCAGGCGGTGGTACGGCGAGAGCCGCAGGACCTCGGCGCAGGCCGTGTCGAGGGTGATGCGGTGGCCCTGGGACACGTACACCGGCTTGACGTTCGACTGCGTACGCAGGGCGCGGCCCACGGTCGAGCCGTCCAGCTCGATCGGCGTCCATGCGCCCCGAGCGGGGTCCGGGGCGTCGTGGGCGCCGACGAAGTGGGTCTTGCCCACGCCGATCGCGGGCAGCCCGGTGAGCACGCCCAGGTGGCAGGCCAGGCCGAACCCGCGCGGATGCGCCAGGCCGTACCCGTCGCAGACCAGCAGGTCAGGGGTGACAGTGAGCTGTTCGAGCGCCTCCACCAGCGCGGGCAACTCCCGAAAGGCGAAGAGCCCCGGCACGTACGGAAACCGCGCCTTGCCACGAACCACCACTCGCTCGACCACCACGAGCTCGCCCGCCACGCCCTGTGTGGGGTCGTCCGTGGCGGCGGTTGTGGAGAGCACCACCACGGCGGCGGCTACCTCGTCCTCGCCGTGGTAGTGCACGTCAAGTCCCGCCACCAACGTGAACGAGGTCGGGCCGGTCAGCTCGACGTGAGGCCGGAGGCGCTCCTGGATCGCCTCCGCCTCCGCGGTGCTCGTCGGCCAGGGGTGAAGCTGGTTTACCCGCACATGCCCCAACCTATGCCCGTCGGCTCCCGGGGGTGTCACTGTCACCGTAGTTCGGGTCGTCGGCGAACTGCAGCGTCAGGGACCGAACATGCAGGCACGGCCATTCTTCGACGTTGATGTCACTGCCGAACCCTCCTCGGGGGATCTGCGAGCAGGCGCGGCACCCCGTGAACCACATTCCTCGCTGCTCCACCCGGCCGCCGCCCGAGAAGATGTATGGGGCACACATTCGCCGGGGCTCATGGACGACGAGTCGCTCGAACCCGGCCTCATCCAGCCGCGTCAGCAGGAAGTCAAGCAGTTCCTCCACGAACGGCTCAAAACGCGCCACTCCGGCATCATCCCATGGGTGCCGTCGTCGACGGCCTCCCCCTGGAATCGGGGCGTATCGCCCTGCATTCCCATCCCGACGATGCGCGGTCGAATAGAGGACCAGTGGCGACAGGTTCTGTAGTGTCGGGAATCGTGAGGGATGTCCTGGTGGTCGTCGGCCCAGGGCTGGTCGCCGACGCCGCGTTGCTCAGCGAGACCGCCGAACGCGAGTTCGCCGCCCTCGGGGTCTCTGGCTCGCTCGTGCACGCTCGTGACGCGGCCGAAGTCATGGCGTGTACGACGGGCGGCGACGGTGAGTTGTCCGCCGCGGCCGTCGTGGTGGTTCCGGGGCCGGTGGACGAGGTGCGACGGCTCATGGGGCAGTGCCTCGGGCCTCTCGTGTGGCTGGATCTCGCCCGGGTGGATGGGGCTGAGGTGGGGGAGGGGGCCACGCACGTTCACGGGCGTGGTGTCGAGGGGTTGATCTGGGCGATTCGGCATGCCGTACACCGTCTGCGACATCCGCGGACGCGGATCGCGTACGGGGCGCATCGCGATCAGTGGGGTGAGCTGTACCTTCCCGAGGGGTTACTGCCCAGGTCCTCCGGCGCGGACGTCCAGCAGGCAGACGGGGACGGGCCGGCTGTCGTGGTGCTCCTTCATGGCGGGAACTGGCGGTCGAACTGGGCGGCCGATCTCATGGACGCGCTCTGCCTGGACCTCGCCGGCCGGGGGCTCGCCGTGTGGAACCTGGAATACCGGCGTCCCGACCTGCATGGATGGCAGGCGACCACCGCCGATGTGGCCGCTGGGCTGGCCGCGCTGGCGACCGTGGACGCGCCGATCGACCTCGACCGGGTCGCCGTCGTCGGTCACTCCGCGGGGGCGCAGCTGGCCTTCCGCGCGGTGGCCGACGGGGCGCGGGTTTCGCTGGTCGTCTCGCTGGCGGGGATGCTCGACCTCGTCGAGGGCGACAGGCGCTGGCTCGGCTCCGGCGCGGTCGCCGGCGCCCTCGGCGCAGCCTCCGGCTCCGACCTCCACGTCGGTACCGGCTCTGACCTCGGAGTCGGTACGGGCTCCGGTGGTGGTGACGTTCGTGGTCCGGGCGAGGTGGAGCAGGTGTACGGCGGGGCGAGTCCACTGCTCAGGTTGCCGTTGCAGGTCCGCCAGCTGATCGTCCAAGGGTCCGGGGACGAGCTGGACCTGGTGGACTTCGCGCGCCGCTACGCCAGGGCCGCCCGGGATGCCGGAGATGACGTGACATATCTGGAAATGTCCGGCGACCACTTCGCGGTGATCGACCCGCATGCCCCGATCTGGCGCACCACCGCCCTCGCCATCACCGATGCCCTCCGATAACCCGGACTTCACTCGACTCGCCAATCCTCCTCGCGCGGTGGATAGGTGAATGTCTGGGTATCAGCCCAGCCCTCGGCGACGATGTGATAATCGTGCGCGGCTTCGCTGGCGGTGTGGTCAGGGCCGATGTCGACCGTGTCGGCGATCGACCAGGCCCCGTTGATCTTCTGCTCGATGACATAGAGGAACTCGTTGTAGCCCAGGGAGGAGGACACGAACGTGTTGACGATGGTGAGAGAGCGGCAACCCGCGGTCAGCGTTCGTGGGATTTCGACGATCTGCTCCCGCCATTTGTAGGTGCTGTCGCCGGGCAGCCGCCGCCACGACCCGGCCGGATTCCCATTGACGGTGATGGTGGCGTACTGCCGGGCGACGCCCGCGTCCAGGCGGCGGATCAGCCGCACTCCGCTGTTGGCGGGATCGACGGTCGCGGTGAACCGGCTCGATCCGCCGGTGCTGAACGCACGGCCGTCATCGCTGACGATGCGGCCGGGACCCACAGGACCGCCGGAACCGTCGGACGCGATGCCTTG
Organism: Nonomuraea sp. NPDC049158; assembly: GCF_040648335.1. Lineage (NCBI taxonomy): Bacteria > Bacillati > Actinomycetota > Actinomycetes > Streptosporangiales > Streptosporangiaceae > Nonomuraea > Nonomuraea sp. NPDC049158. The sequence continues at coordinate 153,851 of NZ_JBEZDM010000010.1, forward strand.
TGACGCTCCCCGCTGATCGAAGATGACGCTCAGGGCGCCCGCGGTCGCCAGTGCGGCCAACGCGGCCGACACGGCGGCTTGGCGCCAGCTTCGGCGGGGGACAGGAGCCGGTCCTGCCTTGTCGGGTCCCGCCTCGTCCGGCCCGGCTGTCCGGCGGGCGGGCATCGCGCCGCCGGAGTTGCGATCCGGCTCCGTCCCGGCGGGCAGCCGGGCGACTCGTACCCGCTCCCATGCCCTTTCCCACGCCGGGAGCTGATGCTCGGCCACCCGGCACGCCCGCAGGAAGGCCATCATCAACGCCTTCTTGGGGAAGCGCCGCCCAGCCAGCATGTCCGCACAGGTCGCCCGTGGCAGCCGGGTCCCGCCCGCCTTGTCCGCCCGCAGCTGCAGCTCCCGCAGTGACGTATCGGCCCGCGCGAACTGCTCGGCCAGCAACCTCACCAGATCCTCGTGGCAGGTCACCGACTCCACCCCGGATCGGGACACCTGCCTGACGACCCGGGACTCCTCGCCACCCTCGCTCATCGCCTCGAACCCCCGCCCTCCCGGTCTTCAGCTCCTCCGTACCGCAAAGTGTACGAGCGCTTACCCAGCGTGTCCGAGGGATGGCGGCGGCGGCGACCTGCCGTCCGGGCCTGGCCATCGGGTGGCTCGATTCCGTCCGAGTCCGTCCGAGCTCCTGTTGGACACCTCGGGGGTGCGGCTTCGCTGGCTCTCAACGCGGCGAACCCGCCGCACCTGACGGAGCAGAAAGGCAGACCACCATCATGATGATCCGCAATGTCACGGCCAACGCCCTCCTGACCGCGGCCCTGTTCGGTGCCCTCCCGGGGGCCGCCGCCACCCCGGCCCTGGCGGCGGCCGCGGAGTGCGGGGTCCGGAGCGACGGCAAGCTCTACTGCGGAAACACCCCGAACGTCACTCTGTCCTACGACGCCTCCTACCAGACCGCGGAGACCGGCGTACTGACGAGCGGCTTCAGCTGGTTCCAGTGCTGGGTCGAGGGCGGCCCGCACGCCGGCGGCAACAACATCTGGTACCTCGCCGCGGGCGACAAGGCGGTGCCGCCCTACCGCGGCTGGGGCTTCCTGCCCGCCGTCCATGTGGCCACCGCCCATGACCCCGCGCCGGGCCTGCGCGAGTGCACCTTGGCCGACTACGACCTCATCGGCCCGTGACGCCGCCGAGGTCCGGACCCTCCAAGAGAACAACCTCCCCCAAGAGAACAACCTCCCCCAAGAGAACAACCTCCCCCAAGAGAACAACACTGAAGGAGACACACAGATGAACAAGCGTCAGGTCATCGCCACGACCATCGCCACCACGGCACTCGCGCTGTTCGGGCTGGCCTCGCCCGCCGCCTCCGCCGCGGCCTGCGGGGTCGACCCGCACGACGGCAGGTTGCACTGCACCAACGACGAGGGCGGACTCCCCGTGTTCCACGAGCCCCGGCCCGTCGACGCCGTGGACTTCCTCGACACCACGCAGAGCTGGTTCACCTGCTGGACGCGGGGAGAGCTCCATCCAGGGGGCAACACCACCTGGTACGGAACCGTCGGCGACAGGTTCGGTGCCTTCGGGTATGTGCCGGCCTCCGTGGTGCACACACCGAGCGGCTTCGACGCCGACCCCAGCAAGTACGGCCTGCGCAGGTGCTGAACCCGCTCCACCTGAACCGGTAAGCGCCGCACCACCACGGCGACGGCGACGTGACCGCCGCCGTGGTGGTGCGCGGGTGGGTCTGGTGCGTACGACGGGAGGAGACCGACACTGTGGACATGCAGTCGTACTCCAGCGCCACCGCACCCACTCCCCTCCTGGGCGAGACCATCGGCGAGAACCTCGAACGGACCGTGGCGGCCTTCGGCGACCGGGAGGCCCTGGTCGACGTACCCGCCGGACGCCGATGGACCTACGCCGAGCTCGACGCCGACGTGAACCGCCTCGCGCTCGCCCTGCTGGCCAAGGGCATCGCGAAGGGCGACCGGGTGGGCATCTGGGCGCCCAACCGCGCCGAGTGGGTGCTCGTGCAGTACGCCACGGCGAAGATCGGCGCGATCCTGGTCAACGTCAACCCGGCGTACCGGAGCCACGAGCTGGAGTACGTCGTCAAGCAGTCGGGCATGCGGCTGCTGATCAGCGCCCAGACGCACAAGACCAGCGACTATCGCGCGATGGTCGAGGAGATCGGCTTCGCGAACGCCATCTACCTGGACGATCCGGGCTGGGACGCGCTCCTGGCCGAGACCGTCGCGGACGAGCGGCTGCGGGCCCGTATGTCGGAGTTGTCGTGCGACGACCCGATCAACATCCAGTACACCTCCGGCACCACCGGCTTCCCCAAAGGCGCGACCCTGTCGCACCACAACATCCTCAACAACGGCTATTTCGTCGGGGAGCTGATCCACTACACCGAGGCCGACCGGGTCTGCCTGCCGGTGCCGTTCTACCACTGCTTCGGCATGGTCATGGGCAACCTCGGCGCCACCTCGCACGGGGCCTGCGTGGTGATCCCCGCGCCGAGCTTCGAGCCCGAGGCGACGCTGCGGGCCGTACAGGACGAGAGATGCACCTCGCTGTACGGCGTGCCGACCATGTTCATCGCCGAGCTGGCGGTGGCGAAGGGGTACGACCTGAGCACGCTCCGGACCGGCATCATGGCCGGGTCGCCCTGCCCGGTCGAGGTGATGAAGCGCGTCGTCAGCGAGATGAACATGCGCGAGGTCGCCATCTGCTACGGCATGACCGAGACGTCCCCGGTGTCCACGATGACCAGGTCCGACGACGACCTGGCCCGCAGGACCGAGACCGTCGGCCGGGTGCTGCCGCACGTCGAGGTGAAGATCGTGCACCCGGAGACCGGGCTGACCGTGGCGCGCGGCGAGCCAGGTGAGCTGTGTACGCGCGGATATTCGGTCATGCTCGGCTACTGGGACGAGCCGGACAAGACCGCCGAGGCCATCGACGCCGCCCGCTGGATGCACACCGGTGACCTGGCCACCATGGACGACGAGAGCTACGTCAACGTGGTCGGGCGGATCAAGGACATGGTCATCCGCGGCGGGGAGAACGTCTACCCGCGAGAGGTCGAGGAGTTCCTGTACCGGCATCCGGACATCGCGGACGTACAGGTGATCGGAGTGCCCGACGAGAAGTACGGCGAGGAGCTGATGGCCTGGGTCATCATGCGGGAGGGCGCCGAGCCGCTGACGGCCGGGGCGGTCAGGGAGTTCTGCGCGGGGCGGCTGTCGCACTTCAAGATCCCGCGGTACGTCCACGTCGCGGACGCCTTCCCGATGACCGTCACCGGGAAGATCCGCAAGGTGGAGATGCGCAAGCGGTCGGTCGACCTGCTCGGGCTGGGCGACGGCGGAACGGCGTCCTGACCGTCCCGTGCATACCCGGCTCGTCATGACAAAACGGGCACGGCCTAGCATGGTCGGGTGATCGTCGGTGAGGTGCTCGGCCTGCTCGGGGCAGGTGTAGCCGCCGGTGTGGTCAGTACGGTGGTGAGCCTGGCGTCGATCGTCTCCTACCCGGCGCTGCTGGCGTTCGGCCTGCCGCCGCTGACCGCGAACGTCACGAACACCGTCGCGCTGATGTTCACCAGTGTGGGCGCGGCGGTCGGGTCGCGGCCGGAGCTGGCGGGGCAGGGCGGCCGGGTGCTGCGGCTGGGCTGGGTGACCGCGCTCGGCGGGGCGACGGGCGCGTTGCTGCTGCTGGTGACTCCGGCGCGGGCGTTCGAGCTGATCGCTCCGTGGTTGATCGCGGGCGCCTCACTGCTGCTGGTCCGGCGGCCGACCGTCAGGCCGGGCGGTGAGCACGGGCTGTTGCTGCGGGTGGCGCTGTTCGTCGTGTCGATCTATGTGGGGTATTTCGGGGCGGCGGGCGGGATCCTGATGTTCGCGGTGCTGGCGGGCTTTCTCGACCAGTCACCGGCCCGGCTGAACGCGGCGAAGAACATGCTGTCCGGGCTGGCGAACGCCGTGGCCGGGCTGGGGTTCGCGTTGTTCGGGCCGGTGGACTGGGGGGCGGCGGTGCCGCTGGCGGCCGGGTTCCTGCTCGGCGGGTGGCTCGGACCGAAGATCGTCCGTCGGATGCCCGGCCAGAGCCTGCGGTATGTGGCCGCGGCGTGCGGGGTGGCGGTCGCGATCAAACTCGGCTGGGACTCTTACGTGGGCTGACGATCGCGAGTACGCGGCATGCTGCCGGCCCAGCAGAAACCAAGGCACCGCTGGACACGCAGAACGGTGACCTGGCGGCCGGACGCATCGCCGACCTGCGTACGGGCACCCGCACGCAGGCGCAACTCAAGACCGACCTGGCCGCCTGGCAGCAGTCGATCGCGCAGACCGTCAAGACCCACTCGGCTCCAGCATGGGCACGAGGAATCGCCGGGCCACCGCGGCCAGTTGCTCGTCGTCATCCAGGTTGATGATGGCGCTGGGGATCGTCAGGAAAGACGTGGAGATCCGCACCATCATCTCGGCCACGAGGTCGACGTCGAGGCCGCTCGACACGTTGCCCGCGCGTTGCTCGCTGCGGAGTTGGCCGGCGACGAAATGCCGCACAGTGGCGAGGGTCTGACCCCCGTCGGCCATCATGGAGGGGACGAGCAGGTCGGGTTCCGTGGCGATGAGTCCGCCGATCAGCGGATTGCTGCGAATTGCCCGCAATGAGGTTACGAAGCCCAGCACCACCCTGTCGGCAGCGGTGCCGGCTTGTTCTATGTCGATGAGGAACTGGTCGAAATAGCGGCGGAACTCCCGACGCACCACATGTTCGATCAGCGTGTCCTTGGTGTCGAACCGGCGGTAGACCGTGATCCGCGACACCTTCGCCAGCCGGGCGACATCCTCCATGGTGGAGCGCCTGATGCCCATCCGGCAGAACTGCTCGTACGCCGCGTCGAGGATGCGCGCCCGTAGCTCGTCGCTGTCGTCGACGCGCTCGACGGCATCGACATAGGCGCGCTCCAGCAACGAATCAGAGTCCGACGGCGCCACGAATCCGGACAGCACAGATTCCACACCTCCTGTAGAGATTCTGCCTCAAACGCGGTCTTGTGATGCTCATCACACTGTGCTCTGATGATGATACACAGATTCATGACCTGTTTCTCAGTATCAACCATTTCTCGCATGCCCTGAGCAGAACCCCCACCTCGAAGGAGTGCGGAGCATGGCAGAGTTGAGCAGGCGCGAAGTACTGATCTCGGGCACCGCCTTGGGAGCGCTCGGCGCGTTAGGGATGGCCTCCCCGGCCCAGGCGGATTCCCTGTCCGGCGACTGGGGCTGGCCGGCCAGTGGTTCGATCGCGGGTTCCGGCAGCGGCGCCGACCCTCGATGGGTGTGGGACGACGTGGCCGATCCGCTCCTCGCCTCCCTGCTCGACCGCGGTGCCATACCCGAGGTCAACCGGCTGCTGCACGACTGGAACCGCAACGACCAGCCCCTTCCCGCCGGATTGCCGGAGGATCTGCGGGCCTTCATCGAGCAGGCGCGTCAGCTGCCATCGTGGGCCGACCCGGCCAAGCTGGACGCCGCGGGGCGCTTCCACGCGCTCAAGGGGAACTACATCGTCGTCCTCACCATTGTCGGCGCCGGGATGCTGGCCACCGCCATCCCCAAGGAGGCGCGCGCTGTCTATTACTCCGCGGGCGGTGCGGATCTGAAGGACCGGATCGCCAAGACGAACATCCTGGCGTACGCGGTCAGACCCCAGAACGCCTGGGGCGCCGGCGGCACGGCCGTGGTCGAGGCGGTGAAGACCCGGCTGGTGCACGCGGCGGTGCGGCACCTGCTGAAGTCGTCTCCCCACTGGTCCGGCCCTATTCCGATCAGCCAGGAGGACATGCTCGTCACGTGGCACACCCTGGCGACCTACTCCATGCGCGGGATGCGGGAGTGGCAGGTGCGCATCTCCTCCGCTGAGTCCGCGGCGTACCTGCACTCGGTACAGATGCTGGGGCACATGCTCGGCATCAGGGACGAGTTCCTCCCCGCCACCTGGGACTCCTCCTACACCCAGTCGGATCTGGTACTGCCCAGGAACATGGGGCCGACCTCGGAAGGGGTGGAACTCAACGCCATCCTGCGGGACATGCTCGCGGAGCTGACCAGCCCCGGCGGCCTCGACAAGCCTCTCGTCAACGCGTTCTCCAGGTACCTCACCGGCGACCAGGTGGCCGACTGGAACGGCATCCGGCGCGAGCCGCTGTGGGACCCGGCGGTCAAGACCGCCTGGCCGCTACTGGTGCGCTTCCGGGAGGGCCTGATCGGGCTGCCGCTGGTGCCCGCCGCCGCCTGGCTCCTCGACGAGATGGTCAAGAAGTGGACCACGTACTACCTCACCAAGGGGGCACAGACCAAGATCGTGATTCCGACGGGTAACCGGCCCAGCTGATCACGGTCCAGGGGTGCCGCTCGCACCGACCAGGTAGCCGCCGCCGAGATCGAACGCGGCGACAAGGTGCTGGACGCCGCCCTGTCGATGGGTGCCGGCCATCGAACGCCACACTGGGCGGCCCTGGCCCTGTCAGCAGTAGGCGACCGCCGGCCCGAGGAAGGAGTAGTTGTGGTACGGGGTGTACTCCGAGCGCTGCCCGGGGAATACACAGGGCCCGTACTCGGGCCAGGAGCCGGTCGGAGGATTGATGACGTAGATGCTCACGCGGTATTGGCCGTAGCCGCCGCCGCAGTAAACCCAGACGGTCTTGCCGTCCCGGCCGGTGGTGCAGTCGGTGGGCGCGGCGTGAGCGGGGGTGGCGATGCCGACGAGGGCGGCGGTGAGGAGGGCTGTGGCGGCCAGAGCCGCAGGCTTTCTCGTGCGCATTCGCTGTCCTCCAGCAGGTGGGCAGTGCACTTTTAGGAAAGCTTCTTACAGAAAGATGCCTGGCCTTCCCCGCGTCGTCAAGACCACGAACGGGCCCAATGGGCGAAACGCGAGCGTGCCGTCAAGAGTGGATTCTTGAGGTAATTCGTATGAGCACCTTGACGCGGCATTCCGCTGGGAGCGAGCGTGTGAATCCGCTCCAAGGCGCAGCGTGAAGGAGCCGAAGAGGCGGGCCGAGCTGGCGGGTTCCGGCATCAGCCCGCATTTACGGCACTAGAGAGTCTCCAGGATCGTCGCGACCTCGCCCACGCGCGGGTCGTCCATGGCCTTCAGCTCGGCCAGCGCCGACAGCAGGACGCCTCTGGCCGGTTCGCGGCGCCCGGCGTCGGCCAGGGCCCGGCCCAGGTCGATCAGGCACATGGCCAGCCAGCGGCGGTTGCCCTTGCCCTGGTACAGGGCCACCGCCTCGCGGAAGCAGCGCAGCGCCCTGCGCCAGTCCCGTAGGGCCACGTACGCGCGCCCGAGATTGCGCCGGATGTCGCCGTGCAGATCGGTGTTGCCGTTGGAGGCGGTGGCCGTGAGGGCCCGGCGGTAGTACTCGACCGCGAGCTCATGGTCGCCCGCCAGATGGCTGACGATGCCCAGATTGTCGAGAAGGTGGGCGATCCCGTACTGGCCGCCGAGGCTCTCGTACAGCGTCAGCGCGCGTTCCAGGCAGCGCCTGCCCTCGGCGGTGTCGCCGAGCTCGCCGTGGACCAGGCCGAGGTTGCCCAGCAGCATCGCCTCGCCCCTGGCATGTCCGGCCTGCCGGAAGCGGGACAGCGACTGCTTGAAGCGGGACAGGGCGATTTCATGCTCACCCATGTCGAAGTGGACGCAGCCGAGGGAGTTGAGCGTGAAGCCCTGCCCGGCGGGCTCCGCGGCGATCTCGGCCGCCCGCAGCGCCGACCGGGTGAACTCCAGGCCGTCGTGCCAGGGGATGTACCGGTCGAAGAAGGTGGTCATGCCGATCGAGATACGCCACGCGTGCCCGGCCCGGCCGTTGGCCGCAGCCCAGGCGATGACCGAGCGCAGGCAGTGGTACTCCCGCTCCAGCCAGTTGCGCGCCTGCCGGTGATCGTCGAACGTCAGTGGCAAGATCTGGCTGGTGCGGGGCTCGACGAAGTCCCGTACGCGGTGCGGCAGCATCTGCCTGTCGGCCTCCACGACGGTGTAGAGGTACCAGTCCAGCAGCCGGTCCACCGCGGCGTCGCGCTCACCGGCCGTCTCCTCCTCCACGGCACGGCCGGTGGCGTACAGGTGCACCAGGTCGTGCAGCTCGAAGCGGTCCGGCTGAACCTGCTTGACGAGATGGGCCGCGACGAGATGGTCGAGCAGCGCGCCGGCCTCCCGCGGCGCCACGTCGGCCAGCGCGGCCGCGGCCTCCAGCGAGAGATCTCCGGCCGGGTGCAGGCCGAGCAGGCGGAACATCCTGGCCACCGGCGCCGTCAGCGCCCGGTATGACCACAGCAGCGCGGTGTTGAGGTCGGCCATGGGGTCGTCCTCGCCGATCCCGAACTGCTCCAGCCTGGCCTTCTCGTCCTCCAGCGCGCTGACGATCCTGGCCAGGCCGCCGCCGCGGTGGGCCCGCTCGGCGATGACCGACAGCGCCAGCGGCAGGCCGTCGCACAGCTTCACCAGGCGTACGGCCGCGTCGCGCTCGTTGGCGACCTGCCGCGCGCCGATCACCTTCTCCAGCAGTTCGAGGGATTCGGGCGGGGTGAGCGGGTCGAGGCTGAGCCGGCGGGCGCCGTCCCTGGCGGCCAGCCCGCGTAGCTGGTTACGGCTCGTCACCAGCACCAGCGAGTTGGCCCCCGGCAGCAGCGGACGTACCTGCGCGCTGTCACGGGCGTTGTCCAGGAGCAGCAGCATGCGCCGGCCCGCCAGCGTGCTGCGCAGCATCGCCGCGCGCGCGTCCAGGTCGGCCGACAGGCTCGTGGCGGACACGCCCATCGCGCGCAGCAGCGTCTCGATCGCCACCTTCGGGTCCATGGGCGCGCCGGGGCCGAACCCGCGCAGGTTCAGGTATAACTGCCCGCCCGGGAAGCGGTCGATCACCTGATGCGCCCAGTGGACCGCCAGCGCGGACTTGCCCGCGCCGCCCGGGCCGCCGATCACCACGATCTCGCTGCGTCCCGGCGGGTCGGCCACCAGCCGGTCCAGCCGGGCCAGCTCGGCCAGGCGCCCGGTGAAGTGCGCGATGCCGGACGGTAGCTGCTGCGGCGTCATCGGCGCGTCGGCCACCTCGCCCTCGTCGGCGACCAGGATCGAACGGTGGGCCCGGCGCAGCGGCTCCCCGGGTCCGACGCCCAGGTCCTCGAGGAACCGGTGGGTGACGCTCTGGTAGGTCTCCATGGCCTCCGCCTGCCGCCCCGAGCGCTGCAGCGCGAGGATCAGGTTGGCCCACAGACGCTCCCTGTAGGGATGCCTGGCGATGGCGGAGCGCAGCACGGCGATTCCCTGCTCCGGTCTGCCCCATTCGAGGTGCAGTTCCGACCATCGTTCCAGGGTGCGCAACTGCTCCTCGACGAGGAGAGAGACCTCCTCGCGATGCAGCGTCTCCGAGGGGACGTTGGTCAGCAGCGGCTCGCCGCACAGCGCCATCGCCTCGGTCAGCGCGGCCAGTTCCTCGGCCGGCCCGCTCCTCTGGGAGCGTCTGATGATCTCGCGGTACCGCAGCAGGTCGAGGCTGTCGGCGGTGACGCTGATGGTGTAGCCGCCGTCGAAGGTCTGGATGAGGCCGGGATCGCCCAGGGCACGGCGCAGGCGGGTCAGATGCGTCTGCAGGGCCGCGCGCGCGTTCGGCGACTCGTCGCCGTCCCACATCCGGGCGATCAGCCGATCGGCGGAGACGCGCTCGTTGGCGTGCAGCAGCAACGTCGCGAGCGCGATGCGCTGCTTGGGCCCGGACAACGAGATCTCCGCCGCGGCGCTCCTCACCCGCAGCGGGCCCAGGACGCTGAAGTGGATCAAGTACCCCGCCTTATGCCCCTGTGCGTTCGGCTGAGCCTAAGGGCCGCAGACACCTGGTTTCAAAAATTTCAAAGAACCTGCGTCTTTCAGCAAGTGGGCTCGAGAGGGTGAGCGGGGACGCTGACGGCGTTCCACGCGTCGCGTACGGCTCGCAGTCCCTCACAGCCGAACAGCTGCTGCCCCGCCTCCATCGAGGCGCGGCGGGCCTCCTCGTGGCTCCAATCGTAGACCTTGCGGTTGAGGGTCTCCATGTAGATCATGGCCGCGTTCTGGACGCCGATGCCGCGCACGACCGAGCCGTTGCAGGTGGGGCTGCCCGGCCGGGCGGCGTCGACGGGGGCGGATCCCTCGGCCAGCAGGTAGAACCAGTGGTTCTGCACACCGGCGGCGGCATGCACCTCCATGCTCCGGACGCTCTCGCTGAAGCACGTAGGGTCGCCGACCCGTGACGGGTCGTACATGTTCCGGATGGGCCCCGCGCCGACCAGGTCGACCTGCTCGCCTATCAGGTAGTCCGGCGGGTCGGCCTTCTCGTTCAGGTACCACTCGGTCACCGTCCCGAAGATGTCGCCGGTCGACTCGTTGAGGCCGCCCTTCTCGCGCGTGCCCTGCGGGCCGCCGGGCGTGAAGTCGAAAATGGCGTGCCCGAGCTCGTGCATGACGACGTCGGTCGACGTCGCCTGCCGCGTTCTGCTGCTGTTGCGGCCGAAAACCGTCTTGAACTGGTCGTAGTACGCGTTCGCGTCGTCGTACCCGACACGCATCGGGAAGCTGCGGCCGTAGCCGTCGAACCCGCCGGGCTTGCTCAGCCACTGCTCCAGCATGTCCCAGCCCCCCTGCGCCGCGTGCATGGCGTCCACGCAGGCGGTGACCAGGTCGGTGCCGGTGCCGTTGCCCCAGTCGTCGTCGGGGTCGGTGTAGGTGCGGCCGTCCATGCCGCCGCAGCGCACTCCCGACCGTACGGGATCGGACATCCCGTACAGGGTGGCCGATCGGGTCGTGTCGAAGGAGACCCGGCCGTGGTAGAAGCCGTTCCCCACGCCGTCGAGCACCTCGTCCCAGGAGTCGATCACCTTGCCGGTGCGGGCGTCGACGAGGACGCGCATCCGGCTCGGGCGCGTGCCCTTGACGCCGGTGATCACTGTCTCGTACGCCAGCACGCCGCCGCCGCGCGCCAGGACCGTCAGCGTGGGCGGCGTCATGTCGCTTCCCGTGCCTACCTCGCGGCGGGCCGCCGCGCCCGCGTCCTGCGCGGACACCTCCGGCCGGGTTTCCACCGACAAGGCCTGCTTCTGGTTGACCGAGGTGCTGAGGACGCGTCCTTCCGCGTCGGTGACCACGACGAAGTCACCGCCGCGTACGGGCAAGCCCGCGTACGTACGCTCGTACGGGACATAGCGCAGCCCGTGAGCCCCGGACACCACGCGGCCCCGCACGAGCTCGTCCTGGCCGGAGCGGTGGATCAGCTCTGGCCGGTCGGCGACGAGGCGGTCGGCGGCGGAGGCGGCCAGGGCCGAGGGGTCGGGCGGCGCTGCGGCGACATAGGGCGGAACGGTCAGTACCGCCGCCATCGCCAGCTTAAGGACAGTCGCACGTCTCATCGGGGGTGATCCTTTCCATGACGTCCGCGGACGGGGCATCGATCGAGGCGCTGATCGTCAGAACGTGCGCGCGCAAGATACGCGCCGCGCGCGCGACCGGGACGCGGCTGGCGGCGCGCAGGGCGAGATCGATCTCGGCGCGGCAGGCCCGCGACGCCGCGGCCAGCGTGGTCGCCCGCACGTACTGCTGGTCAACGGCGGTGAGGCCGGGCCGTCCCAGCAGCTGGGGGATCATCGAGGTCCGGGCTTGGAGCATCGCCCGCGTGGTGGTGGCCAGGCGGGTCGGCCCCCCGCGCAGCGCGAGAACGTCCTCGGCCAGCAGGAACGCCCGTCCGCAGTGCGCGCCGAACTCCCTGAGCGCCTCCATGACCGCCGTGCCGGCGCCGCCGAGCTGCGCCCCGATCCGTACGGGGAACTCAAAGAGCGCGGCGAACAGGTCGCCGGCGTCGGTCGTGCCCGGGTCGGCGATCCTTTCGGCCCTGATCCTGGTGAGCTCGGCCAGCCAGTCGGCGAACGCCCAGGACGCCTCCGGAGCCGACTCCGCGACCAGGCGGGCGGCCTGCGACAGCAGGAAGTCGCAGGCCAGCACGGTGACGGCGGACTCCCAGTCGACCCCGCGCGCCCGCCCCCGCATCGTCGCGCCCGCGTCCGGTGCCCCCGCTTCCGGCGCGCCGATCAGGGACAGGGCGCCGAGCGCGGCCAGGTCCATCGCCGCGCCGGCCCCCGCCAGCTCGGCCCGGGGGTGCGCTCCGGCCGCGACGACCCCGGCCAGCAGCAGCGACGCCGGGCGAAGCCCCGACCCTGTGGTGAGCAGCCGCGCGATGAAGGGCCACTCCTCGCGTACGGCGGACACGGCCGTCTCGGCGCAGGCGGCCAGGAACGGGCCCAGGTACAGCCGGTCGTCCGGGTTCAGCTCGACCGGCTCGGCCGCCTCCCCGGCCGACAGCACCCCTCGCCGGGCGAGGGCGAAGATCGGCTGGTCGCTGTGCGCGGTGGCGGCCAGGACGCGCCAGGCCAGATGGTAGCGGCGGGCCGCGTGGCGGGCGGTCTCGAAGTGGCCGACGTACGCACGGGCCAGCCGCCGTACGTACGCCTCGCGCGCGGCGCCGGGATCGTCCGGATGCGCGGCGATGGCGTCGGCCGCCAGCAGCGCGCTCTGCACCGCGTAGCCGAGCCCTTCGCCGGTGAACGGGTTGACCAGCCCGGCGGCGTCCCCGACCAGCAGCCGGCCCTCGTACCCGGCGAGCGCGGGGGCGAATCCGGTGCTGACCGGCCCGGACACGAGCTCACCGAGGGGCCGGGCCGTCGCGAACGCGGGGTCGGCCCCGGCGAGCCGCTCGATCGCCGAGGCCAGCAGATCGGCCGCGCTCTCCTGGCGGTCTCCGATGCGGACGGCGCCGACGGTGCACCTTCCCGGTCCCGCGGGCAGGATCCAGATCCCGGCGGGGCGCTCGTGCGGATCGGCAGGGGAGGGGGGCGTCAGATGGAGCAGCATCCGGGAATCCCGCTCCGGCAGAGCGAACCGCTGGACGACGGCCATGCCCTCGCCGTGCGGCCGCCTGCCGGGCAGCGAGCCCGTCGCGAGGACGACATGCCGGGCCAGGACCGCCACCTCGCCGGCGCCTCCGGCGATCATCGCCCGGTGCCCGTCGGGGTGCGGTTCGCAGCGGGTCATGCGCCCCGGCAGCAGGGCCGCGCCGAGATCGGTGGCGAGCCCGCGCAACCGCGTACGAAGCCACTCACGGTCGCAGACGGCGGCGCCGACGCCGGGGAGCGGACGGGCCGGGCCGTCGCCGAACCGGACATCGACCCCCTCAACCGGCCATACCCCGTCGAAGGCCGCGATTCCAAGGGCGCGCAGGGAGTCCATGGCGGAGGCGCTGAGCGCGACGTCGTGGGTCGCGCCCGGTTCGCCGCCGTCCACCAGCAGGGTGCGCAGCCCGTGCCGGGCCAGCGCCGCGGCCGTCGCGCCGCCCGCCGGTCCCGCCCCGACCACCAGCACGTCCGCGCAGCGGGTCAGCACGGGGCCTCCCGCCACAGCGAGGTGGCGACGCTGAGCAGCGCCTGGCGGCCCGCGCCGCCGTCGCCGAGGCCGCCGAGGGGGGCGAGGGCGGCGAGCGCCTCGTCGTGGGCGGCGCGGGCCAGATCGTGGGCGGCGCTCATGCCGCCGTAGGCGATGACGAGCGTACGTACGCGCGGCAGGTCCGCGGCGGTGAGGGCCGGGTCGAGCAGGAGCGCGGCCAGCTCGCCCGACGGCGCGTCACGCAGCGCGCACAGCGTCGGGGCGCCGAAGAGCCCGAGCAGATGATCGGTTCCGGCGGGTTTGCCGGAATTGGCGGCCGGTCCGGCCAGGTCGAGGCAGTCGTCCAGGATCTGGAAGGCGACCCCCAGCTGGCGGCCGAAGGCGGCCAGCGCCTCGGCCCGGGGCGGTCCCAGCCGCGCCTCCGCCGCCCCGAGCACGCAGCACAGCCGGAACAGCGCGCCGGTCTTGCGCTCGACGAGCTCGTCGTAGTCCGCGAGTGTGTACGTGGTGTCGAAGGCGCGTTCCACGTCCAGCAGCTCGCCCTGAGCCAGGTGGGCGACGGCCGCGCTGATCAGCCGGTTCGGGCCGGTGCCCAGGTCGGCGGCCTCCGTACCGGCCAGGGCCAGGCAGGACAGCCCGGCCAGCACCGCCAGCTCCGGCCCCGCGACCAGGTGCGCGGCAGGGGCGCCGCGGCGGGTCGGCGCCCGGTCGATCACATCGTCATGCACCAGAGAGGCCAGGTGCAGCAGCTCCACCACGGCGCCGAGGCGCACGACGCGTTCCGGGTCGTGGGGGCCGCACCGCGCGGCGGCGCCGAGCAGCGTCGAGCGCAGGCGCTTACCCGGCCGGTCGACGAACCCGGTCACCAGGTCGCGGGCCGGCCGGGGGAGCCCGGCCACCAGCCCGCGCAGCCTGTCCTGGACCTGAGCCGAGTGGGCCGTGGCGGCCGTGGCCTCAGGCATCCGCCCCGACCGGGCCGAGGTATTGGACGGTCGGCACCCGGCTGAGGATGGTGTGCATCTTCTGGTAGAGGTCGTCGCCGTTCATCATCGTGAGGAGCTGCTGCCGGTTCATGCCCACGGTCTGGGCGAAGAGCGCGTGGATCTGCTTGGCGGCGTTGTACTCCTGGGCCGACAGTCGCGGGCGCAGGCCGTCCACCACCTTGCCGGCGTCGCTCACGTGCTGTGAGGTGATCACCCGGTCAGGGGTGTCGGGCGTGGTCAGGACGGTCTCCAGAACCGATCGGTACGTTTCGTACAGATGCTTGGCGTAGTCCTTCTCCAGGGCGCTGGCCTCCTTGCCCTTCACGCGGTCGACGAGCGCCTGGAAGTTGACGTAGAACAGGCGGACCAGCATCCGGCCCACCCGGCTGCGCAGCAGGAAGTCGTCGCGGAACCGGTCGGCGAGCTTCTCGTCCCCCACCAGCGGCAGGTCGTACATCTCGCCGGCCCCTTCCAGGAAGGAGCAGTTCACCTGGGTCCAGTCGATCCGGGTCCTGCCGTCACCGCCCAGGCACACGGCCGCGCCGGCGTCGCCGTCGTGCAGGCAGAACCCGGTGTCGACCTGCACCATGTCGTCGAACATGTAGAAGTCGTGGTTCGTCAGGAAACCGAGGTCCACCGGGGTCACGCCGATGCCGACGACGATGCTGGAGGTATACCAGCTACCGGCGCCCGCCTTGTCCACCTTCATGTCGAAGTCGATCACGTCGCAGGTGACGGGGAAGTCGGGGTCGCCCAGGTCCTGGTACGGCCGGACGTTCATCTCGGCCAGGATGGGCCCGATCCGTGTGCACAGCCCCGAGTAGTCGGAGGCCATGCCGACGAGCATGCCGATCAGCGGATGGCGGACGCCTATGCGTGGCATCTCCTGGTTCTCGCTGGTGGTGAACTCGTCGAAGTTGTCCAGGTCGGTGATCTTGACGACCGCCGCGTCGATCAGGTTGCGGCCGTCCTTGCGCAGGCTGGTGAACCGGGTCAGCTCCCCGATGGCGGGGCCGGTTCCGCCCGCCCAGGTCCCCTGCACGATGACATCGCCCGGGACAGCGCCGTGCGTCGATCCGACCGCGTGCCCGGCGGTCAGGATGGACGGGGCTCCGCCGTTGGACAGATCGCGGACGAGGCAGCCGAACGTGCCCCAGTCATCTGTCCTCTCGTTGCCGATCCCGACGCCCTGGTTCGCGGTTTTCCGCAGCGTGGCGTCCTGGGCCGCCGGGCCCCGCCGGTCGCCCGTAGGTCTGCCCGTGCGTCCGCCCGTGCGTCCGAACGAGTACGGGCCGGCCTGGATGACGTCCACACCCCATTTGCGGCCGTCCACCTCGACCGTTCTGGGCAGCAGGCGGCTGCGCGCCACGTACCCCTGCGGGCGCTTCTTGGCCACCGACGCGATGACCACGGGCTCGTCGGTCAGCTCTCCACCGCGCCGACGGAACCCGTAGCCGAACGCGGTGGTGCCGGGGACGGCGGCGAACGCCCCGAGCACGGCCTCCTTCCCGCGCCTCAGCGCCTCCTCATGCTCAGGAAGAAGTCTCATGAACGTCGGTCCCCCTTCAGCCGGAGATGGCGTTGCCGCAGCCCACCGAGCCAGAACACGGCCGCGGTGTCGTCGTTGGGGCTGAAGTCCGTGGACACCGTCGCCACGGCCAGCGCTGTCAGCGCCGTCAGCGCATCGCCGCCCTTGTCGGCGGCCTTATGGGCCAGCCCGTCGAGCAGCCGGTCGCGGGAGGCGTCGGTCAGACCGGCCGCCGCGAGGTCGCGTACCGCGTCCCGTACGAGCTGGAAGCGTGTGGGGGCGAGCTCAGGCAGGCGGCCCCGCAGGCGCTCGGCGGTGGCCCGCGACACCCCGTGCTCGTCGGGGAACGGCACGGGATAGACCGCGCCTAATCGCGCGACCTGGAGGACCATCTCGATCTCCTGGCCGGTCAGCGTCTGTTTCGGGGGAGTCGCGGCCCCGGTCACCCCCGCCAGGATCGTCACCCCGGCGGCGCGCAGGACGTAGCGGCGCGTGAGGTGGTTCACGCCTGGGCCTCCTTGACGTCGGGAGCGGGCCGGCCACCGCAGCCGGCCAGGGCTGTGGGCGTGCCCGCCTTACGTACGCCGGACTGCAGCGACGGGCAGAATCCCTCGGGCAGCGGCGGCATCGGCTTGAGCACGGGCGGGGAGGAGGGCGACTGCTGCAGCCGCCTGGCGAAGGCGACCGCCATCGCCCTGTAGACGAGCAGTTCCTGGCAGCAGACCGGATAGTCCTGGGTGTGGATCTCCCACAGGAACAGACCCGCCGTGACGGCCCAGTCGGGGGTCTTCTCCTCCGGCGCGTCGCAGATCGGATCGCCGACGATGCAGAAGTCGGTGGTCCTGTCCTGGATGTCGGCGGGCAGGACCTTCCTGCCCAGGATGCCGCCGCCCACGCGTGTGTTGGGCAGGCCGTTGTCGGCCCCGACGGTCGCGTCGTAGGAGGTGTCCCCGCCGCTCTGGGGGTCGGAGATCATCAGCACCGCCCGGATGGCCTTGCGCTCCTCGGCGTCCAGCATGGGGAGTGCCTGGTTGATCACCATCGCGCCCTGCGAGAATCCGATCAGGCCGATGTTCATTCCCGGGCACATGCGTACCAACCGGCGTACGGCGATCGTCAGGATCCACTTCCCATCGTTCACCGACGGCAGGAACGCCTTCAGGCTGACGTTGCCCGCGGGGTAGGGCAGGGAGTACGTCTTGGTCTGGTCCGCAGGCAGGACGGTCAGCGCTTCCTGGGCGTACACCCCCGTCACCCCGGACATGCCCAGCGGATCGTTCATGGCCTGCGCGGAGCCGCGCAGCCCGATGATGAAGTACGAGGCGCACTGCAGCCCGGACCG
Organism: Nonomuraea sp. NPDC049158; assembly: GCF_040648335.1. Classification (NCBI taxonomy): domain Bacteria; kingdom Bacillati; phylum Actinomycetota; class Actinomycetes; order Streptosporangiales; family Streptosporangiaceae; genus Nonomuraea; species Nonomuraea sp. NPDC049158. Next base: position 171,174 of record NZ_JBEZDM010000010.1, read on the forward strand.
CGCGCCCTTGGTGGCCACCGCGTTCGGCGCCGGGGCCAGCGCCAAGATCAGCAAAGTCACTATCAGCAGGATCCGACGCATATGGGTCCTCCTCGTGGCGATGTTCAGGACAATGACAGAACGCGCTGACTTATCGCTGTCATCGGACAGGCGTCGCCCTCCACCGATGTCAGCGCGATGAAGTCGGGTCCTGTGGGGCTCAAGAACTCGAATCGCTTCCAGGGCAGAGGCAGGGGTGCCGAGTGGCTGGTCCGGATTGCTTGGGATCATGTCGCGTGATCTTGTCTACGGTGTACGCCGTCACCCGTCGTCTGCTGTCTTTGCCCGCGCCGCTGCTCCGCAGGAGTGTTTCCAAGGAGGCGGAACTGCTGGTCCTGCGCCATCAGCTCGCGGTGTTGCGTCGGCAGGTGGCAAGGCCCCGGCCGTCGTGGGCGAATCGGGCGGTGATCAGCGCGTTGGCACGGCGGCTGTCTCCAGTCGGTCGTCGGCGGTTGTTCGTGACGCCGGGCACGCTGGGGCTACCGGCGGATCGCCGGGGACACGCCGCTCTGGGCTACCGGGTCGGGGCCTCCACGGTGTGGCTGATCTTGAAGAAGGCCGGCATCCATCCGGCGCCACAGGCGTGCTTGTCCCGCAGCGCTGTCGCGGAGTTTTGCCGTGTGCTGGTTTCTGCCTAGGCAGCCGACGCGGCGTCGAGTACCGGGGCGGTCTGTTGGTCCTTGTTCGTAGTGTCGTCGCCGCCGTGTGAGTTGTGCACCAGTCTGAACGCCCGCAGGGCGAGTACGGCCAGCCCGGCGTAGAAGACGGCGCTGACGATGCCCACCACGTGCACGCCGGAGGTGAACGCGTCGCGGGCCGCGGCCAGCAGGTCGCCGCTTTGCGCTGCGGGCAGGTGAGCGGCCGCGGCGACCGCGCGGTCGATGCTTTCCCGGGCGGCGCCCGCCACGTCGGGTGGTAGCGCGCCGAGCGCGTCCTCCACGTTGTTCCGGTACACCGCGGTGCCGAGGGTGGCGAGCGTGGCGATGCCGAGCCCGAGCCCGAATTCGTTGGTCGTCTGGACGATCGACGCCCCGGAGCCGGCCTTGTCCGTCGGCACGGCGCCCATGGCGAGGTGGTTGCACAGCGCGGCCAGCGGCCCGGTGCCGAGCATGGCGACACACATCGCGATGACGATCACCACGGGGCCGGACGTCGAGTCGGCCAGCGTGAACATCAGGTAGCCGACGCCCGCGACGAGCAGTCCGCCTCCGATCAGGTACGCCGGGCGGATGTGGCCGGCCAGCGGCGGGGTGCTCAGGTTGCCGATGATCATCAGTACGTTGGGCGCCACCAGGAGCAGGCCGGCTGCCAGCGGGGTCAGGCCCGTGACGTTCTGCAGGTACAGCGTCACGAGCAGGAGGGTGCCGGTGCCCACCACGCTGGTCACGAACATCAGGGTCAGCGCGGAGCTGAACGTGCGGTTGCCGAACATGCGCAGGTCGAGCAGCGGCTGCTCCAGGTGCCGCTGCCGGTGCACGAACACCGCCCCAGCCGCGATGCCGGACACCAGCGCTACGGCGGGCCACCCCTGCCAGCCGTGGCGAGCCAGTTCCTTGAGCCCGTAGACGAACGGCAGGATCGCCGCGAGGGACAGCACGACACTGACCGGGTCGAGCCTGCCGGTCCGCGCCGCACGCTGGCCGGGCAGCAGGAAGGGACCGAACACCAGCAGCAGCACGATCCCCGGCACGGACACCAGGAACACCGAACCCCACCAGAAATGCTCCAGCAGTACGCCACCGACCAGCGGGCCGAGCGTCAACCCGCCCATGAAGCAGGTCAGATAGACGGCCAGGGCACGGCCGCGTTGCCGCTGGTCGGTGAACATGCCGGTGACCAGCGCCAGCACCGACGGCATCACCGCGGCACCGGCCAAGCCGAGCAGCGCGCGGCTGGCGATGAGCATCTCCGGGCTGGTCGAAAACGCCGCCGCTGTCGAGGCGATGCCGAACACGGCGCCGCCGATGAGCAGAAGTTTCTTGCGGCCGATCCGGTCACCGATGGTGCCCATGGTGACCAGGAAGCCCGCGATCAGCAAGCCGTAGATGTCGACGATCCACAACTGCTGGACGCCGCTCGGCGCGAGGGCGGCACTCAGATGCGGAACGGCCAGGTACAGCACGGAGAAATCCATCGAGACGAGAAACGTGGGCAGGCCGAGTACAGCCAGCCCCGCCCATTCCCGCCTCCCGGCTCCCAGCCTCGTGTTCGCAGCGGTCACAACCTCATCCCTTCGGTAAGGCGACTGGCGTGTCGCCGGTCTCTCGCCTTGGCCACGAACGGGCTCGACGCCGTTCGACATCGTCAGAAAGAATCAGAAGACGTCCTCACCCCGACCCTGGGGAGGTCCTAGGCGCGCGGGGTCCTTGCTTTTAGAACCGAGGTTCTTCGGGCGTATCGGCGGTAGGGGGCGTCTCGTCGGAGACGCTGAGACTGACCTTTCGCCAGGCCTCGTCGCTGGTGGCGAGTTCCTGTGCCGCCTGCTGCGCCAGCGGCACGGCATCGGTGCCGAGCAGCAGGCGCAGAGGGGCATCGTCTCGGCCGGCGAGGTCTCGGACGACTTGGGCGACCCGGCGCGCGCTGGTCGCCTCATGACCGGAGGCGGCGCGTACCAGCTCGGCGAACGCTCCGATCGTCGGCTGGTACGGCGCGCTGGGCTGCGGGATGGTCATGGACGAGCCCGCCCAGTCGGTGCGCATGCCGCCCGGCTCGAGAACAGTGATCTTCACCCCGAACGGAGCGAGCTCGTGGGCAAGGCCGCTGGAGAATCCGGTTACGGCCCATTTGGCCGCCTGGTAGGCGGTCAGACCAGGGGCGGAGAAGCGAGCACTGAGTGAAGAGACCTGGATGAGATGACCATGGCCCTGCCCGCGCAGGACCGGCACGACCGCCTTCGACACATTGACCACGCCGAAGAAGGTGGTATCGACCTGCGTACGGAACGAGTCGATCGTCGTGTCCTCGAACGAGCTCAGGTCGCTGTAGCCGGCACTGTTGACGGCGACATCGAGGCGACCGAACGTCTCCACGGTCTGAGCAACCGCCCGTACAGCCGCGTCATAGTCGGTCACGTCCAGCCGCAGCGCAAGCACCTCATCGCCGTAGGTGTCGAGGAGGTCCTGCAGCCGCTCGGGGTTACGCGCCGTCGCCGCCACGCGATCACCCGCTTCGAGCGCGACCTCGACGAACGCGCGACCCAGGCCGCGTGAACTTCCTGTCACGAACCACACCTTGGACATGGACACTCCTAGCCATTGATCTAGCCATTGATCGAGTCACATGACGAGCTCGGTGCTCCGGTGGACATGCCCGTACAGGTGCTCGACATTGATGCCGGTGGTGCTCTTGATCGTGTTCGCGGGCCAAGGGCGGGCAGCGGGGTGGAGGGGGATGATGCGGATCGGTAGGCACCCGGCGCCTCATCAACGGCATACGGAGTTCACCCGGTAGCGCAGGTGCGTGACACCGGGCGCGTCGAGCACCCGGGTCAACTCCAACTCGACGCGGTCGGCGCCGAACAGCCGCCGCCCCTCACCGAGCACGACCGGGATCAGGTGGATCTCCAGCTCGTCGAGCAGGCCCTCACGCAGCAGCGACTGGGCGAGTCCGGCACCGTGCACCATCACGTCCTTGTCGCCGGCGGCCGCCTTGGCCTCACCCATCGCCGTCGCGACGTCGGGCACGTAGTGCACCCAGCCGCTCTGCGGCGCCGGCGGAACGCCACGCGTGGGGACGAAGATCGGCACACCATGGTGATCACCGTGCCAATGGCCGGCGTAGTCGAACGTCTTGCGGCCCACCACGACCGCACCCGTCGACATCCCCTCGCCGAACACCTGCCCGCTCAGCCCCGGCGGGTCGAAGTAGGGCGGGTCGGAGACGGGCTCGCCCAGCCACTCGTGCAGCCGCAGGCCGCCGATCCCGAGCCCGTTGCCCGGCCCGTCACCCGGGCCGGTGATGAACCCGTCGAGCGACATCGACATGTACAGCACGGACTTCGCCATACGATTTCCTTCCTTGCCGGCGCAGGGCAGGCGCACCTGGCCTCACCATGTGGCCTGCCCGCAGCGTCACCGAGATGTGCGGAAACAGCCGGCCTCTCGCGTCTGGAGTTGTTCTTGTTCGAGGCCTGCCTGGGGTCGGTCCCGCGGCAGTTGGATCTGGGGCGCGGTGAGCGGGACATGGCCGCTTCGTCCGCGCGATCGAGGCGCGCACCGGGACGGCTGTCGCCGTCGGGCACTAGGCCGGATGGCGCCAGGGCATCACCGGCGCGCGGTGGTCGGAGGTGAGGCCGTGCAGGGGGCACGGCTGGCGCGGCTCGCGGGGGCACAGCACGGACGCCTGGCTGATCGTCGCGCGATACAGGCGCCACGCCGCCGGTGCGGTGACGTCCTCGAGCGACAGGGTGGACCCGCCCCGGCTGGGGTCTCCGGGGTAGACCTCGATACCGCGGTCCAGGTCGCGGCCGGTCAGCTCGGCGGCGGTGCCGGACAGGTACACCGCCCGGCCGTGGTAGGTCGGCACCGTCGAGTCGAAGATCACCATGCTCAGCCGAGGACGCGCGGCGAGATTACGGGAGTGCTGCGTGTCGGGGCTGGACACCCAGAAGATCTCGGCGTAGTCGGCGGACGCGAAGTAGACGGGCGATGTCCACGGGGTGCCGTCGGCGTCGGCGGTGCCGAGGATCACGTACAGGTTGGCGTCCATCAGACCACGGGCGTGGGCGTCCAGATCGACGCCGGTCATGACGTCGGCTCCCGCTGGACCCGGTGGACAACGGTCATCGGGCCTCTGCGGCGCGTTCGGTGGTACCGGTTGTGCATCGTGACCTCCTTGTTCGAGGGTGTACAGCAGTCTGGCGGGCGGCAGGCGTCGGGACATCCGTGCTGAACACCGAGGCACTACTGAACGGCCACTGAGCCGCTGCGCAACGGTCGCTGACGTATGCATCCTGTTAGGCGTGGATTCGACAAAGGTATTGACACCGGAGTGCAGGTGATCGCGTGTCGCGAACGGCGCCACCACGGAACGCAGCCGCCGCGTCAAGTCTTCAACAACCGCGACGCTGCCCGGCAGAATCTGCCGGAGCTGTCGAATCCGGGCCGGGTTGTCAGGCTGGCGCCGATGCCGGGGTTGCGGAGCAGGGCGAGGATCGCCTCGTCGGGCAGAGACGTGAAGTAGTGGCCTTTCCAGTAGCGGCGGAACCGATGTCCTTGCACGCTGTCCTCGCGGCTTTGCAGGGTCAGGTAGGACAGCTCCTCGACGCTCTCGGCGACTATCGTGCCGAGCCCGCGGAAGGCCGCGATCAGCTCGGCGCCCTCGCCTGGGTCGCCGACCCAGACGAAGCCGATGGTCAGTTCCTGGCCGCCGATGCTCGCGGTGAAGGTGGCCTGGCGGGGTGCGGTGGCGTTCAGGTCGCGCCAACCTCGCAGTACGGCGAAGGCCTCTTCCCAGGCGTAGGTGAACTCGGCGACGAGGGTACGGGTGCCGACCTGGTGCAGGCGGAACTCGAACGAGGTCACGATGCCGAAGTTGCCGCCGCCACCGCGCAGTCCCCAGAACAGCTCGGGGTTCTCGGTCGCACTGGCTGTCACGATGTCGCCGGCGGCGGTCACGAGTTCGTACGAGACCACGTTGTCGCAGGCGAGCCCGAACCGCCGGGCGAGCCAGCCCATCCCGCCGCCGAGGGTGAGGCCGCCGACGCCGGTGTGCGACACATTGCCGGCCGTGGTGGCCAGGCCGTACTCCTGCGCGGCGCGATCCAGTTCGCCGAGCAGGGCGCCGCCCTGGATCCAGGCGAGCTGCCGCTCGGGGTCGACACGGACCTCGTTCATCGGCGTCAGGTCGATCATCAGCCCGCCCTCGGGTACGGCGAGTCCGGCGATGTTGTGGCCGCCGCAGCGGACCGCGATCTCCAGGTCCCTGGCCTGGGCGAAGCGGACCGCCGCCGCGACGTCCGCGGTGCCGTGACAGCGGGCGATCACGGCCGGGTGCCGGTCGATCATCGCGTTCCAGACCGTTCGCGCCTCGTCGTACCCGGCCTCTCCCGGGTGCAGCAGTTCGAGGGTGGGAGTGGTGGTGGTCATCGTCGTACTCCTGTCGCAACCGGCGAGCTGCTCGTCGAGCTCCGGTGCGACTCGCAAGGTTCGCGGCTGCTCCTGCAGGTGCTGGCGGCTGCCGGGTATCGGCGGTCTTCGGATACGGAAGGCTGACCGAACCGGCCGTCGTCGAGGGCATCGACCTGCTCGCCGACGCCATCGGCTCCCTCTGCCGTAAGTAGCCGGCTACGCGAATCGGTCGGTGACACGGCGCATGGTCTTCCAGGCCAAGGACGTCAACCGGGTTGCACCACTGGCACATCAATGGCGAGCCATTCCACCTCGGCCATGTCCATGCCCGCACGTCGCTCGGTTCCACCGAGGTCTGGCAACCATCGGGGATCTGTACGGCGGCTGACGCGCCTGTGCGGTGTTGGTGGCCTGATGCGTGCCTACGGAGGTGAGTCCGCCGCTGTTAAAGGGAAGTCCTCGACCTTCCGCCAGGCTGTCCCGTCATATGCCACCAGCTGGACCGCCGCCACCCGGGCCCTGACCGGCAATCCCAGCTCGATCGCCGTCCCCGCCTCGTCGAGGGCGGCGCCGTCGCTCTCGTACCCGACCGAGAGGTGCGGCAGCACCGTGCCGTACTTCCCCCCGTACGGCCGGGCCTCGGGCCAGCGCCCGGTCACCGCGTGCGTGAGCTGGACGAACGGCTCACCAGGCACCGGCTCCAGATACAGCAATCCGGGTAGCCGCGCGCACCTGGCGAATACCACGTCGAAGGCCGCGTACCCGGCGAAGAGCTCAGCCAGCGCCGCCCGGTCGACGGTGTCGAGCGGCAGGAACGGATACATCACCGTCACGTGCGCCGGCACCCCGTACGCCGCGGACGGGTCGAGCGTGGTCCGCCACCGGCCTACGACCGGCTCGGCCTCCAGGATGGGCACCACGAGCGCCGTGAGCCCGGCGGCGTAGCGACTCGTCATCAAGACTCCTTGAGCATGGAATCCCGCGCCTTCGGTTCGTGAGGGGAGGTTCGTGAGGGGAGGTTCGCGAGGAGAGGAGGTCAGACGAGCTTGGCGAAGCGGGTGGCCACCTCGCGCCAGATCGGCGTCGACACCGGCTCGTCGGCCACCGCCCGCGCATGGACCTCGTCCGGGTCGAAGCCGTCGACCCGCCACTCGCGGATGCGCGCCGGCAGCACCTCGGGATGGAACTGCACCCCCCACGCCTGCTCCCCGACCCGGAACGCCTGGTACGGGCAGGCCGTGGTCTGCGCCAGCCAGACCGCCCCCGGCGGCAGGGCGGTGACCGCGTCGACGTGGTGCTCGATGGCGGGCACCACCTCGGGCAAGCTGTGGAAGAGCGCGTCGTCGGCGGCTTCGGGCCGCAGCGTCACAGGGAGGCTGCCGTTCTCCGGCGCGCCCGCGTCGGGGGTCACCTCGCCGCCCGCGACCTCGGCCAGCATCTGACCGCCCAGGCAGATGCCGAACAGCGGCACGCCCTCCTCCAGCGCCTGCGCGAACAGGCTCCTGGCCGTGGCCAGCCACGGCGCACGGTCGTCGTCGCTCGGCAGGAAGCCGCCGCCCAGCATGATCATGGCGTCGTGCGACAGCCTGACAGGAAGGGGGGCGCCGTCATAGGCGGGTACGACGTCCAGCCGCAGCCCGGCCTCCTCCAGCCAGCCGCCGAGGCGGCCGGGGCCGCCGCTCCTGCTGTTCTGCACGATCAGCACGTCACGCATCGACACCCTCCAGCGTCGCCATCTCGGTCGTCCGGTACGTCATGCGGGAATTCCGGTCACATCAGGCCCGCCGACTGCGCGGTGTGCCGCAGCAGGAGCGCTGTCGTCACCGGGCCGACACCGCCCGGCACCGGTGTCAGCGCCCCGGCCCGGTTTACGACCGCGGCGGAGTCCACGTCGCCGGCCAGCCCGCCGTCCTCGGTCGGGTTGGTGCCGACGTCGATGACGACCGCGCCGGGCGCCACGTGCTCCGCCCCGATCAGCCCGGCCCGGCCCACGGCCGCGACCAGCACCTCGGCCGTGGACGTGACGGCCGGCAGGTCGCGGGTGCGCGAGTGGCAGACGGTCACCGTCGCGTTCCGGTCGAGCAGCAGGTGCGCCAGGGGTTTGCCGACCACGGTCGAACGGCCGACGACCACGGCCCGGCGGCCCGCCAGCTCGACCCCGTAGTGGTCGAGGAGGGCCAGCACGGCGGCCGCGGTGGCCGGGGCGAACGCGGGCAGCCCGGCGGCCAGCCGGCCCAGGGACAGCGGGTTCGCGCCGTCCACGTCTTTGGCCGGGTCGATGGCGGCGGCCAGCTCCTGCGCCGACGCGCCCGGGGGGAGCGGGGTCTGCAGTATGACGCCGTGCACGTCCGGGTCGGCGCTGAGCCGTTCGAGAGTCTCGCGGATGCCGGTGGCCGTGGCTTCGGGGCCGAGGTCGGTGAGCTCGAAGGCGATGCCCACACCTGCGGCGGCCTTGGCGATCGAGCGTACGTACCAGAGGCTCGCCTCGTCGGCGGTCGCGACGACGACGGCCAGCTTCGGCTGCGGCCCGGCCGCCACCCGCGCCGCCGTCTCCGCCCTGATGGCGGCGGCCAGTTCCTTACCCGTGAGCGTCTTCACACGTAGATCCTCTCGCACGGCTCGCCGGCCACGTGACCGTCCCCCCAGCACAGCGCGGCTCGCCAACCCCGTGACCATCCCCCGGCACAGCGGGGCTCGCCGACCCGGTCACGTGGCGGTGAGGCCCTCGCGGACCCTGGCCGTCACCCACTCCGCTCTGGCGACCGTCGCGTCCACGTCGGCCAGCCGGGCCCGGAGCCCATGCAGGGCCTTCTCGTCCTTGATGCCGCCCAAGTTGACCTCGACGTTCACCCGCGCGGTCGTGAGCGCGGCGCGCGCCGCCTCGGCCGCCGCCGCCACGTCCGTGACCACGTTGGGGTTGCCGATCGGCAGCAGCTGCTCGCAGAGCTCGACCAGTCGCGTGGCCGTCTCGACGACCCTGGCGGGCGGCTCGGCCGCGCCGACGAGGGCGGCGGCGATGGCCGCGCTGCGCTCCGGGCCCTTCGGCAGCCGGTAGGCGTCCGTCACGGCGGTGAAGGCCGCCGCGTCCTCCTCCAGCAGGCGCAGCGCCCGCGCGCGCATCGTGTCGGTCTCGGCGATCAGCGCGACGATGGTCTCGGCGTGGCCGGTGTACTTCTCCCCGGTGGTGTAGCGGGCGACCATGCCGAGCAGCGCGGCGGCCTGCGCCGCGTGCAGGGCCGCCGTGGCGCCCCCTCCCGGCGCGGGCACGTGTGCGGCGAGCTGGGCGAGGAAGTCGGTGATCCTGGAGTCGCGCATGGCGGCATTCTGCCAGGCTACGACTCCGTACCGCTCACTCGCGGTGGATCGGCCGCGTCGCGTCCTCCGGTCCCCGGTACGGCGGGATCACGCCGTACGTGGGCTCGGCCGGAAGGGGGCGCGGCGTCGAGCGCCAGCGCGAAGGGAAGGCCGAACCCACCAGCAGCAGCACGCCGATCATCAGCAGCACCCCGGAGTAGGTCAGGGTCAGGAACCCGTTCCAGAGGACCGCGGAGAAAATCCGCTCAGGCATCAGGTGGAGGCCGACGATGTCCAGGACCGGCAGGAGTCCGAACGCGGTGAACTCCAGCCCGCCCACCAGCGAGGCGACGGGCGACAGCCGCGAGGCGAGCAGCGGCGCGAGCAGGATCCCCGAGACGACGATCGCGCCGATCCCGGCCCAGGAGATGACGAACTGCTGGTAGTTGAGGCTGAACTCACCGACGCCGTAGAACAGTCCGACGGCGATCAGCGGAGGGAGGAGCAGCCCCGCGACCAGCCCGAGCGCATGACGGGCACCATTTGGCATGATCAACCCCGTTTGTCGGTTTTGCGGGACAACCTACCGCGTGGACTCCCTGACGACGAGATCCGGCTGGAACATGATCTGCTGGTGCGCGTGCGTCCCCGGGTTGTCGCACTCGTCGAGCAGCAGTTCGGTGGCCACCCGGCCGAGCTGGTACGTGGGCTGCCGGACCGAGGTCAGCGACACCGTGGAGGCCGAGGCGAAGTCGATGTCGTCATAGCCGATCAGCGACACGTCCTGAGGCACCCGTACGCCCGCCTGGAGCAGGCCGCGCAGCATGCCGAGCGCGAGCAGGTCGTTGGCGCAGAACAGCGCGTCCGGAAGCGTCCCCTCGGCGAGCAGGTTCTCGGCCGCCTGCTGGCCCGCCTTCGCCGTCATCGCGGGCATCGAGACCTCGAGCAGCTCGCGCGGGTCGCGCCCGGCCGCGGCCATCGCCTGCTCGGCGCCGCGCTTGCGGTCCTGGCACTGCCGGATCACGGGGGGCCCGGTGACGTAGCCGAGGCTGCCGGCGCCGCCGTCCAGCAGGTGGGCGACGGCCATCGAGCCGCCGGTCACGTCGTTCACGGCGACGGCGCACTGGTCGGAGCGCTCGGCCGGATGGTCGACGAGCACCACGCAGATGCCGCGTCCCCGCAGCTGGTCGAGCCGGCCCGGGTCCTCGTCCGACGGCGTGATGAGGACCCCGCGCACCCGCTGCTCGGCGAACACCAGCAGGTTGCGCTCCTCCTTCATCCGGCTGCCCGAGGAGTTGCCGAGGATGACGGCGTAGCCGCGCTCGCTCGCCACGTCCTCCACCCCGGCGGCCACGTCGGTGAAGAACGGGTTGCCGATGTCGATCACGGACAGGCCGACCGTGCGGCTGTGGCCGGCCCGCAGCGTCGAGGCGGAGCCGTGCCTGACGAAGCCGAGCTCCCTGATGGTCGACTCGACCCGGATCCGGGTGGAGTCGGCCACCTTCTCCGGACGGTTGAGCACGTTGGACACCGTGCCGGGCGACACGCCCGCCCGGGCCGCGACGTCCTTGATGCTCACCGTGGTCACGACCCCTCCTCCATCCGTCTCCTGAGAGCAGGCTCGGTCATGGGTGCCCCCGTGGCTCGTAGGTGCGCAGGCTCTCGCTTCGTCGTACCAGAGCCCGCATGTCGGCCAGGTCGCCGACCAGGCCGCGCGCCCGCGCCTGGACCAGCGCGTTCCCCAGGGCGGCCGCCTCGACGGGCCCCGCGACGACCGGCAGGCCGGTGGCGTCGGCGGTGAGCTGGCACAGCAACGCGTTGCGCGATCCGCCGCCCACCAGGTGGACGACCTCGACCGGCCGCCCGCTCAGCCGGACGGCGTCGGCGACGGCCCGCTGGTAGGCGAGGGCGAGGCTCTGCAGGATGCATCGTACGGCCTGCGCCCGATCCTCCGGAGCCGCCTGCCCGGTACGCGCGCAGTAGTCCGCGATCCGCGCGGGCATGTCGCCCGGCGGCAGGAACGACGGATCGTCCGGATCGATGACCGCCTCGGTCCTGGCCTCGGCGGCGGCGGCGAGCAACGGCTCCAGCGCGGGGTCGCCCCACACGCGCAGGCACTCCTGGAGGATCCACAGGCCCATGACGTTGCGCAGGTAGCGGGTGGTGCCGTCGATGCCGGCCTCGTTGGTGAAGTTGGCCAGGCGGCTCTCCTCCGTCAGCACCGGGGCGGGCAGCTCGACGCCGACCAGGGACCAGGTGCCGCAGGAGATGTAGGCGAAGCGGTCGCCGGTGGCGGGCACGCCGACCACGGCCGAGGCGGTGTCGTGCGAGCCCACCCGGGCCAGGGAGGTGGTGTAGCCGATCTCGGCGGCCACGTCGGGCCGCAGCTCCGCGAGGCCGCCATCCGAAATTTCGGGAAATATCCGGCTTGGGAGGCCGAGGCGGTCGATCAGGTCCCAGGCCCAGTCCCGCTTGGTGACGTCGTACAGGCCGGTCGTCGAGGCGTTGGTGCGCTCGGCGCCGCGCTCGCCGGTCAGCCAGTAGCCCAGGAGGTCGGGGATCAGCAGCATCGTCTCGGCCCGGTCCAGCCGGTCGCAGGCCAGCTGGTTGATCGTGTTGAACCGGAGGAACTGCAGCCCGGTCACCTCGTACGGGTCGGCCCGCTCGGTCACCTTCTCGGTGCGCCCGTCGCGGTAGTGCACCGGGTTGCCGATCAGCGCTCCGTCACGGTCGAGCAGGCCGTAGTCGATGGCCCACGCGTCGATGCCGACCGACTCGGCGGGCCCGGCCCTGCGCAGCCCGTCGAGCACCCCCTGGTAGAGGGAGAGGATGTCCCAGTGCAGCGTCCCGGCCACGCGTACGGGCCGGTTGACGAACCGGTGTTCCTCTACGAGCCGCACGCTGTCAGCCGACACGTCGGCACTCATGACCCGCCCGCTGGAGGCGCCAAGGTCCACTGCAGTGAATCGCACCCCCCGATTAAAACGTAACAATCACAAAGACGCCAGAAGACGCGTGAAGGCATTGACGACTGCTGGTCCAGCGCCTAGATTCCGGGTTCGTCGCGATTAAAACGTTTGTTGTCCGGAGGATGCATGAGTGGTGCCCCCACCCTCGCGCTCGCGAACGTCAGCAAGTCGTTCGGAGCCGTCAGAGCGCTGCGCGACGTCTCACTCGAACTGTTCGCCGGCGAAGCGCACGCGCTCGCGGGCGAGAACGGCGCGGGCAAGTCCACCTTGGTCAAGACGCTCGCCGGCGTCCACCGGCCCGACACCGGCCAGGTCCTGCTGAACGGTGAGCCGGTCGTCTTCGCCGGACCGGCCGACGCCCAGCAGGCCGGTGTGGCGGTCATCTACCAGGAGCCCACGCTCTTCCCCGACCTGTCCGTGGCCGAGAACATCTTCATGGGCCGCCAGCCCCGCCGCACCCTGGGCCGCATCGACCGCAAGGCGATGCACGCCCAGGCGCGGCGGCTGTTCGAGCGGCTCGGCGTCGCCCTCGACCCCGAGCAGCCCTCGCGCGGCCTGTCCATCGCCGACCAGCAGCTCGTCGAGATCGCCAAGGCCCTCTCCCGCGAGGCCCGCGTCCTGGTGATGGACGAGCCGACCGCCGCGCTGTCCGGCAACGAGGTGGCGCGGCTGTTCTCGGTGGTCGAGGCGCTGCGCGAGCACGACTGCGCGATCCTGTTCATCTCGCACCGGCTGGACGAGATCTTCTCGCTCTGCCAGCGGGTCACGACGCTGCGCGACGGCGCGTGGATCGCCAGCGAGCCGGTCGCCGGGCTCACCCACGACGACCTGGTACGGCGCATGGTGGGCCGCGACCTCGGCACCCTCTACCCCAAGGAGGAGGCCGCGCTCGGCGAGGTCGCCCTCCAGGTGGACCGGCTGACCCGCGAAGGCGTCTTCACCGACGTCTCCTTCCAGGTACGGCGGGGCGAGATCGTCGCGCTGGCCGGACTGGTGGGCGCCGGGCGCAGCGAGGTGGCCAGGGCGGTGTTCGGGGTGGACCGCTGGGACGCGGGCTCCGTCTCGGTGGACGGCCGGCCGCTGCCCGCCGGGAGTCCCACGGCGGCGATGGGCGCCGGCCTGGCCCTGGTGCCGGAGGACCGCCGCCAGCAGGGGCTGGTCATGGAGCTGTCGATCGAGCGCAACATCGGCCTGACCGGGCTGGGCTCGCTGCGCAGGGGAGTGACGATCTCCCGTACGGCCGAGCGCGACCGGGCCAAGGACTGGGCGGTGCGGCTGCAGCTGAAGTTCGCCCGGCTGAGCGACGGGGTGGGCGTGCTGTCCGGGGGCAACCAGCAGAAGGTCGTGCTGGCCAAGTGGCTGGCCACCAAGCCGTCCGTACTGATCGTGGACGAGCCGACCCGCGGCATCGACGTCGGCACCAAGGCGGAGGTGCACCGGCTGCTGTCGGAGCTGGCCGGTCAGGGCATCGCGGTGCTCATGATCTCCTCCGACCTTCCGGAGGTGCTGGGCATGGCCGACCGTGTGCTGGTCATGCACGAGGGGCGGCTGACCGCCGAACTCTCGCGCGCCGACGCGACCGAGGAGAGCGTGATGAACGCCGCCACCGGGAGGGCCGCATGACGGCCATCATGGGGAGGGCCGCGTGACGACCGCCACCGCGCCACCCGAGCAGACGACGCCCACGCGCAGCGCCCGCGGCCTCGTCGACCTGGTGTTCCGCGCCCGCGAGCTGAGCCTGGTCATCGCGCTGGCCGCGCTGGTCGGCGTCACGGCCAGCGTCAACGGCAACTTCCTGTCCGGGCAGGGCGTCGAGGACATCCTGCTCAACACCGCCACCCTCGCGCTGCTGGCCGTCGGCCAGTCCATGGTGGTGATCACCCGCAACCTCGACCTGTCCGTCGGCTCGGTGGTGGGGCTGGTCGCCTTCGTGACCGGCGACCAGCTGGCGAGCGGCATGGGCATCCTGCCCGCCGTCCTGCTCGGGGTGGCGATCGGCGCGGCCTGCGGGCTGATCAACGGCCTGCTGGTCAGCTTCTGCCGGGTCCCCGCCCTGGTGGTGACGCTCGGCACCCTCTACGTGATCCAGGGGATCGACCACTACATCGCCCACGGGCGGCAGATCAACGCGGTCAACCTGCCGCCGGGGCTGCTGTCGCTGGGCAACGGCTCGGTGCTCGGGGTGCCGTACCTGCCGCTCATCACGCTGGTGATCATGGTGATGATCGGCTACTACCTGCGGTCCTACCCGAGCGGCCGGGAGTTCTACGCGATCGGCTCCAGCCCCGAGGCCGCCCGGCTCGCCGGTGTGCCCGTCAGGCGGCGGATCCTGCTCGCCTACCTGGTCAGCGGCTGCCTCGCGGGACTGGCGGGGGTGCTCTGGCTGGCCAGGTTCGGCACGGTCATCGCCGACTCCGCGCACGGCTGGGAGCTGCTCGTGGTCAGCGCGGTCGTGGTCGGCGGCGTCGCGATCACCGGCGGCGTCGGCAGCGTGTACGGCGCGGCGCTCGGCGCGCTCCTGCTCACCACGATCGGCAGCGCGCTGGTCGTGCTCCGGGTCAACCCGTTCTGGCAGCAGGCCATCACCGGCGCGCTGCTCCTGCTGGCGATCAGCGTGGACCGGGTGCTCGCCCTCAGACTGGCCCGCCTGCTCAGGAACAGGAGCCGTCATGGCTAAGGTCTTGCGCTGGGACGTGCTGGTCGGCGCGCTGCTGATCGCGGTGTTCGCGGCCGGCTCGCTCACCTCGCCCGGCTTCGCGAGCGTCGACAACCTGTCGTTCGCTCTCGGGGACCTCGGCGAGATCGCGCTCATCGCGCTGGCCATGACCATGCTGGTGGTGGCCGCCGAGGTGGACCTGTCGGTCGCCTCCGTGCTCGGGCTCTCCAGCGCGCTGGTCGGCTCGCTGTGGGACGGCGGCATGGCCATCGAGGCGATCATCCCGATCGCCATCGTGACCGGGGCCGTGTGCGGCCTGGTCAACGGTCTGCTGGTGACCCGGCTCGGGCTGCCCTCGCTGGCCGTCACGATCGGCACGCTCGCCCTCTACCGCGGCCTCGCCTACGTCGTGCTCGGTGACCGGGCGGTCGCCCAGTTCCCGCCGGACTACACCGCGCTCGCCGTCAACGACGTGCCCGGGACGCCCATCCCGTACCCGATAGCGGTGTTCGTCCTGCTGGCCGCCGTCGTGGGCGTGGTCCTGCACGCCACCGGCTTCGGCCGGGCGCTGTACGCGATCGGCGCGCAGGAGCAGGCCGCGTTCTTCGCCGGGATCCGGGTCAAGCGCATCAAGCTGCTGCTCTTCGTGATCTCCGGCACCGTCGCCGCCTTCGCCGGCGTCGTCTTCACGCTCAGGTACGGCTCCGCCCGCGCCGACAACGGCGTGGGCATCGAACTCGCCGTCATCGCCGCCGTGCTCCTGGGCGGCGTCGACTTCGACGGCGGCAAGGGCACGCTCGGCGGCGTCATCGCCGGTGTGCTGCTCATCGGGCTGCTGCGCAATCTGCTCATGCTCGGCGACGTCTCGACCGAGATCCAGTCGATCGTCACTGGACTGCTCCTCATCGTCTCGGTGCTCACCCCCCGTCTCGTCTCGCTCGTCAGGCCAGCTCTGAAAGGATCCCCATGACCCCGATGCGCCTGACCGCTGTGACCGCGCTGCTTGCTCTCGGCGTGGCGGCTTGCAGCGGTACGACCAAGTCGAACGTGACCTCCGCGCCCGCGCCGGCGCCCGCCTCCTCTTCCGCCGCCGCCAAGGCCGACCCGAACGCCCCGATCAAGCAGGGGCTGAAGCTCGCCTTCCTGCCCAAGGCGATCAACAACCCCTACGAGACGATCGTCGACAACGCGGGCATCGAGGCGGCCAAGGAGTATCAGGGCGAGGCCAAGGAGGTCGGCCCGTCCGACGCGTCGGCCTCCTCGCAGATCTCCTACATCAACACGCTCACCCAGCAGGGCCACGACGCGATCCTCATCGCCGCCAACGACGCCAACGCCGTCTGCGGGCCGCTCCAGCAGGCCCGCGCCAAGGGCATCAAGATCGTCGCGTACGACTCGGACGCCGCCCCGGAGTGCCGTGACCTGTTCATCAACCAGGCCAGCTCGGAGGAGGTCGGCCGCAGCCAGGTCAAGCTGCTGGCCGGGATGATCGGCAACAAGGGCGACATCGCCATCCTGTCGGCCACCGCGAACGCCACCAACCAGAACACCTGGATCAAGTTCATGAAGGACGAGCTCGGCAAGCCCGAGTACAAGGACATGAAGCTGGTCAAGGTGGCCTACGGCGACGACGACGACCAGAAGTCGTTCACCCAGACGCAGGGCCTGCTGCAGGCGTATCCGAACCTGAAGGGGATCATCTCCCCGACCACGGTCGGCATCTCGGCCGCGGCCCGGTACATCTCCGGCTCCAAGTACAAGGGCAAGGTCGTGCTCACGGGGCTCGGGACGCCGAACCAGATGCGGCAGTTCGTCAAGGACAAGACCGTGGCGAAGTTCGCGCTGTGGAACCCGAAGGACCTCGGCTACCTGGCCTCCTACGCCGCCGCCGCGCTGGTGTCGGGGCAGATCACCGGGGCCGAGGGGGAGACGTTCAAGGCGGGCAAGCTGGGCGAGCGGACGATCGGCAAGCAGGGCGAGGTCATCCTGGGCCCGCCGTTCACCTTCGACGCGGCGAACATCGACCAGTTCGACTACTGACGGTTTTTGATCCCTAGCCGGCCCGGCGCCGTTGTGGGCGCCGGGCCCCCCGGCGCCGCGAGGGTCCGTGCGGGGTGGATATGAGAGGAGGTTGGTTATGGAGCGGGTGTGTTTTGTGTTGAAGGTCCGGCCCGAGCGGCTCGACGAATACGCCGAGCGGCATCAGGCCGTCTGGCCCGAGATGCTCGAAGCGCTGACGAAGGCCGGGTGGCGTAACTACTCGTTGTTCCTGAGCGACGACGGACTGCTGGTGGGCTACCTGGAGACCGACGACTTCAAGGCGGCTCAGCAGGCGATGGCCGAGACCGGTGTCAACGCGCGCTGGCAGGCGGAGATGGCTCCCTTCTTCGAGGCCGGACGGCCCGACGAGGGGCTGCTCACGCTGGCCGAAGTTTTCCATCTGGCCTGAAATCGGGGAAAGAAATGATCAAGGATCAGCTGCGGCAGCAGCGCATTGAGACGCCGTCCTGGGCGTACGGCAACTCCGGCACGAGGTTCAAGGTGTTCGCCCAGCAGGGCGTGCCGCGCGACCCGTACGAGAAGCTGGCCGACGCCGCGCAGGTGCACCGCTACACCGGCGTCGCGCCGACCGTGGCGCTGCACATCCCGTGGGACAAGGTCGAGGACTACGCCGACCTCGCGCGGCACGCGACCGAGCAGGGGGTGACCATCGGGGCCATCAACTCCAACGTCTTCCAGGACAACGACTACATGCTCGGCAGTGTCACCCACCCCGATCCCGAGGTGCGGCGCAAGGCGCTGCGGCACCTGCTCGACTGCGTCGACATCATGGACGCCACCGGGTCCGACACGCTCAAGCTGTGGTTCTCCGACGGCACCAACTACCCGGGCCAGGACGACATCAGGGCCCGCCAGGACCGGCTGGCCGAAGCGCTCGCCGCGGTCTACGAGCGGCTCGGCGAGGAGCAGCGCTTCCTGCTGGAGTACAAGCTGTTCGAGCCCGCCTTCTACATGACCGACCTGCCCGACTGGGGCACCGCCTACGCGCACTGCCTCAAGCTCGGCGACAAGGCGCAGGTCGTGGTCGACACCGGGCACCACGCGCCCGGCACCAACATCGAGTTCATCGTGGCGTTCCTGCTGCGTGAGGGCAAGCTCGGCGGGTTCGACTTCAACTCGCGCTTCTACGCCGACGACGACCTGATGGTGGGCGCGGCCGACCCGTTCCAGCTGTTCCGCATCATGTTCGAGGTCATCGGCGGCGGTGGCTACACCTCCGAGACCGCCTTCATGCTCGACCAGTGCCACAACATCGAGCCCAAGATTCCCGGCCAGATCCGCTCGGTGATGAACGTCCAGGAGGCCACCGCCAAGGCGCTGCTCGTCGACCGCGACGCGCTGGCCGCCGCCCAGCGGGAAGGTGACGTGCTGGGCGCCAACGCCGTGCTCATGGACGCCTACAACACCGATGTCCGCCCGCTGCTCGGTGAGCTGCGGGAGGAGATGGGGCTCGCGCCCGATCCGATGGCCGCCTACGCCAAGTCCGGATACTTCGAGAAGATCGCCGCCGACCGCGTCGGTGGCAACCAGGCAGGCTGGGGGGCCTGATGTCGAACGCCAAGAACGAACTGCTCGAAAGATCACACACGCTCGGCTCCGATCCGCGCAACACCAACTTCGCCGGCGGCAACGCCTCCGCCAAGGGCACCGCGAACGACCCGGTCACGGGCCAGGACGTGGAGCTGCTCTGGGTGAAGGGCTCCGGCGGCGACCTGGGCACGCTCACCGCCGGCGGCCTGGCCGTCCTGCGCCTGGACCGGTTCAGGGCGCTGACCGGCGTCTACCCGGGCGAGGAGCGCGAGGACGAGATGGTGGCGGCCTTCGACTTCTGCCTGCACGGCAAGGGCGGCGCCGCACCGTCGATCGACACCGCCATGCACGCCCTGGTCGACTCCGTCCACGTCGACCACCTCCACCCCGACTCGGGCATCGCGATCGCCACCGCCGCCGACGGTCCCGAGCTGACCGCGCGGGTCTTCGGCGACCGGGTCGTCTGGGTGCCGTGGCGGCGGCCCGGCTTCCAGCTCGGTCTCGACATCTCCGCGATCAAGGCCGCCAACCCGCAGGCCATCGGCTGCATCCTGGGCGGCCACGGCATCACCGCCTGGGGCGAGACGAGCGCCGAGTGCCAGGCGAACTCGCTGGAGATCATCCGTACCGCCGAGCAGTACATCGCCGACCACGGCCGCCCGGACCCGTTCGGCCCGGTCGTCCACGAACCCCTGCCGGAGGAGGCCAGGCACCGGCGCGCGGCGGAGCTCTTCCCCGCGATCCGCGGCCTGGCGAGCACCGACGCCCGCCAGGTCGGTCACTACACCGACTCGCCCGAGGTGCTCGACTTCCTGGCCCGCGCCGAGCACCCGAGGCTCGCCGCGCTCGGCACCTCCTGCCCCGACCACTTCCTGCGCACCAAGGTCGCCCCGCTCGTCGTGGACCTGCCGCCGGACGCGCCGCTCGCGGACGTCCTGACCCGGCTGGGCGAGCTGCACACCCGGTACCGCGAGGAGTACGCCGCCTACTACCAGCGCCACGCGGCCCCCGACTCGCCCCCGATGCGCGGCGCCGACCCGGCGATCGTGCTGGTGCCCGGGGTCGGCATGTTCAGCTTCGGCAAGGACAAGCAGACCGCCCGGGTCGCCGGTGAGTTCTACGTCAACGCGATCAACGTGATGCGCGGCGCCGAGGCGCTGTCCAGCTACCGGCCGATCGAGGAGTCGGAGAAGTTCCGCATCGAGTACTGGGAGCTGGAGGAGGCCAAGCTGCGCCGCCTGCCCGCGCCCAAGCGGCTGGCCGGGCGCGTCGCGTTCGTGACCGGCGGCGGCTCCGGCATCGGCGCCGCCACCGCCAGACGGCTGGCCGCTGAGGGCGCGTGCGTGGTGGTCGCCGACCGCGACCTGGGTGCCGCGGACAAGGTGGCCGCCGAACTCGGCGGCGCCGCCTACCGGCCGCAGGACGTCGCGATCGCCGTGGGCGTGGACGTGACGTCCGAGGAGCAGATCGCCGAGGCGGTACGCCAGGCGGTCCTCGCCTTCGGCGGTGTCGACCTGGTGGTCAACAACGCGGGCCTGTCCCTGTCGCGCTCGCTGCTGGAGACCACGCTCGACGACTGGAACCTGCAGCACGACGTGATGGCCCGCGGCTCGTTCCTGGTCTCCAGGGAGGCCGCGCGGGTCCTGCTGAGCCAGGCGATGGGCGGCGACATCGTCTACATCTCCTCCAAGAACGCCGTCTTCGCCGGGCCGAACAACGTCGCCTACGGCGCGGCCAAGGCCGACCAGGCCCACCAGGTCCGCCTCCTCGCGGCCGAGCTCGGCCCGCACGGCATCCGGGTCAACGGCGTCAACCCCGACGGCGTCGTACGCGGCTCGGGGATCTTCGCCTCCGGCTGGGGCGCCAACCGGGCGGCCGTCTACGGGGTCGAGGAGGAGCGCCTGGGCGAGTTCTACGCGCAGCGCACGCTGCTCAAGCAGGAGGTCCTGCCGGAGCACGTGGCCGCGGCGGTGTTCGCGCTCACAGGCGGGGAACTGTCGCTGACGACCGGGCTGCACATCCCGGTCGACGCGGGAGTGGCCGCCGCCTTCCTGCGCTGACGCCGATTCGTACGCCGGGAGACGCGCCTCCTCCGCTCTGGAGGCGCGTCCTCGCCGAAGCCCCAACCTGTAACGGCGGGATACCGCACCCGCGACCGGAAGAGGAGACCAAGAAGACATGACGCTCGAACGGATCCCCGCGCGGCCCACCAAGGTCGGGCTCGTGGCGGGCGGGCTCGGCGCGTACTGGCCGCAGTTCCCTGACCTGCTGCCCCAGCTGGAGCGCTCGTCCGCGCGAGTCTCCGAGCGCATGGGCACGCTCGGCTGCGAAGTGGTCGACGTCGGCTTCATCTCCGACGCCCAGCAGGGCGCCGCCGCCGCGGAACGGCTGCGGGAGGCGGGCTGCGACCTGATCGTCGGCTTCCTCACCACCTACATGACCGCCACCATGCTGCTGCCGATCGCCCAGCGCAGCGGCGCGCCGGTGCTGCTGATCAACCTGCAGCCGTCGGAGTCGATGGACCACGAGACCTTCGACACCGGGCAGTGGCTGGCCTACTGCGGCGCGTGCCCGCTGCCGGAGATGGCCAACACGTTCACCAGGGCCGGGATCCCGTTCCGCTCGGTGTCCGGCTACCTGGAGGACGAGCGGGCCTGGGCGCGGATCGAACGGTGGGTGAAGGCGGCGGGCGTCCGGGCCACGCTGCGCGACGGGCGGCACGGGCTGATGGGCCACCTCTACCCGGGCATGCTCGACGTCGCCACCGACCTGACGCTGGTGCCGGTCAATCTGGGCGGGCACGTGGAGGTGCTGGAGTTCGACGACCTGCGGGTACGCGTCGAGAAGGTCACCGACGCCCAGGTCAAGGACCGGATGGAGCTCGCGCGCGAGGTGTTCGAGCTGGCCGACACGGTCGTGCCCGAGGACTTCGAGTGGGCGGCCCGCGTCTCGGCCGGGCTGGACCAGCTGGTGGCCGACTTCGAGCTGGACAGCCTCGCCTACTACCACCGCGGGCTCGACGGCGAGATCCACGAACGGCTCGGCGCGGGCATGATCCTCGGCTCGTCCCTGCTCACCGCGCGGGGCGTCCCGGCGGCGGGGGAGTACGAGCTGCGGACCTCGCTGGCCATGCTGATCATGGACCGGCTGGGCGGCGGCGGCTCGTTCACCGAGCTGCAGGCGCTCGACTTCCTGCGCGGACATGTCGAGATGGGTCACGACGGGCCCGCCCACCTGGCGATCAGCTCGCGCAAGCCACTGCTGCGCGGTCTGGGCGTCTTCCACGGCAAGCGCGGGTGGGGCGTGTCGGTCGAGTTCGACGTGGCGCACGGGCCGGTGACGGCGTTCGGGCTGCTTCAGCGGCGTGACGGCCGGTTCGGCTTCGCCGTGTCGGAGGGTGAGACCGTGGACGGGCCGCACCTCAAGATCGGCAACACCACGTCGCGTGTCGACTTCGGCCGCGACCCGGGGGAGTGGACGGACGACTGGAGCGCCACCGGCATCTCCCACCACTGGTCCCTCGGCACCGGCCACCGCGCCGCCGAACTGCGCGCTCTGGCCGACCTCATGGGCGTGGAAGTAGTCGAAGTCTGACATTTCGCATTATTTCCTTAGAAATAGCTGTGAACCGGCTCTTTGGGCCTTTGCCGGGCTGGGGGGCGGGGGCATCGTGGGCCGCATGAGATCAGCGATCCTCACGACCGCGCTCTGCGCCCTGCTCGCCACCCTGCCCGGCACGCCCGCGTCGGCGGCCACGCTGCCCGGCACGTCGGCGCAGGCGGCCACACGGCTTGACATGATGACGCTGCCTGACGCTACGACGCTGCCTGACACGATCGCGCTCCCCAACGGCTTCCGGCCGGAGGGGATAGCGATCGGCGGCCGGCCCGTGGCCTACCTCGGCTCCCTGGCGAACGGCGACATCTACCGCGCCGACCTGCGCACCGGCCAGGGCGCCGTCGTCAGCAAGGGCCCCGGCACCCCTTCGGTCGGGCTCAAGCTCGACTCGCGCGACCGCCTGTTCGTCTCCGGTGGCACCGCCGGGAACGCCCGGGTGATCGACGTCCGTACCGGCGCGGTGCTCAAGTCGTACCCGCTGGCCACCGGGGCGTCGTTCGTCAACGACGTCGTGCTCACGCGGGACGCGGCCTGGTTCACCGACTCCACCAACCCCGTCCTGTACAAGGTGCCGCTCGGCCGTCACGGCGCGCTGCCCGACCAGGCCGTACCGGTGCCGCTCACGGGCGCCATCCAGTACACGACCGGCAACAACGCCAACGGCATAGCCCCGACCCCCGACCGCAAGAGCCTGCTCATCGTCCAGTCCAACGTCGGCAAGCTCTTCAAGACCGACCCCGCCACCGGCGTCACCACAGAGGTGAACCTGGGCGGCGAATCCCTGGTCAACGGCGACGGCCTGCTGCTGGACGGCCGGACACTGTACGTGGTGCAGAACCGGCTCAACACGGTCACCGTCATCCGCCTGACCGCCGACGGCTCGTCCGGCCAGGTCGTGAACCGGCTGACGGACCCCCGCTTCGACGTCCCCAGCACCGTGGCGTCGTTCGGCAACCGGCTCTACCTGCCCAACGCCCGCTTCACCACGACACCCGCGCCCGACACGACGTACTCGGTGAACGCGATCCCGGCACCCCGTAACCACTGACCTGCCCGGGGCCGCCACCCTGGGGTGCCGGCTCCCGATGACAGCGATCTTCGGCTGGCCGCACAGCCCTCCCAGCGCGGCCGGCCGTCGAAGCCGGCGATGAGGCTCCAGCCGCCCGCCACCTTGATCTCCTGCGTTGCGGTCACCGGAGCCCCGCCGAGCGTCATCGACAGGACCTTCCCACCGCCGAGGGTGTAGCGCAGCCCGGCGGGTTGCACATTCCACAGCTGCTCGAAGCCGATCGGTCCGGCTGGCAGGGCGCTGTTCGCTGCGGGAGTTCCCTGGGGCGACCATGTCGGCGCGGCGCGGCGCGGTCGTCGGTGGTCCGCCTGGCCGCCCGCGCGGGACGCCATGGGATCGACGATTCTTTTCGGACCCGACCGTAACCGTTGGTGTGGAGATGGTCAAGGGTTTGCCCGGACGGCCCGCCAAGGCGCTGATCGTCCAAAGACTTGACGGAACTTGCCCAAATGATCACACTAGCGAGCGTAAACAAGCGTGATCGAGGGATGCAACCGCTCTGGTAGCGAAAGATCAAGCGGTCATCTCGCAGAGCTCATCAGGTTTACGGTCCCATCCCTTATCCGGGCCATGCCATTCGCACTGCTCCGGCATGCCTCGTCGTCCCCACCCCACCAGGGAGGTCACATGCGACTGGTCAAAAGCGTCACCGTCTCCTTATCCGCGCTCATCCTCGCCCTGACGCCGCTCGTCCCCGCGTCAGCCGACCAACCCGCCCCCGCGTTCGAGCCTGTGCCACCGGCGCCCGGCCAGGTCTCGCCGGCGACCGAGGAAGCGGCCAACGAGATCAACGCGCTGGCCGAGGCGTCGCCCGAGAAGTACACCGGCGTTCGAGTCACCGGACCCGACGCGGTGACGGTGGTCCTCCCCTCGGGGCCCGACTTCGAGCAGCGTTCCCTCGTTGTTCAAGGCACCCAGAAGCGGGCCGCCGGGACCCGGCCCGTGTCCATCAAGGTCGAGGAAGGCGGCCGCAGTCTGGCCGACGCCCAGCGCACCAAGGCCGAGATCGGCAAGCTCATCAGAGCGGGCACCTACCAGGACAAGGCCATCGGCGTGGGCATCGACCCCGCG
The DNA here is from genome assembly GCF_040648335.1 of Nonomuraea sp. NPDC049158. Lineage (NCBI taxonomy): Bacteria > Bacillati > Actinomycetota > Actinomycetes > Streptosporangiales > Streptosporangiaceae > Nonomuraea > Nonomuraea sp. NPDC049158. The sequence continues at coordinate 195,549 of NZ_JBEZDM010000010.1, forward strand.
CGCGGGATCGCGGTGGCTTACGCCACCAGCGATTCGGACGCCGCCAGGATCGACCTCAAGCGGCGCTTCGGGGATTCGGTGGTGTTCCGGCTCGCGGGCGGGATGAAGCTCGCCGAGCGCGACCGGTCACGGGACTCGGCGCCGCACTACGCCGGGGCCGGATATCGCCTGTGGAACGCGCCGCACACCGGAGAGGCCGGCCTCTGCTCGACGTCGTTCCCCGTGGTGAAGGACGGCATCCGCCACATGTTGACGGCCGGCCACTGCCTGCCGGGCGCGACCAGCTACCCTCGCGCCTGGGCCGCCACCTTCACCACCGCCACCCCGCCCTCGACGAGTTACTACTTCGGGGCCAAGGTGACCACCACCGTCGGCGGCGACCTGGACGCCTACACGGACGGTTCCCAGGACACCTACGGAGACTTCGCCCTGCTCCAAGGCTCCACCTACGTCAACGCCGTCTACAACTGCGCGAATCTCTCGGGCAGCTGCTCGTCCCTGCTGGTCGGGGCGGTGAGCTGGTCGACTCCCGCGAACGGCACCTCCGTCTGCACCAGCGGTCGCACGACCGGCCAGATCTGCCGGCACATCGTGACCGACGCCAGCTGGGAGGGGTACGTCGGCGGGCTGTACATGACCCAGCTGGCCTTGATCCAGTCCGACCAGGACAACGACGGGCAGTACGACTGCACGACGATCAAGCCGGGAGATTCCGGCGGCGCGGTGTACCAGGGTATGAGTGACAGCACCATGGTGCGCGCGATGGGCATCATCAACGGGTACGGCACCTGCCTTTCGCTTTACTCCAAGCTGGCCGGAGTGAAGGCCTGGGACTCCTCCATCTCCATGCCACTGAACTGATGCGACCACGACACTCGCGCTGCCGATCCGAATGACGTGAGCAGCCCCCGCCGGTGAGCAACTGTGCGCTGAATTCCGGCTCAGACCCGGTTCGCTGAGGCCGCCGGGCGTCGTCCGGCAGCGCCGGAGCCGCTTACCTGCCCCGATCACCTACCGCGTCGGCACGGCTAACGCCGGTCGAGGCCGTCGAGCATGAGGGGCAGGAAGCGCTTCGGGATGACGTCCGGGTGGCAGGCGAACACGTTGAGCAGCTCCATGAGGTCGTCGGTGCCGACATCTGACCGCATCGCGCCGTCCGCCTGCGCCAGTCGTACCAGCTCGTCGAGCCGGCGTACCAGCGCCTGCCTCGCCTGCGGCGCGGAGGTCCCGGCCAGCGCTGCCGCGATGGCGCCGCGGCCCTTCTCCACGCTGTAGACGACGAAGGCGCGAATGGCCGACCACGCGTCAGGCTCCGCCGCCGCGGCGCGGTCGAGGGCGTCCATGAGCTCGTGAACATACTGCTCCGCCAGGGCGGCGAGCAGCATGCCGCGGTCGGGGAAGCGGCGGTAGAGCGTGCCGACGCCGACCCCGGCCCGGCGGGCGATCAGCTCCATCGGCGCGTCCGCGCCGCGCTCGGCCACGGCGTCGCGGGCCGCCTCCAGGATCCTGTCCCGATTGCGGCGGGCATCGGCGCGCATTGGACTCCCCTTGAAGTGGACGACAGGCTTCCGCTTAGTCTATAACCGGAAGTCGACATTCCGCTTAGGGGGTTGCGATGATCGTGGTGACAGGTGCGACGGGCACGATCGGGCGCGCGCTGGTCGAGGAGCTCGGCGGTGCGGCGCGAGCCGTGGTACGGCGCGCGGAGCAGGGCGAGGAGCTGGGATGCGACTACGTGGTCGGCGACCTCGAGCGGCCGGAGAGCATCCCGCTCGAGCCGGGTGACAGGCTCTTTCTCAACAGCGCGCTGTGGCCGGGTTTCGTGGGAGCGCACAAGGCGGTCATCGATCATGCGGCGGCCGCGGGTGCGGCGCAGGTGGTGACCGTGTCCGTGCGCGGCGTGACGTCGGGCAGCCTGCTGGGGTTCGGCATGCACGGGCAGGTCGACGAGCATCTGAAGGCGTCGGGCGTGCCCTGGTCGATCCTGGCGCCGGTCGGCTTCATGCAGAATCTCGCGGGCGACGTCGATGAGGAGGGGCGGATCTTCGGCTCGTACGGCAGGGGCAGGGTCGGCTACATCGACGCGCGGGACATCGCGGCGGTCGCGGCCGTGCTGCTCACGGCCGCCGCCGTCGGCGCCGACGCCACGTACGAGCTCACCGGGCCGGTGGCGCCTACGCATGACGAGATCGCCGCCGAGCTCACCCGAGCACTCGGCCGGACCGTACGTTATGTGGACCAGTCGGTCGAGGAAGCCGCCGTTCACCTGGAGAAGCGCGGCATGCCCGCCCAAGCGGCCCGTGACCTGGCCGAACTCATGGCCCAGATCGGAGATGGGCGCTGGGCGAGCACGACCACGACCGTGGCCGACATCCTTGGCCGCGAACCGCGTTCGCTGCGGGAGTTCCTTGGGTAGACGTGCGCCGGTCGGCGCAGCATGAGAAGACCCGCCAGGTGTACGCCGGTCAGAATTGGACGTTCGTCATCGTGTACCACGTCGGAGCGAAGGCCAGCAGGGCCAGTACGCCGAGGACCGCGAACGATTTGAGTATGCGTGACGTGGTGATGATCGCGGGTGCGATGGGCCTCAGCTTCCACCGTCCGACCGCGATGAACGCCGCGACGCCGCCCAGCAAGATATTCGCGGGCACCAATGCGTATTCGCCGCGCGTGATATGAAAACCAGCCGCGAGGATCATCGTCAGCGTCAGGCCGGCGGCGGCGAGCGGCGTCAGCTTCGGTTTGACTCCTGTCATCGCCGGCAGGATCAGGCCGACGCCGCCGAGTACCTCACAGACCCCGATGAAGACGATCAGGGGCTGCGGCACCGCGGCGTACCAAGCCACGGCCCGGGGCGCTGCCGCATACAGAGCTCCGTCGTACAACAGCACCTTGCCGAAACCGCTGCCGGCGAAGAAGAAGCCGAACAACGCTTGCAGTGACCAGAGTGCGCCGTTGAGCGTGAACCTCGCTCCATTCCTCTTGGGCTGCTGCTCAATGTCCTCAAGTGCGTGCTGGTTCATGTCCTGTCACTGCCTTTCTTGTCGGGTGTGGTTTCGTCAGCACGTGGTGATCGGTACGTGCTGACGGGACTCATCCGATCACCGAGGCGAGGTCGCGCGCCGCGTCCGTGGGACACGGTGGGACACGCGAGACGCGGTCCAGCTGCGAAAACAGGAATGTGTGCCGTGACCGCGGGCTGGGACGGTTCCCGTGGTGCGGGTATCGAGCGAGACCGGCGAGTGGCACATGGTTGTCACCCGCGAGGACATGTCACGTTCCGTGTTGGATATCTAGAGTTCTACATATGACGGATGGTCCGCGGATGACCCTGCAGACGATGCTCGTGCTGGAAGAGCTGCTGTCCGACCCGGCGAAGCGCCGCTACGGGCTGGAACTGTGCGAGAAGACCGCTCAGCCCAGCGGCACCATCTACCCGATCCTGGCCAGGCTGGAGCGTGAATTCGGTTGGATCGAGCGCCGCAAGGAGTCCGCGGCCGAGCACCTGGCCCAGGGCCGCCGCGCCCGCTATTACTACACGCTGACCGAGAAGGGCGCGCTTCGGGCTCGTGCCGCCCTGGAGCGAGCCCAGCGGTCCCGCGGACCTGCCGTGAACCTCCGGCCGGCGACGTCATGACCGGCTTACTGGAGCCGCTGCTGGCTCGGCTGCCCGCCGAATCGACGGCTGTGGAGCGTGGCAGGATCCAGCGTGCGTACGCCTGGACTGTGCCACTGTCTGCGCCGCCCTGCTCCACGATGTCATCGAGGACACCGGGTGCGACGCCGCACAGCTCCGCGCGGAGTTCGGCGACGAGATCACCACGCTGGTCCAGAGCGTGACCGAGCTCGACCACGGGCACGATCAGGCGGCCATCGACGCCGCGGACAACCGCGTCCTCGCCCTGAAGGTGCTCGACAGGCTGCACAACATGCGCACCATCCAGCACCTCGACCAGGAGAAACAGCGACTGAAGAGCGAGCAGACGCTGGACCTCGTCGCACCGCTCGCCGGGCGCCTCGGTCTGCGGGCCATCGCGGACGAACTCGAATCGATCGCACGCGGCTGTCTGAGCCGTCTCCCCGGGGGCACCGGCGCGACGTACCAACTGCTCGCCCTCGGCGTGCTGCTTCTCCCAGCGGCCGTCCGAGCGAGTTATCTGGACGAATGGCTCGGCGAGCTCGACGTGCTGCGGGACCGCCGGACCCGCGCCGGCTTCGCATTCAGGCTGGCCCTCAGCACGCCCGCTCTGGCTCTGACCGTGCGACGACCCACACGGGTGCCCCCCGCCCTCCACGCCGGCGTCACCCGGCTACGCAGGAAGCTCGGTCTTGATCAACCAGGGTGAGGTCCTCCCTGCCCTCGAGGTGATCTCCAAGCGGCAACCGGCCGAGCTTGAGCAGCAGTTCGGTGAGCTCGGCCGGCATGGTGATCATGCAGTCGTGGCCCGTCTCCAGTTCCCACACCTGTGCCGGGCTGCCGTTGGGCTGTATCGCTGGGACGGGCCGCCGCTTGATGCCCTCCGGTGCGCCGGCGACGCAATGAATGTGCGTGCGCGGAATCGTGCGCACGGCCGGGTTGTCCAGCCGGACCGGTTGCCGGAGGCAGAGCACCGGCTGATCCGACAGCATCGTCCGCAGCCACGCCACGTCCGCCGGGTCGGTGACCCCGAACAGGCCTAGAGGCGGCGGCGACTCGGGCATCGGCGGGATCCGCCAGCCGGCCTCGGACTCCGCGGCGCGGTCGATGAGGGCCTGGGTCACGGGATGCACATCCACCGCGCTCTCGCCGTCCTCCGGGACCATCGCGTCGAGATAGACCAGATGGGCGATCCGATCCGGAATCCGGTTGGCGGCGGAGGAGATGACCAGCCCGGCGTAGCTGTGGCCCACCAGGATCACGTCGGTGAGGTCCTGCTCGGTGATCAGCCTGACGATGTCGTCGACGTGCGTGTCCAGCCCTACCTCGGGGCCGAGCAGATGCGCCTTGTCGCCGAAGCCGGTCAGCGACGGCGCGACCACCCGATGCCCGCCCGATGCCAGCAATGGGACCACCCGCTCCCAGCATTGCCCGCTGTGCCAGGCCCCGTGTACCAGCAAAAATGTTGACATGGTGTAACTCCTCGCTCGCGGAAGGGGTCACCGGCCGATGTCGCCGGTGTTCGTCCCGGAAGTGAGGTTTCCGCTCGCCCGCTGACGGAGCCAGAGCCCCCGCGATCCTGGGGGTGACAGGACCAGGCACGCGCGAGGGTGCGCGAACTATCGTGGGGACATGAGCGACGAAGTCCACCTTCTGGGCGATTACGTACGAGCCCGCCGGGAGCTCGTCACTCCAGAACAGGCCGGCATCCCCTCCGTGGGCGTACGGCGCGTGCCGGGCCTGCGCCGGGAGGAAGTCGCGATGCTCGCCGGCATCAGCGCCGACTACTACCTGCGCCTGGAGCAGGGCCGCGACCGCAACCCCTCCGCGCAGGTCCTCGAGTCCCTCGCCCGCGTGCTGCTGCTCGACGACGACGCGACGGCCTACCTGCTACGCCTCGGGGCGGGAAAACCCCGGCGGCGACGGCGGCGCCCCCGGAAGGAGACCGTTCCTCCGGGCGTCGCCAAGCTCGTCGTCACGCTTCCGCTCCCCGCGTACGTGGAGGGCCGCTACTTCGACGTTCTCGCCGCCAACGCGCTGGCGACCGCTCTGTCGCCTCGACTGGTGGCGGGGAGCAACCGCCTGCGGGACGTGTTCCTCGACCCCGCCGAGCAGGCCCTCTACCCGGACTGGGAGGACGCCGCGCAGGGCATGGTCGCCGGCTTCCGACAGTCCGTCGGCACCGACACGGACGACCCCCGATTCATCGAACTCGTCGGCGAACTCTCCCTCGCCAGCCCTCGCTTCAGCAGGCTCTGGGCCCGTCACGACGTGAACACGTGCGAAGGCACCCCCAAGCACATCGACCACCCCCAGGTCGGTGGCCTGTGGCTGAACCGGGAGAGACTGGGCGTCAGCGGCGCGACAGGCCAGACGCTCGTCGTCCTCCACCCGGACCCCGGCACCGACAGCGCCGAGAAGCTGGCGCTCCTCGCGTCCGTCACGCGAACATGACCCCGCCCATGCTGAGCCGCTCGGCCGGGTGACCCAGCCCGAGGAGATCGTCGATGTCGACCCGCCACGACGAGTACGACAGCCGGTGATCACCCTCAGGCTTTGGCCGCGCGCCTCCATCCCGTCGCGACCATGACCAGCAGGAGAGCCGCGAGAGCCGACCAATAGGCCGTGTGCTGCAGGCTCGCCGGTGGGTTGGTGAGCGCGGACGCCAAGCCCGGCAGGACGTAGATCGCCGCCGCCAACGCCCAGCGCGGGCTACGCGCGACGATGGTCGCCCACACCCCTGCCAAGAGCAGGACGCCTTCCGTACCCGCCCTGACCAGCTGCCAGGTCTCGCCGTACTCGATGAAACCGGGCGCGTAGGTGAGGACGAAGGCGGCCGCCGGGATCGCCAGCCACCACCACGGCCGCGTGCGCAGGTCCCGCGATCGACGGGCCGCGAGGACCACGGCCCCGGCCGCCAGCAGGCCGTAGGGAGTCAACGAGACCCAGTTGTGGTAAGCCGGGCCCAAGAACGGCGCCCATCCCGTCGCCTCGGCCCCGACCAGCATGTGCAGCATGGCCCGGCCGGTCGAGAGTGCGATGACCAAGGCCAAAGGCAGGGCCGCCAGCGCCCAGCCGCGCAGCAGCGCGACCACCAGCGCCGCCGAAGTGGCCAGCCACCAGGGGGACGCTTGGTCGGCGATGTTGTACGACAGATTGGCCAGGGCCAGCGTCAGGAGGCCGAGATGCAGGCCGTCGGCCCACCATGGTGCGGGTCCCTCGGCGGCCTTGCGGGCCCTGGCGGCGAAGCCCGCCGTGACGAGGGCGGCCGTCTCCCGCGGCGAGGGGACGCGGCGCGGCGAGTCGTTCATCAACGTGCCGAGGATCTCGGTGCCGTATTCGGCACGGTGACGGGATGGGAAGGCGCGCAGGAACAGCCGGTACCAGGTTTCGGTGAACGCCTCGCTCATGCCTGCGCCGTCCTCATCGCCGGGGCGATCCGGCCCGTGACGACGCGGGCGGCCTGCTCCATCCGCGCCGCCTCCCGCATGACGGCCACACGTCCGTCCTCGGTCAGCCGGTAGTAGCGGCGGGGGCGGCCCTGGACGGTCTCCTCGCGGTCCACGGCGATCAGCCCGTCGCCCGCCAACCGGTCGAGCGCGCCGTAGAGGGTGCCGACGGCGAGCCGCACCCGCCCGCCGGACTGCTCCTCGGCCCGCTTGATGATCCCGTAGCCGTGCGAAGGGCCGTCTAACAGCGCGGCCAGTACGAAGTAGGTGGGCTCGCTCATCACTGGCGATCTTTTAACCATACGGGAGACGATATATCGGGCGGCGAAGTATGGGAAGGGGCACGGACACCGCCCACCCAGACGGTGCCCGTGCGCGCGTAACGGCGCCCGGCCCTGTGCGGGCTCAGCGGCCGTATTCCTGGAGGCCCTGAGCCCCGTGCGGCGGGTGGCGGTGGGGGCGGCTGTGCCGTAACAAGAAGAGCCGTAGCAAGAAGAGCCGTAGCAAGAAGAGCCGCACGAGAAAATTGGTCAGCCCTTGTCGCTGCCCTCGTTGGCGCCACGGACGAACCTGCGCTGGAATATCACGAAGATCACCGCCACCGGGATCGTCGCCAGCAGCGCCGCCCCCAGCTTGAGCGGGTACTGCGTACCGCCCCCCAGCGACCCGCTGACCAGGTCGGCCAGCCCTCGGGGCAGCGTGAACAGTGCCGGGTCCTGGACGGCCACCAGCGTGTGCGGGAACTCGTTCCACGTGCCCTGGAACGAGATGATCGTCAGCGTGATCAACGCCGGCCGGGCCATCGGCAGCACTACTGACCAGAACATCCGGAACGCGCCCGCCCCATCGATCCGGGCCGCCTCCTCCACCCCCGCCGGGATCGAGTCGAAGAACTGCTTCATGATGAACACCCCAGCCGCGTCCACGAGGACCGGCAGGATCAACGCCAGATAGCTGTCATACATCCCCAACTGATTGAGGACCAGAAATTTCGGGATAAAGAGGACGACGCCTGGCACGGCCATCACCGCGATGATCGCCCCGAACAGCGCCGACCGCCCGCGAAACCTCAGCCTGGACAGCGCGTACCCGGCCAGCGAGTCGAGGAACACCCGCCCTACCGTCACCACGATCGTCACCAGCACCGAGTTGCCCAGCCACACCGGCATGTCGGTACCGCTGAACACCCGCTCGAACCCCGCCAGCGTCCCCGGGTGGGGGATGGGCGAGAGCGGTGAGGCGGCCGCGTCCGGCTCGGTCTTGAACGAGTTCGCGATCTGGATGACGAACGGGTAGATGAACACGAGCGCGAAGAAGATCAGGATCGAGTAGCCGGTGAAGGTGCTCGCGAGCCGGCGCGCCCCACCTCCCGCCGTCCTGTCCCGAGCCGAGGGCGTCGAGGACGTCGAGCGTGTCGAGGGCGTCACGAGCTTCTCCTCTCCCGCATCACGCGCCGCTGGAACAGCGTCAGCAGCACGATGATGAGGAACAGCACGAACGAGATCGCCGTCCCCGCCCCGTAGTCGAAGTCCCGGAACGCCGTCCGGTACGACAGGAACGCCGGAGTCAGCGTGGTCTTGGCCGGAGCCCCCTGGCTCATGACGTAGATCTGGTCGAACACCTGCCAGCTCCCGATCATCCCGAGCGTCAGCACCAGGAACATCGTCGGCCTGAGCAGCGGCAGCGTCACGTACCGGAAGCGCTGCCACCGACCCGCCCCGTCGAGCACGGCCGCCTCCTCCAGCGTCACCGGGATGTCCTGCAACGCCGCCAGGAACATCAGCATGAACGTGCCCGACGTCGTCCACACCACCAGCGCGATGATCGCGCACATCGCCACGCTCGGCCCCGACAGCCACTCCCACCACGACAGGCCGAACGGCCCCGCCCCGGCGAGCGCCGCCGGCGGCGTGTCCATGCCGAGCAGCAGGTGGATGACCCCTCTGGCGTCGGAGAACCACTGCGGCCCCTGGATGCCGAAGAAGCCGAGCAACTGCGTGAGCGCCCCCGAGTTGCTGAAGATGAACAGGAACACCACGCTGATCGCCACCGAGCTGGTGACCGACGGGAAGTAGAACGCGCTCCTGAAGAACGACTTGCCCTTGAGCAGGCGGCTGTTCACGATCAGGGCCAGGCCCAGCGCCAGCGCCGTCTGCAGCGGTACGACGATCGCCACGTAGTAGGCGTTGTTCCGGATGCTGATCATGAAGTTCTCGCGGGCCAGGTCGTCACGGGTGAACAGCCGGCCGTAGTTCTCCAGCCCGACGAACGGCACGCCGCTCTTGAACGGGCTGCCCTGGCCGTTCCACGAGGTGAGGCTGACCCACATCGCCATCAGGATCGGCATCAGCAGGAACACCCCGAGGATCAGCACGACCGGCGCGACGAACAGCCACCCCGTCGCGTCGTCCCTGGCCCGGCCGCGGCGCATCAGTCGCCCAGCGCCGACTGCGTGTTCTTCTGCAGCCTGGCCAGCAGCGCCTTCGGGTCCTGCGAGGTGAGCTGCTGGAACCCGGCGTCGAAGTCGGCCAGGACGCTGTCCATCTTGGCGGCGTTCACCGGGCCCTGGGCGTAGGCGGCGCCGTCCACGAACGCCGTGTCCGTGGGGAACTCCTTGACGTAGGCGTCCTTGGCCGACTGCCGCGACGGCATGACCCCGAACGCCTTGGCGAACGCGAGCTGCTGGTCGGCCTTGGTCATCGCCTCGACGAAGGCGATCGCCGCCGTCTTGTTGGCGCTCTTGGCCGCGATGCCCCAGCAGTTCGTGAACGACAGCGTGCCCTGCTTGGCGCCGGCGGGCAGCGGATGGGCCGTGTACTGGATGTCGGGGTAGTCGGCCTTCAGCGCGCCCTTGATCCAGTTGCCCTCGATCGTCATCGCGGCCTTGCCCTTGCCGAACGCCTCACCGGCCCACGACGCGCCGAGCTGCTTGGGGTACTGGGCCAGCTTGTCCTTGAGCAGGGTCTTGACGTACTCCAGGGCCTTGAGGTTCTCGGGGCTGTCGCCGGTGGCCTGCTTGCCGTCGGCGCTGGTGATCCAGCCGCCCGCCTGCACCATGAACGCGCCGATCCGGTCGCGGGTGTCGCCGAGCGCCAGCGGGGTGATGCCCTTGGCCTTGAGCTTGCCGGCCGCCTCGGTGAGCTGTTCCCACGTGGTCGGTACGTCGGACGCCGCCAGGCCCGCCTTCTTCCACAGACCGTCGTTGACGATCAGCGCCAGGGTGGAGAAGTCCTTCGGCGCGCAGTAGAACTTGCCGTCCCGGGTGAAGGTGGTGCGCAGGCTCGGGTAGAAGTCGTCCGGGTTCGAGATCTTGTCCCCGTACGGCTCCAGCGCGTCGACACTGGCGTAGTCGGCGAACCGCGAGGCGTCCACGTAGAAGACGTCGGGCGGGGTGCCGCCCGCGAACGCCTGGCCGAGCTGCTGGTGGATGTCCTGCGCCGGGGTGACCGTGGCCTGGTTGCCGCTCGCCTTCGCCCACGCGTCGGCGGCCTGCTTGACCGCCGTCGTCTCCGGGTCGCCGGAGGAGGCGATGAGGATCCGCAGCGAGGCCGGGCCGCTGCTCTGCGGCGCGGCCGACGGCTTGTCCTCGAAGCCGCTGCCGCACGCGGTCGCGGCCAGCGCCAGTACGGCGAGCGTCGCCAGGGGGAGGTGTTTCATCGCGTTTCCTTTCACGCTGTACGCCGGATGACGAGGGAGGGTTGAAGCAGTACGTGATCCGGCTTGTCCGGGCTGTCGTCTTCGAGGAGCCGGGTCAGCACGCGGACACAGCGCACGGCGGCGTCCGACAGCGGCTGGCTCAGGCTGGTCAGGCCGATCGCGGCCGCCACGGGCGTGTCGTCGAACCCGATCACGGGCGCCGGCCCGGCCTGCATGGCGCCCAGGGCGACGGAGTCGCTCACGCACACCAGGGCGGTGGCGCCGGCCGCGATCAGCTCCCGCGCCGCCGCCTCACCTTCGGCCGCCGACCCATCGGTCCGCCGCTCCAGCGCGCCCGCCTCGCTGCCTTTTGGGCTCGCGGCTTCGAGGGCCCGGACCCAGCCGCTCCTGCGGTCGTCGCCGACGCCGGAGCCCTCGGGCCAGCCGATGAACCCGATCCGCCGGTGACCCGCGTCGAGCAGGTGCCGGGTGGCGGCGGCCGTACCGGCCGCGCCGTCCACGTCCACCCACGGATGGTCGCCGCCCTCCGGCATGCCCCACGGCCGCCCGAACGTGACGAACGCCAGCTCCCGCTCGGCCAGCCACGAGGTGCGCACATCGCCGTAATGGGTGCCGGTCAGGACGAACGCATCCGGTTCGTACGCCCCGAGCAGGTCGTCGAACGTGGCGATCTCCGACCGATCGTCGTCGGCCGAGTAGAGGATCACCCGATACCCCGCCTTGGCCGCCGACTCGGTCAGCCCGTGCAGGAACCGGTCGAAGACGTTCATGCCGTCCTGGGTCTGCTCGATCCGTACGGCCAGGAGCCGCGACCGGCCTGTCCGCATGCGGCGCGCGGCCTGGTTCACCCGGTAGCCGAGCTCCTCGACCGCCTGCCGTACGCGCTCACGCGTCTCCTCGCGGACGAGGTCGGGGGAGTTCAGGACGTTCGAGACGGTCTGCCGGGAGACGTTGGCACGCCGCGCGACGTCGGCAATCGTCACCTTTTCGGGCATTGTGTCGCTTTCTAATGGTTTGAACGTTCAAACGGAGGTATGGCAGGATTGGATCGTTCAAGTAAACGGAGTGTTACGCACTATCTCCCTTGGATGATTCGCCTGTCAAGATTTTGGGGGCCGCTCGTGCTCGACCAAGCCACGCACCGCCTGCAACCGCTGCTGCACGACCTCGTCAGCACCGTCCTGGCACCGACGACCGCGCTGAGCGGCACCGACGGGCAGATCAGGGCGGCCGGGGTGCAGGGCCTCTTCCACGCGGACGCGCGGGCGTTGTCGCAGGTGAAGCTGGCCGTGGACGGCAGAGAACCGGAGGCGGTGGGGCACGCGGCGCGGGCCGCCGGCCGTACCAGGTTCGTGTCGCTGGTCCGCTGGCTGGGCGACCCGATCGCGGACCCCACGGTCCGCGTCGACCGCACCCGCGAGGTCTCTCCCGGACGGATGGCGGAGCTCATCGAGATCGCCTCCACCGCCACCCGCCCGGTGACGGCCACCGTCACGCTCGACCTGAGCTGCGACTTCGCCCCGATCGAGCTGGTGAAGGCCGGCGGCAGCGCCCCTCCGGCCACCGTCACCCCCGCCTCGTCCGCCGATGGCGCTTGCCTGGAGTGGCGATCCGGCCGCATCCACGTACGGGCGACCGCCGAGCACGCCACGGCCGAGCTCGTGGGGCAACACGTACGGGCGACCGCCGAGCACGCCACGGCCGAGCTCGTGGGGCAACACGTACGGGCGACCGGCGAGAACGCCACGTCCGTACGGGCGATCGGCGAGGCTGTCACAACCGAGCCGCAGCGCGAGGGGCGGTTTCGGTGGGAGGTCGCGCTGGCGCCCGGCGAGCGTGTCACGCTGCGGTGGGCCGTCGTGATCGACGACCCCGAGGCGGTGGTGACCGCGCCGGCCAAGCCGCTGGAGTGGAGCGTCCCCGAGGTGACGGCCGACGACACCCGGCTCGTACGGCTGGCGGCGCGCTCGCTCGAAGACCTGCGTTCCCTCCGGCTGGCCGAGACCGGAGAACCGGGGGATACGTTCCTGGGGGCGGGGGTGCCGTGGTTCCTGACGCTGTTCGGGCGAGACAGCCTCTGGGCCGCCAGGATGCTCCTGCCTCTGGGCACCGACCTGGCGGCCAGCACTCTGCGCGTACTGGCCAGACGGCAGGGCACCCACGTCGACCCGGCCACCGGTGAGGCGCCCGGCAAGATCATGCACGAGCTGCGCCGCCACGAGCACAGCGGCGGCGGCCTGCGACTGCCGGCCGCCTACTACGGCACCATCGACGCCACGCCGCTCTGGATCGGCCTGCTGTACGACGCCTGGCGCTGGGGCATGCCCGCCACCCAGATCGAACCGCTGCTCCCCGCCCTGGAGGCGGCGCTCGGCTGGCTCGGCGACCACGCGGACCCGGACGGGGACGGCTTCCTGGAGTACATCGACTCCACCGGCCACGGCCTGGCCAACCAGGGCTGGAAGGACTCGGGCGACGCGGTCCGCTTCCGCGACGGCCGCCAGGCGGAGCCGCCCATCGCGCTGGCGGAGGTCCAGGGGTACGCCTGCGCCGCCGCCCACCAGGGGGCCGCGCTGCTCACGGCGTTCGGCCGGGAGGGGGCTGAGCGGTGGCTGGACTACGCGGGCGCGATGTCCGACCGCTTTCGTTCCCGCTTCTGGGTCACCCACCCCGCGCCCGCCACCGGGCGGGGGAATGGTCACCCCGCCTCTGCCACTGGCGGGGAGAGCGGTTATCCCGCGCTGGCCCTCGACCGCGACAAACGGCCGGTCGACTCGCTGACCAGCAACATCGGCCACCTCCTCGGCACGGGACTGTTGTCGCCGGGGGAGGAGGCGAGGGTGGCGGAGCTGCTGGGCGCCCCGGCGATGTCCGGCGCCTTCGGGCTGCGGACGATGTCGGCGGACGACGGCGCGTTCAGCCCGCTGTCCTACCACTGCGGGTCCGTCTGGTCGCACGACACCGCCATCGTCATCGCCGGACTCGCCAGAACCGGTCATGGCCGGCTGGCGGCGGAGCTGGCGCGGGGCCTGCTGACGGCGGCGGAGGGCTTCGACTACCGCCTGCCCGAGCTCCACGCGGGCGACGACCGGGACACGGTCGGCCGCCCGGTCGCCTACCCGGCCGCCTGCCGCCCTCAGGCGTGGTCGGCCGCCGCCGCTGTGACGCTGCTGCACGCGGCTGTGGGCCTGTATCCGGACGTACCGGGCAGCAAGGTCCTGGTGCGTCCGCTGGCGGGAGCCCCGCTCGGCGCGGTCACGGTACGCGGCCTGCGGGTGGCGGGCGCCGACGTCACCGTGTCGATCGACCGGTCAGGCGGAGTCCAGGTGACAGGCCTCCCAGCTGGGCTGTCGGTCGAGGTGGCCGACCCCGGCCTGTCGGTCGAAGCCGCCGAGCCCGGCTTGCCGGTCAGTGGGGCGTAAAGGGCCGGTGGCGCTGCCGTTTCCTCGCTGGCCGACGGCCGCGTCCGCCCGGCGCACAGAGAGCCACGGCTAGAGACGGCTGCGTCCGCCCGATGGTCGTGTCCTTAGAGGTGGGCCGGGAGGATGGAGAGCTCGGTGAGGTGGGCTTCCGGTGGGGCGGTGAGGGCTGTCAGGGCCAGGGAGGCGACCGCGGCCGGGGGCAGGCACCGGTCGGGGTCGTACGTCGAGCCGAAGTCGGTCCGGACCTTGCGCAGCAGCTCGGTGGCCGTGGCGCCCGGGTAGATCGTGGTGACGCGGACGCCATGGGGGTGTTCCTCGTCCCGTACGGCGTCGCCCAGCTCGCGCAGTGCCGCCTTGCTGGCCGCGTAGGCGGGCCACCCCTTGGGGCTCAGGCCGGGCGCGGCGTTGATGAGGATCACCCGGCCGCGGCTCCTGCGCAGGGCGGGCAGGAGGAGACGCAGCAGTTCGGCCGCCGAGGCGACGTTGACGTTGAACGTGTCGCGCCACAGCTCCACCGTGCTGTCCGCGGTCGCCGTCACCTCGGCGATGGCCGCGCAGTGTACGAACCCGTCTAACTCCCCGATGGGCGGCATCGCGGCGGCCAGTGTCTCCGGCCGAGCCAGGTCCGCCACGATGGCGATGACACTGCCGGGCGTGAAACCGGCGGGGGTGACATCGAGGTGCGTGACGGTGATGGGCCTGACTCCGGCGGGCGTGACATCGGTGGGCGTGACCGTGGGGGTGGCGGGGGTGGCCGCGTTGGGGGCGCTACCGGCAGCGGCGACAGCGGCGGACGGGACGGCCGGGGTCATTATCTCCGGCCACGGGAGATTCGCCGCGACCGGGGTGATCTCGCCCAGCCCCGCGATCCCATCCATCGCATCAGCCCCGGCGATCCGGCCCGCGCCGTCAGGGCCGGTGACCTCGTCCATGGAACCAGGCCCGGCCGACCGATCCACGGCGCCGGGTCCGCCCGACACGCCGGGTCCGCCCGAGGTGGCGGGCCCGTCCGAGGTGGCGAGCCCGGCTGAGGCGGCGAGTTCGCTCAGGCGGGCCGGGTCGCGGACCAGGGCCAGGACCCGGTAGCCCGCCTCCAGCAGCGTCGTGGCGATGGCCGAGCCGATGCCGCCCGTCGCCCCTGTCAATAAGATCGTGCCAGCACGGGTCATGATCAGAGCGTGGCAGAGGCGCGGGCCGTACGTCTATTAGCTCTTGATCGTGTAGCTGTCGCCGTACACCTTCCAGGTCAGCGGCGGGTTCAGGTCGAGGTTGCCGTTCTTGAGGAAGACCCGCTGCTCGGTGTCGACGCGGGTGGTGTCCTCGTGCGCCTCCTCGGCCTTCATCGCGGCCTTGCGGGCGTCCAGGAACGCGTTGAGGTACGTCGTCTCGTTGCCGCCCTGCGCCGGGGTCTTGGCCTTGGACATCGCGGTCTTCCTGATGCCGCCGAAGCTGAGCTTGTCGGTTCCGGGGCCGTGCATGACGATCGCGTCGTAGTAGATGAACTGGCCCAGCGCCCGCAGTCCGTCCGTCTTGGCCTGGCTGACCGACGGGTTGAAGTAGACGCGGTCGCGCTCGTCGTTCTGCGCCGTCTGGAAGGCGGTGTCCTTGGCGGCGGTCTTCCAGTCCTTGGTGAAGTTCGGGTCGAGGCCGGCGTGCGAGTCGCTGCCGTTGACCTTGCGGAGGGCGGGCAGGTATTTGGCCAGGACATTGCCCGGCTTGCGGTTGGTGTAGAGCTCGACGAGCGCCAGCATGTCGCTGGTGCCGGAGCAGAACCCGATGATCCCGGCCGTGTAGCCGCGGCCGTCGTCGATGTCCTCGATGTAGCCGTACTGGGACTTCCAGTCGAGCGTGGAGTTCTCGGCACTGGACACCAGCTGCATGGCGATGTCCTTCTTGTGCGGATCGGTGAGGTCGACCGCTGCCTGGCTGGTGCCCGTGAGCGTGAGAGTGGTGGCTAAGGTGACCAGTGTGACGAGAGTGGTTCGGAGCAACGTTATCTCCTGCTCTTCGTTAGGAAAGATTCCTAACGAACCATACTCACAGGAGTCAACGTTCGGGGCTTTTGTTGTGAAATTAGGCCCCTTATCGGCGTAGTGCGGCGAGTTGCTGCTCGAACGGCACGACATCCAGCTCCAGCCGGCGGCCCGGCCCTCGGCGCGGCCTGCTGCCGGCCGCGTCGCCGAGCGCGGCCCCGGCGGGTGCCGGCGTACGGCTGCGCAGCAGGTCGGCCAGTTCGGTCGCGGCGCGGTCGATCCGCTCCGCCAGGCCGTCCGCGAAGTCGTCACCCCCGCCGCCCCAGTCCTCCGCCGCCGCGTAGACGGCGGTCGGCATCACCATGGCCCTCAGGTACGCGAACAGCGGCCGCAGCGCGTGCTCCAACACCAGCGAGTGGCGTGGCGTACCACCTGTCGCCGCGATGAGCGTCGGCTTGCCCACCAGCGAGGCGGGGTCCAGGACGTCGAAGAACGACTTGAACAGGCCGCTGTAGGAGGCGCTGAAGACGGGCGTGACCGCGATCAGGCCGTCGGCCTCCGTCACCGCCTCGATCGCCGCGCGCAGCCGGGCGCCCGGGAAGCCGGTGACGAGGTTGTTCGCGATGTCGATGGCGAGATCGCGCAACTCGATCACCCGCACGGTCGTCTCAGTCGGCTGGTCGCCGAGCCGCCCGACGGTCGCCTCGGCTGGCTGGTCGGCGAGCCGCCGCACGGTCGCCTCCGTCAGGCGGTCGGCGAGCAGGCGGGTGGAGGACGGCTGGGTCAAACCCGCCGTGACGACGACGAGCTTCATGAATACTCCTTCGAACTCCATGTCAGGCGGTCAGGCGGTCGCGGGTGGTGTGGACGGGGCCGTCGGGCACGTCGGCCGGCCGGTTCGCCGCGAACTCCCGGCGCAGCACCGGCACGACCTCCTCCCCGAGGATGTCCAGCTGCTCCAGGACCGTCTTCAGCGGCAGCCCCGCGTGGTCCATCAGGAACAACTGCCGCTGGTAGTCGCCGAACGACTCCCGGAACGTCAGCGTCCGGTCGATGACCTGCTGCGGGCTGCCCACCGTGAGCGGCGTCTCCTCGGTGAACTCCTCCAGCGACGGGCCGTGCCCGTACACGGGGGCGTTGTCGAAGTACGGGCGGAACTCGCGCACCGCGTCCTGCGAGTTCTTCCGCATGAACACCTGCCCGCCGAGCCCCACGATGGCCTGCTCGGGCGTGCCGTGCCCGTAATGGGCGTACCGCTGGCGGTAGAGGGTGATCAGCCGGATGAAGTGCTCCTTCGGCCAGAAGATGTTGTTGGCGAAGAACCCGTCACCGTAGTACGCGGCCTGCTCGGCGATCTCCGGGCTGCGGATCGAGCCGTGCCACACGAAGGGCGGCACCCCGTTCAGCGGCCGTGGCGTGGCGGTGAAGCCCTGCAGCGGCGTGCGGAAACGGCCCTCCCAGTCGACGACGTCCTCGCGCCAGAGCCGGTGGAGCAGCGCGTAGTTCTCGACGGCCAGCGGGATGCCCTGCCGGATGTCCT
This sequence comes from Nonomuraea sp. NPDC049158, assembly GCF_040648335.1. Classification (NCBI taxonomy): domain Bacteria; kingdom Bacillati; phylum Actinomycetota; class Actinomycetes; order Streptosporangiales; family Streptosporangiaceae; genus Nonomuraea; species Nonomuraea sp. NPDC049158. Next base: position 213,227 of record NZ_JBEZDM010000010.1, read on the forward strand.
GCCCGAACCACGGGTAGACGGGCCCGGTGTTGCCCCGGCCCAGCATCAGATCGACCCGGCCGTCGGCCAGGTGCTGCAGCATCGCGAAGTCCTCGGCGATCTTGACCGGGTCGTTGGTCGTGATCAGCGTCGTGGCCGTGGACAGCGTGAGCCGCTCGGTCTTGGCCGCGATGTAGCCCAGCATGGTGGTGGGGGAGGACGGCACGAACGGCGGGTTGTGGTGCTCACCGGTCGCGAACACGTCCAGCCCGACCTCCTCGGCCTTGACCGCGATGGCCACCATCGCCTTGATGCGCTCATGCTCCGTCGGCGTCCTGCCGGTGGTGGGGTCCATGGTCACGTCGCCCACACTGAAGATCCCGAATTGCATATCCCTCATCACCTCGTACTATTGAAAGTTCAACAACCACCCAAGCATTGTGTGGTCCGAGGTTATTCCGCGCGGCAGGCCGCACGGGTCAGCCTTGGAGGGCGTTGATCTCCGGCGGCCCGAGCACCCGCGTGGGCGCGCCGTGGTCCGCCACGGTGATCATGGCTTGGCCGATCCGCTCGGTCGTGGTCACCGCCGAGGGGAAGAGCAGCCGCAGCATCGGGTAGAAGGGCGCCGTGACCACGTACGCCAGCCGGTACCAGGCCGTCCGCGAGGTGACGCCGTGCAGGGGCTGGATGTAGCCGGGCCGGAACATGTACGCCTCCAAGGGCAGGGCCAGCAGCGCGTTCTCGGTCTGGCCCTTGACCCGGGCCCACATCGCCCGGCCGTGCTCGTCGGTGCCCACCCCGGACACGTAGACGAACGTCGAGCCGGGGTTGAGCCTGGCCAGCGTCTCGCCGGCCGCCAGCGTGAAGTCGTAGGTGACGCGCCGGTAGTCCTGCTCGCTCATGCCCGCCGAGGAGACGCCGAGGCAGAAGAAGCACGCGTCGTAGCCGGACAGCTCGGCCTCGATCGGCGTGAGGTCGAGCGGATCCGGGTGCACGAGCTCGCGCAGCTTGTCATGGGTACGCCCGGTAGGGGTGCGGCCGACCGTGAGCACGGCCGTCACCCGGTCGTCGGCCAGGCATTCCCGGAGTACGCCCTGCCCGACCATGCCGGTGGCGCCGAAGATGATGACTTTCATGGCGAACTCCGTTCCCAGCCCGAATGCTATCGCCGGACCGGAACCAGACCAGAAGTGGTCAGGCGCCGGTCAGGCCGCGGTCAATCGGTGGCCAGAAGGTGGCCAGGCGCTGTGCCCATCCCGTGACCTGGTATTTCCGCTATTAACGTGGCTCGTGGCGGCGGAGCTGGCTAGCGTGGCAGGATTGTCGATGCGTCAGACTGCCACAGTTTCCGACCTAGGAGCGTATATGCCGAATGCTCGGAATATTGACGACCTGACCGAAATTCCAGGTTGGGAGACTCGTCAGTCCGGGCCGACAGCGCTGCGGATATTGGTGGGGAGGCAACTACGCCGGCTGCGTGAGTCGCGGGAGGTCACGCGTGAAGCCGCGGGATACGCCATCCGGGGTTCGCATTCCAAAATCAGCCGCCTGGAATGCGGGCGGACCAGTTTCAAGCTGCGCGACGTGGCCGACCTGCTCACCCTCTACGAAGTGGTCGAGGAGAGCGAGCGCGAGGCCGTGCTCTCGCTGGCCAAGCAGGCCAACGCGCCCGGCTGGTGGCACGAATACCGCGAGGTGGTGCCCGACTGGTTCGAGGACTACCTCGGGCTGGAGCAGGACGCGGCGATGATCCGTACGTACGAGGTCCAGTACGTCCCGGGCCTGCTCCAGACCGACGACTACGCCCGCGCGGTGATCACCTGCGGCCACCAGGGCTGCCCGCCCGAGGAGATCGAGCGCCGGCTCGCGCTCCGGACGCGCCGCCGGCGGATCCTCTCGCGGCCCATGTCGCCCAAGCTCTGGGTGGTGCTGGATGAGGCGGCCCTGCGCCGCCGGGTCGGCGACGGCGCCACGATGCGCGGGCAGCTCGAACACCTCAAGGAGATGGCGAAGCTCCCGCACGTCACCATCCAGGTGCTGCCGTTCAGCTACTGCGGTCACATCGGCGGGGTCGGCCCCATCACCATGTTGCGCTTCGCCCAGGCCGAGCTCGACGACGTGGTCTACCTCGAGCAGATCGCCAGCGCGCAATATCTCACCAGGGCATCCGACGTGCACCCGTACCAGCACCTGATGGACGAGCTGGGCATCCACGCGCAGCCGTCGGCCGCGACCCCGGCGATCATCGACGAGATCATCGACGGGATGGACGACACCGTGGAGGGCTACGGCTTGCGGGCCACGGCGCAGAACGCGTCCACCTCGTCGGGCACGCCGAACACCGAGGACTCCACCCGCCACCGGGAGACGGAGATGACACCCGGATCCACCAGCTCCAGGCCGTCGAAGAACCGGGTGATCTCGTCCGGGGTGCGCAGGCGGTAGGAGTACGACTGCTCCTCGTCGTGCAGCCGTCCGGCCTCCGCGGCCGCGTCGGGTTTGATGGTGTTCGTACCGTCTTCGAACACCAGGTAGCTGCCCGACGGCAGAGCGTCCAGCAGTTGCCGTGTCAGCGCGTGCGCCTGCTCGTCGTCGAAGATCGTGCCCATCACGCCGAGGAGCATGAGCGCGGTCGGCTTGCTGAAGTCCAGCGTCTTGGCCGCGAACTCCAGGATCGCGCCCGGGTCGCGGACGTCGGCCTCGATGTAGTCGCAGGCGCCCCGAGGGTCACTGGTCAGGAGCGCCTGGGCGTGCACCAGCACCAGGGGGTCGTTGTCGACATAGACGATCCGGCAGGTCGGGTCCACCCGCTGGGCGACCTCATGGGTGTTGTCGACCGTCGGCAGTCCGGTGCCGATGTCCAGGAACTGCCGGATGCCGGCGTCCTGCGCCAGATAGCGGACGGCGCGGCCCAGGAATGCGCGGGCGTGGCGGGCGATGTCCTCCATTCCCGGATAGATCTGCCGGAGTTGCTCGGCGTGCTCGCGATCTATCGGGTAGTTGTCCTTTCCGCCCAGCCAATAGTTCCACACCCGGGCCTGGTGCGGCTTGCTGGCGTCGATCTTGGAGGGGAGTGCGGGATCGGTGTCAAAGGATTCATCCGCCACGACATCGTCTCCTCTTTTGTCGCTCATATGTCGCTAAGCTGAGTGTCCTGGCGTCTCGTCGCGCTGTCACGCCTTAAAGCGGGATCTCCTAACCTTTCAGATAAAGAGTGCCGCTTAAGACGTATGTCTGTTTAGCGCTTTCTGCCCAGAACCGTGCGCAGATGAACTGATCTTGACCGATTCCCCGGGTTCGGCGCAACTGTCACACGCCGTGCGCGGCACTTCAGTCAGGTGCCGCCGGGCCCACGGGCCAGGCGGCACCACCCTCACGACAGGGAAGCGAGGCTCAATTCTGGCGGATCAGTGAGGCGAGGATGTCGATGCCGATCGGGATCGCCTCTTCCACCACGTCGAAGCCCGCACTGTGGTGCGGCCCGGGGCTGGATCCGCCGATCATCAGGTACGCGCCCTTGCCGCCGCGCCGCTGCACGTGCCGGATGAGCAGGTTGGCGTCGTCGCTCCCGGCGAACGCCTGGGTCCTGATCACCTCCGCGACCTCGGGCAGCGCGCCGGCCACCGCGACGATGCGGTCGATCACCTCGTCGTCAGGGGACACGGTCGACGACTGGCCCATCACGGCCAGCGCCGCCTCGACGCCCTGCGTGCGGGCGGCTCCTTCCACGATGGACCGGATCCTGTCCACCAGTTCGTCGACGACCTCGTCATCGGTGGCGCGTGCCTCGCAGGTCATCATCGCTGAGGACGGCACGATGTTCACTCCGTCGCCGGCGACGAGCGTGCCGACATTGAGCCGGGTGTCCGCGGAGCTGAAGCGGGGGATCGCCATGATCCCCAGGGCGGCCATGGCGGCGGCGAGCAGCGCGTTGCGGCCCGTCTCCGGCGAACCGGCGGCGTGGGAGGCCCGGCCGGTGAAGTCGACCTTCAGCTTGCGGGTGGCCATGCCACCGGTGAAGCTGCCCACGACCGAGCCGACGGCCAGTTCGCCCGCCATGTGCACGGCGAGCATGGTGTCGATCGGGTCCGCGGCCCCGGCGTCGATCATCGTCTGCGCGCCCCGTACCCCCTCTTCCGCGGGCTGGAACAGGATCCGCAGCGAGCCGGCGAAGTCGTGGTCCGCGAGACGGTGCAGCAGGCCCACGCCCATGGCGACGTTCGCGTCATGGCCGCACGCGTGCATCGCGCCGTTCGTCGCGGCGAAGCCGTTCGCGACCGGGAAGTGCGCGGGATCGTCTGATTCGCGCATCGGCAGCGCGTCGATGTCGATCCGCAGGCCCCATCGCGGGCCCGGCCGGTCGCCGTCCAGATCGACGACCATCGCGGTGCCGTTCTCCCGGAAGTACCTGGCGCTTTCGGCGGGTACGCCGGACGCGACCGCGCGCGCCTCCCACTCGTCGAGGGTGTGTGGTGACGGGTAGTTCACGACAGGGGAGAGGTCGTGGGCGTCCTTCCCGGTCAGGACACGCACCGGCAGGCCGTCGATGGCCTGTTTGATCCGGGCCGCTGTCCCGATCTCCACGAACGCGGGTTCCGGATTGCGGTGCACTTCTCGCCGAAGCGCCCTGAGCTGCTCGAAGTCCACAAGACTCCTTCTCGCCACGATGATCGACGGCCGGGCGGCCGCCTCGCTCAGGCTAGGGAAGGCGCCGCGGAGTGGGGTCGATCGCGCGCAATCCTGCACGAAATACCAAATTTCCGAGCATGGTCCGCATGAAGTCGCATCGAGCTAGTCTTCAAATACCGGCTGACCGCCGACCGGCACGTAACGCAGGCGCCGGCTGTCAAGGTCGAGAATGTAGCCGGTGCGCTTGGCGATCCTTGGCACGATCCATCGGTCCTTGATCGGCGCCTTCGGGAACAGCGCGGCCAGCTTGCCCTCGATCTCGTCCAGCTCCTGCAGGTCGCGCAGCCAGAGGAAGACCGCCAGGTTGGTCGCACCGGTCACCGACGCGCACATCCGTACATTCTCCAGCGACCGGAGCAAGGAGACGAGACGCTCCATCTCGGAGTGCTGCACGTCGAGCCACAGCACCGCCGCGGCCGACCAGCCCATGAGGGTGTGCGCGAAGTCGACGCGCCATCGGACCCAGTCCGCCGCGAGCAGCGCGTCGATGTCCCGGGAGATCACCGAGATCGAGCGGCCCAGCTCGCGCTGCATGTCGGCGGCCGTCCGGCGTACGTCCGTGCTGAGCGCGGTGATCACGTCGCGGTGGATGGGTTTGCGGTGTTCGGGGGGCTCGGACGGCCGGAGGAGGCGCAATGCCTCGACCTGCTGGTCCGACAGCGCGTTGAGCCGCCAGCCCGATCCTTCGAGGAAGATCCGCCGCAGGTAGTGCGTCTGCGTGCCGACGATGCCGGGGATCACGGCGATGTGCTCATCGATGTAGCGGTCCATCGACAGCAGCGTGTGCGTCGAGACCATGATGTAGAGGTCCCGGGGACCCGAGGTGCAGTGCACGCTGAAGATGGGTCCCTGCCGGCCGAGTTCGGCGATCACGTCCGCGCGCCGGCCGGGTGCGCACCGGATCTCCACCAGAGACGAGATCTCTCGCCCATGGGTCCGCTGCCCGTCGCTCTCGAAGCAGCTCGTCCACACCTGCCGCTCCTGGGTGAGTGTCGACCAGCGACGGGAAATCGTCGAAGGATCAACCCGAAGAATCCTCCCCAGTTGGGTCCAGGTGACCCGAGGGTGGATCTGGAGCGCGTTGATGATCTGAAAGTCCAGGCCGTCGACCATCCGTCCATCATGCAGGAAAGGCCAGGTCCTCCCCGCAATCGGGCGGGTCCGCGGGCGCCATCACAAGATCGAATAAGTCGCGATCGCCGTCGAGTCCCCGTAACATCCGGGAAACCTTCGGTAGGCGGCCTTTCCGGAAGGATCGTGCGCCCGACCCGCGTTATCTCTCAATTCCGTGCAAACTGGGTCGCGAAAACCCGCCCAGCGGCAGGCAGAACCTAGGCTCACGCCATTCCTTTCGCGGTTGGACCTGGAGGATTGGTGTATCGCAAACCCATTCTTGTGCTGTCGGTGATGGCCGCGGTTGTGCTGGGCGCGGTCGGATGCGGTGCCGGTGGAGGGACCACCGACACCATCAACATGTCGCTGAACACCGACCCGGCGACCTTCGACCCGGCGCTCGCCAAGGGCGGCGACGACTTCACCGTGGCGCGGCTGCTGTTCGACACGGTGGTGCGCAAGGACGCGGGCAACACCCTCGCGGGCGGGATCGCGTCCTCGTGGACCGCCGAGGACGCCGCGCACTACACGCTCACCATCCGCGGCGGACTGAGCTGCTCGGACGGTTCGCCGATCACGCCGACCGTGGTGGCGGCCTCACTGACGCGGTTCGCGGCCAAGGAGACGAGTTCCTCGGGCCGTACGCTGGCTCTGGGCGGGGCCACCGCGACGTTCACCCCCGATGACAAGGCGGGCACGGTGAAAGCCGAGTTGTCGGCTCCGTGGTCCGACTTCCTCACCGGGCTGACCCTGCCGCAGGCCGGGATCGTGTGCCCGGCGGGCCTGAAGGACACCAAGGGACTCGCGGCGGGCAAGGTCGCCGGCGCGTTCTCCGGCCCCTACTCCCTGACCTCTTCGCAGCCCGCGGTGTCTTACCAGCTGGCGCTGCGCGAGGGCTACGCGGCCTGGCCGAAGTTCGCCAAGCCGCTGACGGGCGTGGCCGCCAAGCAGGTGACCCTCACGCCGATCACCGACTACGCGACGATCGCCACCCAGCTGCTGGCCGGCAGCCTGGACGTCGGGACGATCAGCGACGAGAACGTGGCCCGCTTCGACGGCAACAAGGGGTTCACCTCGTCGGTCGCCTCGAACACCACGACGTACCTGCTGTTCAACGAGCGTCCGGGCACGGTGTTCGCGGACAAGCCGGAGCTGCGCACCGCGGTGGCCCAGGCCATCGACGCCCAGGCCTTCAGCGACATCATCAGCGGCAAGCGGGGCAGCACGACGCTGTCGGTCGGGTCGGCCAAGCTGGCCTGCGTCAACACCGACAAGTCGCTGCTGGTCGCCCAGGATGCCGCCGCCGCCGGCAAGAAGCTGACCGGGGTCCGTTTCCGCATCGTCGGCACCACCCTGCTGCAGGGCGGCAACGACTACATCGCTGAGGCGCTGCGCAACGCCGGCGCCACCGTGACCGTCGACTCGCTCGACAACGCCAACTGGGCCACGCTGACCACGGCCGGCGGCAAGGACTGGGACATCAACGTCCAGGGCGACAACAACCAGCTGGGTGTCCTCACCTCCTCCCTGCTGCGGGTGATGGGCCCGGCCACCGAGGACGGCGGCCGCAACAAGACGGGCGAGCCCAACAAGGAGGGGTACGGCTTCGTCACCAAGGCGATGAGTGAGATCGACCGTAACGCGCAGTGCTCGGCCCTCCAGTCCGCGCAGAAGTCGTTCCTCGAGCGGGTCGACGCGATCCCGCTGGCGACCCTGCCCGCCACCACGGTCGCCGCCGCCGGATTCGACATCCGGACCTTCGACGACTACCTCGACCCCGCCACGCTCCGCATCGTCAAATAAAGCAAACAGCCGGAAGGCGCGTCAGTCATGGCTTCTCTCGATTCCACGCGTGCTCTGGGAGTCCCCCCACCGGACCCCCTGACCGGAGCACGGCAGCGTCCGACGCGGATCTCCTCCGCCTGGCTCCGGTTCGCCGTGCGGCGGCTCGCCAGCCTGGTGGTGATCTTCGTCGCGCTGCTGGTCGTGTCGTTCCTGATCGTCCAGCTCATCCCCGGTGATCCGGCGGTCGGCATCGCCGGCGCCAACGCCGATCTCGCTGACATCCAGCGCATCAGGACCGAGCTCGGACTCGATCGCCCGATCTGGGAGCGATTCCTCGACCACGTGGGCGGCGTCTTCTCCGGAGACCTCGGTACGTCCTTCATGTACCGGCAGCCGGTGTCGGCGCTCATCGTGAACCGCCTGCCCTTCACCGCGACCATCGCGGTGACCGGCATCCTCGTGGTCCTGGTGATCTCGGTCCCGCTGGGCATGGTCATCGGGGTGCTCACGCGCGGCGGGCGGCGCAAGTGGCTGGACGTGACCTTCGGCATGATCACCGGTTTCCTGGACTCGATTCCCGGCTACATCATGGCGTCGTTCCTGGTCGTGACGTTCGCTCTCGGCATCGGGCTGATGCCGCTGTTCCCACCGGCCTACACACCCCGCTTCGGGGCCGCGTCGTTCGTGCTCCCGGTCGTGGCGATCTCGATCGGCCCGATCTGCACGATCTCCCGTGTCGTCCGGCGCGAGATGGCGGTCGTGCTGGAGACCGACTACATGCGGACGGCCCGGGGCTGGCGGTTGCCCGTCCTGCGGCGCCACGTCCGCTGGGCGCTGCCGAACCTGCTCACCACCACGCTCACCCTGAGCGGGCTGATCCTGACCGGCATGGTCGGCGGCGCGATCATCATCGAGTCGGTGTTCGCGCTGCCGGGTCTCGGCAGCGGCATCATCAAGGCCATCCTCGACCGCGACTATCCGGTCATCCAAGGCATGGTCCTCGTCATCGGCATGATCACCGCGATCATCAACCTCCTCGTTGACGTCCTGCTCGGACTGATCGACCCACGGACCCTCGGGGGGTCGCATGTCTCCGCGTAGCCGTTCGCGCCGCTGGAACCCCGGGCTCGTGCTCGGCGTGGGCGTGCTGGGCTGCGTCGTGCTGATCGCCGTCCTGGCCCCGATCCTGTTCGCCGGCCAGGCGAACGCGCTGGGCCCGCGGTTCGCCGCGCCTTCGGCGGATCACCCGCTCGGCACCGACGCGGCCGGCCACGACGTCCTGCTGCGCAGCCTGGTCGCCACCCGCCTCACCCTGCTGATGACGGTCGGCGCGACGGCCATAGCGGTCGTCCTCGGTGTCGTCCTGGGTACGGGCGTCTGGCTCGTCCCGCCCCGGGTCAGGGAGGTCTGCCTGCGGGTGATCGACGCGATGGTGGCCTTCCCCGGGCTTCTCCTCGCGCTCGTCGTGGCGGCCGTGCTCGGCGCGGGCGGCTCCTCCGCGGTGATCGCCATCGGCCTGTCCGGCATCCCGTACTTCGCCCGCCTCACCGCGAACCTCGCCGCGAAGGTCTCCCAGCAGGAGTACGTCTCGACCGCCCGCCTCCTGGGCGTCAGCCACGGCCGGATCGCGATCAGGCACATGCTGCCCAACATGGCCGAGCCGTTGCTCGTGCTGTCGGCCTCGACGTTCGCGGCCACGCTCACGGCCATCTCCGCGCTGTCGTTCGTGGGCCTCGGCGTCCAGTCGCCCTCCTACGACTGGGGCAAGCTGCTGAACGAGGCCCTGCCGTCGCTCCTGGCGGGCCGGCCGTTCCAGATGGCCGGCTCGGCGGCCCTCGTCATCCTGACCGGGCTGGGCGCGGTCCTGATCGGTGACGGACTCGCGGCGGCGGCGAACCCGCGCGGGCGTACGGCGACGGGCCGGAGCACAGCACCCGTCGCCGGCCCGGACACGGCGGTGCCGGAGAGCGACCACCTCGCCGACGTCCGCGACCTGTGGATCCACTCGGGCGACGAACCGCTGGTCAAGGGCATCTCCTTCGGCATCAGGCGCGGTGAGATCGTCGGCATCGTGGGCGAGAGCGGCTCGGGCAAGACCCTCACCGCGATGTCGCTGGCGCAACTCCTGCCGGACGGCCTGACCTCGACGGCCGCCCGCATGGCCATCGGCGACCTGGACCTGCGCCGGCCCGTCGCGCCGGCGCTCATGGCCGAGGCGGTCAGCCTGATCTACCAGGACCCGGGCTCGACGTTCAATCCCGCGCTCCGCATGGGCGGCCAGCTCACCGAGGTGCTGCGTACCCACAAGGGCCTCGGCGCGCAGGCGGCCAGGCAGCGCGTGCTCGACGCGCTCAAGGTGGTCCAGATGACCAGGCCCGAGCACCGCATGAAGCAGCACCCGCACGAGCTCTCGGGCGGCATGCGGCAGCGCGCGATGATCGCGACCGCGCTGGCCGTCGAGCCGCGCCTGATCATCGCCGACGAGCCGACGACGGCCCTGGACGTGACCGTCCAGGCCGAGATCCTGCGCGAGCTCAAGCGGGTCAACAGCGAGTTCGGCGCCTCCATCGTGTTCATCTCGCACGACATCGGGGTGGTACGCGCGCTGTGCGACCGCGTCCTCGTGATGTACCACGGGGAGATCGTGGAGGAGATCGCCGCGGCGGACCTCGCCGTGGAGACCGTCCGCCACCCGTACACCAAGACACTCCTGGAAGCCGCACCCGACATCGACGGCCCCGTGGCCGACCGGCCCGGCGACCCGGAGCACGCGAAGGAGCACTCGCATGGATGAGGCGATCGCCGTCGAGGTCCGCGACCTCGAGGTGGGCTACGGCTGGGGCGGCAACGCGACGCGCATCCTGCACGGCATCTCGATGGACGTCGCCCGGGGCCGTACGGTCGGCATCGTCGGAGAGTCAGGATCGGGCAAGTCGACGCTGGCCAAGGCGCTGGTCGGGCTGGTCCGGCCGTCGGCGGGCAGCGTCAAGGTCGGCGGCGTGCACGTGTCCTCCGCACGAGGCGCGGACCGCCGGGCGATGCGGCGGAAGGTCCAGATGATCCCGCAGGACCCCTACTCCTCGCTCGATCCCCGCCGCACGATCGGGGAGGCGCTCGCCGAGGCCGTGGACCCGCGCCGGGCGAAGGTGAGGACACACCGGGACGAGATCGTCCACTGGCTCGAGACCGTCAGGATGCCGGCCGACACCATCGACCGCTATCCCCACGAGTGCTCCGGGGGGCAGCGGCAGCGGGTCGCGATCGCCCGTGGCCTGATGATCCGGCCCGAGGTGGTGATCGCCGACGAGATCACCTCGGCGCTCGACGTCTCGGTCCAGGCGGAGATCCTCAACCTCCTGGCGAGCCTGCGCCGCGAACTCGATCTGACCATGGTGTTCATCTCGCACAACCTCGCCGTCATCCGGCACGTGAGCGACGAGGTCGTGGTGCTCTACCACGGCGACATCGTCGAGCAGGCCCCGGCGGCGGATCTGTATCAGCGCCCGCGGCACGAGTACACCCGCGCCCTGCTCGACTCGGTGCCGGGCGCACCAGGCTTCGACATCCGGCCCAGGCCACGGAAGGACGCCTCTTGAGGCTGCAGCGCAATCTTCGGCTCACCAACGTCAGGATCATCGACGGCACCGGAGGGCCGCCCATCGAGGACGGTGTGCTGGAGGTGACCTCGGACGGTGTCATCGGGTTCGTCGGCCGGGCGGCCGAGGCCCCGGACGGCCGCGACGCGGACGTGCGCGATCTGCGGGGGCGGACGCTGCTGCCCGGATTCATCGACTGTCATGTGCATCTGGGGTTCGCCCTGGCGAACGGGCCGTACCACCGCCTGCAGAACGACCCGGCGCTGATCCACCTCGAGTCCGCCGCGCGGATCCGGGAGACGCTCGAGGCGGGCATCACCAGCGCGCGCGATCTCGGCGGGCTGTCCCTGGGCTTTCGCGAGGCGATCGAGCGCGGGCTGATCGCCGGCCCCCGGCTGAAGCTGGCGGTCAGCCCGATCAGTCACACGGCGGGCCACGGGGACTTCCATGTGCCCGGCGGAGAGGTCGCCTACACGGTGCCCGAGCTGGTCGAGCTGGCCGACACCGTGGACGAGGTCCGCCAGGCGACGCGCCGGGTGCTCCGCCAAGGGGCCGACCTCGTCAAGATCTGCACCAGCGGTGGCATGGGCAGCAGGCACGACCATCCCGACGACGAGGGCCTGCGCCTGGACGAGGTACGGGCGATCGTCGACGAGCTCGACCGGCACGGCGGCAAGCCGGTCGCCGCGCACGCGCAGGGCCGCGTAGGGATCCTGACCGCCCTCCGGGGCGGGGTGACCAGTGTCGAGCACGGGTACGGCATCGACGACGAGGGCCTCGATCTCCTGGAGGAGCGCGGCGCCTTCCTCGTCCCGACCCTGTCGACCGTGTTCGCGATCGACAAGGAGAAGATGCAGCCGTACCACTACGCCAAGAAGGTGAAGTGGTCGGAGATCACCAAGAAGAACATCGGCCACGCGATCGCGCGCAAGGCCAAGATCGCTCTGGGCACGGATGCCGGTGTCTGCCCGCACGCGCGGAACCTGCGCGAGCTCGGTTACCTCGTCGAGCTCGGCATGTCCCCGATGGACGCCCTGGTCGCGGGCACCCGGACCGGGGCCGAGGCGCTCGGCATCGCCGACGAGGTGGGCACGCTGGAGACGGGCAAGCTCGCCGATCTCGTGGTCACCGACGCCGATCCGCTGCGCGACATCCACGCGCTGGCCGATCCCGCGCACATCGAGATCGTGATGCAGGCGGGCGTCGTCATGAAGGACGACATCATGAATAAGCTCGGGACGGCCGGCTGACTCCGCTGGGTGGAGTCAGGGGTTGGATCACCAGCCTCGCCTCGTCCATGTGGCCCTAGATAGCCGTGACGATCCGGTCAGCGACCTGCGCGGCCGCGCTGCGTACCACGACCGGTGCGAACAGATCGTCAGGGTGTTCGTCGTTCGGCGAGGCGATGCGCTCATCGGCTCTACCAGGGTGACGGTGTGACCGGCGGCGGTGAGAGTCGCGATCGAGGCGAGGATGCGGTGTACGCGCATGAGGGGGTGGCGCGGCCCGGATCTGTCGTTCACGATGAGGGCTCGGATCACCATGACAGGGAAGGGTCAAATCGCATGCGTTTACCTGTTCACCTGGCGCTGGGCGCCCTGGTCGCCGCCGCTCTGCTGGCGGTCCAGCCCGTGGCGTCGGCCCAGGCGGCGGTGAGGTTCTACGCCGACTCCGGCGACTCATGCTTTCGCGGGATCACCGAAGGGACGCTGGACTGGCCGAGCGTCAAGGTCGTCGGGTACCTGTCCGATGACGCCGCCCTCTCGCCCTGCTCTCGGGACGGCATGTACTCCAGCGCCGTCTTCAACGCCTACAAGGGCACCACCCTCGTCGACTCGGAGACCTACAAGGCGGACGACGCCCAGGTCCCGCTCTCCTTCTCGCTGTCAGATCCGGCAGGGGTCGCCGTCATCGATCGCGTGGTCGTACAGGTGTGCCGGTTCAGCGGCTCGCCGATCGGGGTCAGCTACTGCGGCAAGGCGGCGGAGTACAAGATGCCCTGATCACCGTCATGAGGGACCTCGGGAAGGCTGGCGAACTATCCCGCTGAGCACGTCGTCCAAGGTGACCACGCCGAGCACCTGCCCCCTGTCGCCGGTCACGGCGGCGAGCTGAGCGCGGCGCTGACGCATGGTCGCCAGGACGTCCGCGAGCGTCGCCGTGCCGGCGATCAGCGGCAGGGCGCGGATCGGCAGCGGCTGACGGGAGCCGTGCCCGTTGAGCGCGTCCAGGATGTGCAGGTAGCCCCGCAGCTCGGCGGGGCTGTCCCCGTGCACGGGGAAGCGGGAGTGCCCGTGGCGGCCCGAGTACTCCTGCAGCCCGAGGCTGTCGATCGTCGCGGGGACGCTCACCACCTCGCCGATCGGCACCATGACCGTGACCACCGGCCGGGCGTGCAACGCGAGCGTGGCGATCATCCGGTCCCGCTCGTCCTGCCGCAGCAGTTTGTGCCGGCGCGACTCCTCGATCAGCACCGGCAGCTCCGCCGAGGTGTAGACGGTGTGGATCTCGTCGGCCGGCGGGATCCGCAGCAACCGGAGCGCCGTGCCCGCCATGGCCTGGATCAACGTGAGCAGCGGGCCGATCGCCCGGGCGAGGACGAACAACGGGGGCACCAGCCACAGCGCCGCCGTGTCCGGGCCGGACAGCGCCAGGTTCTTCGGCACCATCTCCCCGATGATCACATGCGCGGACACCACCAGGAGCAGCGCCAGCGTGAAGGCGACCGGATGCACCATCTCCTCGGGCAGCCCCACGGCCGCGAACAGCGGCTCCACGGCCCGCGACACCACCGGCTCGCCGAACGCGCCGAGCATCAGGGAGGCCAGCGTCACGCCCAGCTGCGCCGCGGCGAGCATCGTGGGCACCGTGTTCATGGCGGCGAGCACCGCCTGCGCCCGGCGCGAACCCGCCCGCGCCTGCGGCTCGATCTGGGTGTGGCGCGCCGAGATGAGGGCGAACTCGGCGCCCACGAAGAACCCGTTGACGGCCAGGAGCAGCACGAGGGCCAGGCCATCGGTGACGGTCATGAATGCTCCCGCCTCGGCGCGGTGAGAGTGACCTGCTCGATCCGCCGGCTACGCATGGCCTCCACCCGGAGCGTCCATCCGCCCACCTCCACCTCGTCGCCCGGATCGGGGATGCGGCCGAGCCGGGCCAGCACCAGCCCCGCGAGCGTCTCGTAGGGCCCCTCGGGCATGCGGAAGCCGGTACGTTCCTCGGCCTCGTCCGCCGTCAGCACGGCCGGCACGCTCACCGAGGCGCCCGGCGCGAGCAGCTCGGCCGCGGGCTCGGCCGACTCCTCCTCCGGCAGGTCGTACTCGTCGGCGATGTCGCCGATCAGCTCCTCCACCAGGTCCTCCGCGGTGACGACGCCCGCGAAGCCACCGTACTCGTCGATCACCACGGCCATCTCGACGCCCGCCGAGCTGAGCCGCTCCTGGACCACCTCCAGGCTCACCGACTCGGGCACCTGGACCGCCGGCCTGACGATCGCGGCCACCGGCGTCCGTTCCCGCTCCTCCTCCGGAACGGCGCACGCGCGCGGCACGCTCGCCACGCCGAGGATGTCGTCCAGTTCCGTACCGCAGACGGGGATGCGCAGATGCCGGGTGCGGCGGGCCAGCCTGAGGAACTCGGCGACGCTGGTGGATCCGGCTATGGTCACGCAGTCCGTACGGGGGGTCATCGCCTCCGCCGCGTTCTTGCCGCCGAAGCGCAGGGCCCGCTGGAGCATGGCGGCGGTGCTCGGCTGGAGCACTCCCGCCTCCGCCGACAGCCGGACCAGCAGGCTGAGCTCCTCGGGGGAACGGGCCGAGGCGAGCTCCTCCTGCGGCTCGGCCCCCAGCCAGCGGACGATGCCATTGGCCACCGCGTTGCACAGCTTGATCAGCGGCCCGAACGCGGCGGAGAACACCCGCTGCGGCGGCGTCGCCACCCTGGCCACGGCCATCGGCCTCGACAGGGCGGCGTTCTTGGGCACCAGCTCGCCCAGGACCATCTGCGCCACCGTGGAGATGACGATCGCCAGGGCGACGGCGATGCCGGGAGCGGCCGGGACGCCGCCCAGCAGCGGCTCCAGCAGGCCGGCGATGGCGGGCTCGGACACGACGCCGAGCAGCAACGACGTGACGGTGATGCCCAGCTGCGCCCCGGACAGGTGGAACGACAGCCGCCGCACCGCGGCCTCGATCCCCTGCGCGCCCCGGTCGCCGGACTCCGCCAGCTGATGGACTCGTACGCGCTCGACGGTCACCAGGGAGAACTCCGCCGCGACGAAGATCCCGTTGGCCACGATCAAGGCCAGCGCCCCGAGCAGGAAGACCACATTCAGGATCACGGGGCGAAAGCTAGCACCGGCGAACGACTGGTGGAAGCCAACGCGGCGCGACGACCGGCAGCGGCGGGAGGCGATGCGGCGCAACGTCCGGCAGCGGCGGGAGGCGATGCGGCGCGACGACCGGCACCCGCTGGCGTCGGGGACGGGCGCTGCCCGGCGGGTGGCAAGCTTGGGGCGTGCGTGTGATGTTGCTGGGCCCGTTCGAGATGCGGGCCGACGACGGCCGTCCGATCGAGATCCCGGGGACGAGGTTGCGCGCGCTGGTGGCCAGGCTCGCGCTGGAGGCCGGTCGGGTCGTGCCGGCCGAGGCGCTCATCGCGGCGATCTGGGGCGATGAGCCGCCGGCGGCCAGCGCCAACGCCCTGCAGGCCCTGGTCTCCCGCACCCGCCGCTTGGTCGGCGCCGCGACGATCGAGTCGCTGCCGCCCGGCTACCGGCTGGCGATCGAGCCCGACGACGTCGACGTCACGCGCTTCGAGAGGCTGGCGAGCGCCGGCCACCTCGCGGCGCTGCGTGCGGCCGAAGGCCTGTGGCGCGGGCCCGCGCTCGCGGATCTCGCCGACCTGCCGTTCGCCGCCCACGAGGCGGTACGGCTGACCGAGCTGCGCCTGTCGGCCGCCGAACAACGGCTGGAGCTCGAACTCGCCGAAGGCACCGACGTGCTCGCCGAGCTGCGCCCGCTGGCCGCCGCCCACCCGTTGCGCGAGCGCCTGCAGGGCTTGCTGATGCGCGCGCTCTACGCGGCCGGACGGCAGGCGGACGCGCTGGCCGCCTACGAGCGGACCCGGCGCACGCTGGCCGACGAGCTGGGTGTCGACCCGTCGGCGGAGCTGGCCGAGGTCCACCTGAGCCTGCTCCGGCACGACCCTCGGCACCAGCCCCGGCGCCGGACCCGGCGTACCAATCTGCGCGCTCAGGTGACCAGCTTCGTCGGCCGGGAGGAGGAGCTGGCGCAACTGGCCAAGGCGCTGGAAGCCGCCCGTCTGGTCACCGTCGTCGGGCCGGGAGGCGCGGGCAAGACCCGGCTGGCCACCGAGGTCGCCCAGCGCTCCGCCGAGCTCGCCCCCGACGGCGTCTGGCTGGTCGAGCTGGCGGCGGTGACCGAGCCGCTCGACGTCGCCCACGCGGTGCTCACGGCGATCGGCGCCAGAGCCTCCGGCTGGTTCGAGCCCGCACCCGCCGACGACACGGACCGGCTGGCCGAGGCGCTGGACCGGCTGGCCGAGGAGCTGGACGACCGGCGGGTGCTGCTCGTCCTGGACAACTGTGAGCACGTCGTGGCGGCCGTCGCGCACCTGGCCGACCGGCTGCTCGGTGCCTGCCCCGACCTGCGCGTCCTGGCGACCAGCCGGGAGTCGATGGCCATCGCGGGGGAGAGCCTCTATCCCATCCCGCCCCTGGAGTGGCCGGCGGCCGCGGTCCGGGATCCGCAGTCCTATCCGGCCGTGCGGCTCTTCGTAGAGCGCGCGGCCTTGGTCCGCCCCGGCTTCGTGCTGAACCAGGACAACACCGGCACGGTCGTCGAGATCTGCGGACGGCTCGACGGGATGCCGCTGGCCATCGAGCTGGCCGCGGCGCGGATGCGCGCGTTGAGCGTCGAGCAGATCGCCGCCAAGCTGGACGACCGATTCCGCCTGCTCAGCAGCGGCAGCCGGACGGCCCTGCCCCGGCATCAGACGTTGCAGGCGGTCGTCGACTGGAGCTGGGATCTGCTGTCCGGCCGCGAACGCGAGCTCGCGATGCTCCTGGCCGCCTTCCCGGGCGGCGCCACGCTGGACGCGCTCGAAGCGGTGAGCGGACATGCCGCCGGCACGTCCCAACGGGCCAGCGGACCGCGTGCCGCTGACGGCGGGTTCGTAGGGGTCAGCGGATCGGACACCGCTGACGGCGGGTTCGTGGAGATCAGCGGACCGGCCGCCGCCGACGTGCTGGACGTCCTCACCGCCCTGGTGGACAAGTCCCTGGTCGAGCCGTCCGGCGAGCGCTACCGCATGCAGGAGACCGTCCGGTCGTACGGGATGGCGCGGCTGACCGAAGCCGGGCGGGACCGGGCCGTCCGCGACCGGCACGCCCGCCACTTCCTCCGGTTCGCCGAGACCGCCGACCCCGAGCTGCGCAAGGCGGATCAGCTCCATTGGCTGGCGCGGCTGCGGGCCGAGGACGACAACCTCCTGGCCGCGCTGCGGCTCGCGGCCGAGGCCGGGGACGCGGAGCTGGGCGTACGGCTCCTCGCGGCCGTCTGGTGGTTCTGGTACCTGGAGGGCAGGTCCCTCGAGGGCATGCACTGGGCGCGCGGCGTCCTCGACCTGCCCGGCGAGGTGCCCGACGCCCAGCGCCCGGTGCGGCTGGTGCTGGAGGCGTTCGCCCACCACGGGCTCGGCGCGGTCGAGGCGGCCCAGCAGGCGATGAACACGGGCCTCGAGCTGCGTGACCGGTTGGGCGACGAGGCGTCCGGGTGGGTTCTGCTGCTCTTCGCGCCCATCTGGCTGGGCGATCCGGTGGGCGCCGCTCGTTCGGCCGATCGGCTGCTGCCGCGGCTCACCGGCTGGGAGCGCGCGACGACGCTGATGATGCGGTCGATCGTGGCGGAGTCCGAGGGCGACGTCGCCGGGGCCTTCTCCCTCCTGGACGAGGCCCGCCGAGGACTGGAGGTCCTCGGCGAACGCTGGGCCCTGTCCTCGGCGTTACGCGTACTGGCCGAGCACCATGCCCGCCAGGGCGACCTGAGCGCCTCGATCGACGCGCGGCTGGAGGCGCTCCGCCTGGCCGGCGAGCTCGGCATCCTCGAAGATCAGGCGGCCATCCTGGCCGGCCTGGCGATCACCCGCGCGCGGCTGGGCGAGCTCGACCGGGCCCAGAGCGACATGCGAGCGGCCTGGGACTTCGCCGAGCAGCTGCGCAAGCAGGAAGGCGTCGAGTACATCCGGCTGGCGCGGGCCGAGGTCCTGCTCAGAAGCGGCGAGCGGGCGGCCGCCCGGCGCGAGCTCGACGCGGTGGAGGCGATGGCCCTCCACTCTCCGGTCCGGGCGTCGGCCGGCTGCTACCGGGCCATGGCCGCCCTGCTCGACGACGACGCGGACGGTGCCCGGCCGCTGCTGGACACCGCGATCGAGCTGGCCGCCGACGCGGTGGACATGCCGACCCTGGCCGACGCGGCACACCTGCGCGCCGCGCTCGCCCTGGCCGACGGCGACCCCGGGCGCGCCGCCCACCTGCTCGGCCTGGCCACCGCGCTGCGGGGGACGACGGACCTGAGCGGGTTCGACAACCTGCTGCGGCCCACCGAACGCGCCCGCGCCCTCCTCGGCGAGGCGGCCTTCGCCACGGCCTACGACCGTGGCGCCGCGCTCACACGCGACGCCGCGATCCAGGCCGTACGCGGCCACTAGCGCGATGTCCACGACCGTTCGCCCCTCTCCCCCCGGAGAGGGTGTCCCCGCAGAGGCCCCTGCCGTGACGGACCGTCTCCCTCCATGGGGACCTCTGCCACGACAGGGTGTCCCCGCAGGGACCTCCAGCGGCGGCCCGGCAAGGACCTGCCGCTGACCGGCGACCACCGCCCCGGTGACCAGTAGCGGTGGCTACGGGATGCGGCGGGCCGCGGCGGCCGTCCAGGTGCGCAGGTAGGACTCGGCGCCCGCGGCCATGTCCCGCACGATGTCCGGGCCGGCGATGATCCGCATGTCCTCGATCCAGTCCGGCACCAGGCCGTAGTTGGCGACGCCGTCCGTGTTGACGTCCCAGACCCGGTCGCCGGTACGCAGCCGATCCAGGGACACGCTCCCGTCGAAGGACGTGAAGGGGTAGGTCACCGGGTTCGCGGCGTTGCCGGTCCGAGGCGCGGGCAACCGGCCCAGGCCGTTGACGTCCAGGCCGTAGCCGTAGCCGGGGATCTGGTGGGCCTGCCTGAGCGGCTGGGTACGGCGCCACTCGGCGACGAAGTCCCGCGCGTCGTGCCCGTACTGCGTGATCATCCCGCCCAGGGCGTAGATCCGGTCGAAGTAGCTCGGGTCGGCCCAGCTGTGGGAGGAGATCACGCCCGGGTAGCCGGCCGCCTCGAGGATGGCGAGCGTGCTGCCGGCGGCCTTGGCGCTCATGTGGTCGAGCTCCACCAGCATGCCCCGGCGGATCATCCCCTTGACCATGTACTCGCCCAGGGCGGTCAGCCCTCTGGTGTTGCAGTGCGGCGCCGGGGGATAGATCGGCAGCGAGACGCCCGGTGGCAGCAGTCCGGCCAGCTGGTCGGGCAGGACGCCGCCGGGGTCGATCGGATTGTCGTGCGCGGGCCCGGTGCAGGTGCGCGCCTGCCAGAAGGAGCCGGTGCTGAGCAGGTTGCCCAGGTTGACGATGGCGCCCTGCGTGCCGGAGTCGAAGCGAACGCCGCACAGGGCGTTGTCGTACTTGTGGCAGACGAACATGCTCCGTACGCCGAGCGCGTACATCTCGTCCAGCCCTCGGTCGATCTGCGCCTGGGTGCACTGCGGGATGCCGAGGATCTGGCGGCAGCCGAACGGCTCGGAGGTCTCGATCCCCAGAACGACGGCGAGCTTGCCCGCCTCGACCGTCCGCCTGGCCTCGGCCGGGTCGAGCACGATCCTGAACCAGCCCCGGCCGGGCCCGCCGTACTGGGCGTCGATGTAGTCCTGCAGCTCACGGGCCCGCTGTGCCTCCAGCCTGATCGTGGCCATCTCGTCGCAGGAGTTCTTCCTCAGCGGGTAGATCGCGCACAGCTGGCGGTTGGCCACCAGGTCGTTGACCATGATCCGGAGCCCGCCGCGCCAGGCCCGCTCCACCCACGTGTAGTACGCCTGCTGGTGGGTCAGCGAGTCGTGCGCCGGCCAGTCGCGGAACGTGGGCCAGCCCACCGGGTCGTGGGTGCCGGTCGCTGAGCCGGTCCGGGTGAAGTTCTCGAACCAGGCCAGCTCGCCGTGGGGATAGTGATCGGGGCAGTCCGCCAGGGCGCGGGAGATGCCGCCGGGGTCGAACGGCTTCCCGCACAGCAACATGCCGCCGAACGCCTCGTAGGAGAACAGGTGGCTGTGCGCGTCGACGAACCCACGCACATCGGACACCGCCGCTGGTGATGACGCCGCCGACGATCTGGCCCCCGGCGGGGCCAGTAAGGCGGTCAGAAGGAGGAGGACGACGGCGATGGATCGGCGACGCATCACGGACACCTCACACGGCTGGGGGGCCTGCCGTCAGCATCCGCCGCCTGTGCCGCTCCAACAAGGCCCAAACGTGAGCACATCTCATTACCGCTGATCGATGCGCAATGTCCGGTCTTTGCAGGTTCGGCGTAGCTTGCTGTCGTTGGGCATAATCAAAGAGCTATTCGACAGTGGAGGAGACGCCGCATGAGTGACGAGGCCCGGTGGATCGCAGGAATCGACTCCAGCACACCGAACCTCGCCCGGATGCACGATTACTTCATCGGGGGCAAGGACAACTTCGCCGTGGACCGGGAGGCGGCCGAGGCCGTGCTGGCCACCGCGCCGGAGGTCCGCGTCATGGCGCAGGAGCACCAGGCGTTCCAGGGGCGGGTGATCCCGTTTCTCGTGGAGCAGGGCATCACCCAGTTCATCAACCTGGGCTCGGGGCTCCCCAGCGAACCCAACACCCATGAACTGGCCCGATCCCTCGCCCCTGACGCCCGCGTGGCCTACGTGGACAACGACCCGGTGGTGCTCGCGCACGCCCGCGCGATCCTGGCCCGGGGCGCCGGGACCGGCGTCGTCAAGGGCGACATCCTGCATCCCGCCGAGCTGCTGGCCGACCCCGACCTGCGGGCGGTCATCGACCTCGACCAGCCGGTGGCGGTGCTGCTGTTAGGCGTCCTGCAGTACATCCCGGACGGCCACGAGCCCTTCCGGCACGTGGCCGAGCTGCGTGACGCGTTGCCGACCGGCAGCCACGTCGTCATCACGCACGTCGTCTTCGACTCCCGCCCGGAGGTGGCGGAGCCGATCGTCGCCCTCTACCGGAGGATGCTGGGCCACGCCGAAGGCGGCGCCCGTACGCGCGAGACGGTGCTGCCCTTCTTCGACGGGCTCGAACTGGTCGAACCCGGGCTGGTGTACGTCCGGGAGTGGCGGCCCGACAGCCCTTTCCAGTCCGAGAGACCGGAGAAGGCGTGGGTGATGGTCGGTGTCGGCCGCAAGGCCGGCCCCTAGGGGCTACCGGCTGAGAACGTCGATCCGGTAGTCATCACCGGCCCGCGCCCGGAATGTCACGGTGTCTCCGTCCACCCTGTACGCGACCGGACGACCGTGCCCCGCCGTGACCCGCACCCCGCCCCGGAACGCGTCGTTGCGGAGCTTGACCTCGCCGCCCTGGTCGGAGGTCAGACGGGCCGCCGACAGCCGCCCGGACGCCCAGCTCAGCCCCACCGTGTGCGCGCCACGGGCACGTAGGCCCGTCACCCGGCCCTCCGCCCACGCGGCGGGCAGCGCCGGGAGCAGGTCGATCGCGCCGAGGTGGCTCTGCAGCAGCATCTCCGTCATGCCGGAGGTCGCGCCGAAGTTCCCGTCGATCTGGAACGGCGGGTGGGTGTCCCACAGATTGGCCAGCGTGCTGGTCTGGAGCTGGTCGCGCAGCAGCTTGTGCGCGCGGTCGCCGTCGAGCAGCCGAGCCCAGAAGTTGATCTTCCACGCCTTGCTCCACCCGGTGCCCACGTCGGTGCGGGCGTTGAGGGAGACCTTGGCCGCCGCCGCGAGCTCCGGCGTCGTACGCGGGGAGATCTGCCGCCCCGGATGCACCGCGAACAGATGGGAGACGTGCCGGTGGGTCTCCGCCGGGTCGTCGATGTCCGCCTTCCACTCCTGGAGCTGCCCCCACCGGCCGACCCGCAGACCGGGATCCAGCTTGGCCAGCACGTCGGCGGCCGCGGCCGCCTGCTGACGGTCGCCCACCAGCCCCGCGGCCTCGCGCAGGTCGGTGAACAGCTGGAAGAGGATCTCCTGCGACATCGACGCTCCCGCCGTGGCCGGGCCGAGCTCGGGGGAGCGGCTGGGGATGGCGACGAGCCGGCCGTCCCTGGGGTCGGTCCGCAGGAAGTCGAGCCAGAACCGCGCGGTCTCCTTCATGATCGGGTACGCGGTCCGCTTCAGGAAGCGCTCGTCCAGCGTGAAGCGGTAGTGGTCGTAGAGCTGCTCGGACAGCCAGGCCCCCGACTCGGGGAAGAAGTAGGCGGGATGGTCCCAGGCGCCGGTGTTGCCGAAGATGTTCGAGGCGTGGTGGGCGACCCAGCCGCGCGCCCCGTACATCTGCTTGGCGGTGACCCGGCCGGGTTCGCGCAGCCCGTTCACGTAGTCGTGCAGCGGCCGGGCCAGCTCGGCCAGGTTGGTCATCTCGGCGGGCCAGTAGTTCATCTGCAGATTGATGTTGAGGTGGTAGTCCGACTGCCACGGCGGGGCCTCCAGGAGGTTCCACACGCCCTGGAGGTTGGCGGGCAGCGAACCGGGGCGGGAGGAGGCGATGAGCAGGTAGCGCCCGTACTGGTAGAAGAGCTGCTCCAGCGCCCGGTCGGCGGCCGGGTTCGCGCCGTTGCCGTACTGGGCGAGCAGTTCGTCGGTGGGGATGGCGGGCAGGCTTCCGCCCAGGTCCAGCCGTACCCGGTCGAACAGCGCGGCGTGGTCGGCCCGGTGCGCGGCCAGCAGCCTGGTGTACCCCTGACGCGCGGCGGCGTCGACCCGCGCCGTGAGCTTGCCGTGCGGGTCCTCGCCCTTGTAGGTGGGGTAGTCGGCGGCGTAGTCGGTGCCGGTGCCGAGGATGAGGACCACCGAGTCCGCGCCTGTCACGGTGACGGTTCCGTCGGGATTGTCGGTCCGGCTGCCGCCCTGGTTGAGCACCCGCAGCTGGGCCTCGTACGCCATCCCGTTGCTCGTCAGCGCCCCCTTGACGGTGAGCCGGCCGCGCTCGGCCGTGGCGCTCACCGAGCGGTTGGCCGGCACGGCGATGCCGGCGGTGAAGGTCACGCCGCCGGGCCGGTCGGTGGCGAGCCGGGCCACGATCACGCCCGCGGGCGCGGACGCGAAGTACTCGCGGGTGTGGCGGACGTCGCCGGTTGTGAACGACACGCCCGCCACGCCGCGCGCGATGTCGAGCCGCCTGCGGTAGTCGCCGGTCTGTTCGGGCAGCCCGGGGAAGGCCAGCCGCAGGTCGCCGAAGCTCTGGTACGCGCCGAACCGGCGCTGGCGCGGCGTGTCCGACTTCAGCCCGAGCGCGGCCAGGACGTCCTCGGGCGGGATGCCGCCCTCCTTCCAGATCCGCTCCCTGATCGCCTCCAGCGCGCCGGGTCGCGGGGCATCCCAATTGCCGAAGTTGTAGTCGGCCACGCCGGGGCCACCGGTCCACAGGGTCTTGTCGTTGAACTGCAGCCGCTCGGTTCCCACCCCGCCGAACACGGTCGCGCCCATGGCCCCGTTGCCGATCGGCAGCGACCGCGTCTCCCAGCCTTCGTTCGTGTCGGGGGCGGGCTCGTCGTACCACAGCGTGTACGGCTCCGCGGCGGGCTCACGAGCCTGCGCCTGTGCGGCCGGGACCACGGTCAGCGCCGCACCGAGAACCAGGACGATCGGCCCTGCCAGAAACCGTCTTCTCATCAAAACGCACCTATACATCGGAGGTATGGGGGGAATGCTGATCGGAGGTCTAGCGGTCACAGGTCGTGATCCGGGGATGCCAGCGGCAGGCGATGGCGGCGTATCCGCCCTCGGCGGGCACCGGCACCGACAGCCGGCCGCGGGGCCCGTCGACCACATGGCTCTCGCGTACCAGGCCGCTCTGGCCGTCACGGACGACCTCGACCAGCCACCGTCCGCGCAGCATGCTCAGCGGCACGTCGAGCGTGCGCGCCGCGCCCGAGATCCCGGCCCCCACGAACCAGCGGTCGCCGCTCCGGCGGGCCAGCACCACGTGGTCGGCCGGGCGGCCGGACAGCAGCCGCGTCTCGTCCCAGGCGGTGGGCACTTGCTCGAGGAAGCGTTCGGCCTCCGGCCTGGCCTGGTAGGACTCGACGGTGCCCGCCAGATCCTGCAGACCGGACTCGTACGTCACCGCCAAGCCCAGCTCGTGCGCGTCGGAGGTGGGCCGGCCCGCCCGGTGGAAGGCCATGGGTGTGTAGTCCATCGAGCCGACGACGTTCCTGGTGAAGGGCAGGGTGGTGATGTGGGCGGTGGTGAGCGTGCGCTTCTCGCCGCCGTGCACGCCCTCCATCGTCATCACCTGCGGCCAGGTGCGGTGGATGCCCTTGGGGATGGTCGAGCCGTGGAAGTTGACCAGGAGCCGGTTCGCCGCGGTCGCCGGGAGGATCTCGTCGTACCAGCGCAGCCGCTCCTGTGACTCGGAGTCCATGAAGTCGATCTTGACGCCGCGCACGCCCCAGCGGTTCAGGGTGGGCAGCCACAGGGCGCGTTCCTCCGGTGTGTCCAGATCGCGGAAGTGGATCCAGACCACGATCCCCACGCCCTTGGCCCGCCCGTACTCCACGAGCTTCGGCATCCAGCTGGTGGTCGGCCAGTTCGGGTCGGTGACGTCCCATTGGTCCTTCAGGAAGTACCACCCGGCGTCCACGGCCACGTACGGCCAGCCGCGCGCCGAGGCGTAGTCGACGAACGCCTGCTGCTTCTCCAGGCTCTGCCCCGCCTCCCTGCCGCCCGCGAGCCAGGTCCACAGCACCTGGCCCGGCGCGATCCACGAGGTGTCACGGACCCGGGAATGGGGCGCGAGGTCGTCCACCAGCGTGGACTCGGTGACCGTGGCCAGATCCCCGGCGATCAGCACCCGCCATGGGGACTCGCTGGCCTGCACCCTTTCATCCCAAAGCCGCAGACTGTAGGTGCCGGTGCCCTCCTCGTGCGCCAGCCGCGGCCCGGAGTAGCCGCCGTCGAGGCCGGACTCGGTGATCAGGAGGTAGTCGCCGCCGGTCTCGAACAGCGCGGGCACCATGAAGTCGGCCGCGGGCGCGGTCAGCGCCGTGTACTGGACGAACGGGTTCTCGTAGTCGCGCCGGTGCAGGGCGAGCCAGGCGGTGGCGTTCTGGGGCAGCGTGTACGCGGACGTCTCGCGCAGGACGGGACCATGGTCGGCCGGCAACCGGTACCTGTAGGCGACGCCGTCCCGCGCGACCCTGACGACCAGGTCGAGCCGGTCGCCGGCGGCGTTCGCGAAGGCGAACGTCGCCTCGCGCATGAGCGCCGACCGCTTGAGCCGCTTGCCCACCGTGGTGGTGTAGTGCTCGGTCACCAGCCGGTCGCGGCGATGCAGCAAGCGCAATCCCTGGGACAGGTCGGCCCGTTCGGTGACGATGCCGACCGGGCTCGGCTCCAGGACCCGGACGCCGCGGCGCGTCGCGGCGAAGGTGAGGGTGCCCGCCTGGGGGTCGAGCGAGAGCTCCGCCGCCGGGCCACCGGGGAAGGCGGAGACCTTCCAGCTTGTGGCTGAGGCGGCAGAGGCGGGCAGGGCGGGCAGGAGGCAGAGGCACAGGAGGAGGGCGGCGCACAGACGTATCGGTGTGGCGGTCGGCATGACAGCTCCTGAGGGCCACATACATCGGATGTGTTCCCGGATGGTAACCCGTGCAGGTCTGTTTGACCAGGGCCAAGATCGGACCTGTCTCCCGCGTGTCAGCAGTGCGAAGTTCGGGGCGACGCCCGAGGACTGGGCCCGCCTACGGCTCCAGTTCGCCCCCCGTACAAGTTCGACGACGCCGACCTATCCGAGGACTCCCTTGACGGCCGACGATCCGGATCACGATCCCCGCTCTGCGGGTCGAGTACGTGAGGACGGCGGCGCCCTCTACGGCAGATTCACGCACCGGGCGACAATGAAAGCAAACTCGCCTATGACCAGCGAGATCAGGACGATAAAGGTCACGCAGATTGTGACCCGCAGGGGACGGCCGCTCATTTCTCCTCACTTCGGTCCAACGGATCGAGGTCGGAGACGCGGCGAACTCTCAGCCGACCTCGACCCTACTCGCCTAGGGTCAGTGCAGCTGAGAGCCGGGGCCGCGGTCGTACTGAGTAATCTCGTGGAAGCGCTGGAAGTCGCTGCTATTGGCTCTCTAGAGTCGGGCCTCTCGGTGCCCGAGTACATCATGATCCGCGCATTGCCAAATCGCATGACCATGGCCATGCTGCGGCAATGAGAGGTGAGATCCAGGATAACGCGTCCCAGCGATCGTGCAAATCGCCATATTTAGGGCAGGCATAAATGTTTTTCTCGCTGTGGTCAGCGTGGATGCCCGGCTGTCGCGCGGGGTGGGCGGGGTTCCACGGGCCCGCGGGGTTTCCTTTCCTGGTCGTGGGGCGGGTTGGTGCTGGTCATATTGGTGCGGGCAAGGCGTGCAGGCGTGCCAGGGCAGTAAGGATCTGGCTGGCCCAGGACCATGCGAGCAGTTCGCGGGCCAGATCTGGTTCTGGGTGAAGTCGTGCGGGGGCAGGTTGCGCAGGCCGGTGTCCTTGGCGGCGCGGATGCGGTCCCTTGAGCCGTTGCGGATCTGGTGACACGCAGGCCCGTCCAGCCGTTCGCCCGCCCCGCATCACGATCGCTGAGCTGATCAAAGACCGGCTATGAAGGGATTGGCCTACCCTCCGCGCCGACATCGGGCCTCACCTCGGCTGTGACGCCACGGCTTCGCAGGCGGGTCCTCAGAAGCTCCATCTCCGCCAACGTCCCGACCAAGCCGGTGTCAGTGAGCTTGTCGGCCAGTTCACGAGCTTGGGGAAGCGACACCTGCGAGACCTCCCGCACAACCTTCACGACCGAGGCCAGGCTCGACACCGGACCGACCACACACAGCCGGCTCGGCCCATGCTCTGCCAGCAGGGCGCTGCGGACATTCTCCGGCGCCTGGCCTGGGCCTGAGTGCTCACACCCCGCAGCACCGCAGGACGCGCAGGAGAACTCGGCATCCCACCACAGCTGGTCGCGGTGGATGAACTGGTTCACCTGGCGGACCAAGGTGCCCCCGCAACCATCACAACGCGATTCGATCTTTGCCATCTGCTCTGTCATCCGGACACCTATGCTTCCCTCGCCGCTATGAGCCAGCGGGGCCCGGTGCGGCACAACGTCGGCGCCAGCACTGACAACAACCATGAACAACCGGGAACAACAAGAAGCCCCAGACTCTCAGAAGATGCCGTGAGCTGGGGCTATGGCTCCTGCGTGAGCAGGTCTGCCATGGAGCATGGTGGACGATACTGGGATTGAACCAGTGACCCCTTCCGTGTCAGGGAAGTGCTCTCCCGCTGAGCTAATCGTCCTGGGAGGTGGAGACGGGATTTGAACCCGTGTAGACGGCTTTGCAGGCCGTTGCCTCGCCTCTCGGCCACTCCACCGAGCCGGAAGCTCCGAGCGGAAGACGGGATTCGAACCCGCGACCCTCACCTTGGCAAGGTGATGCTCTACCACTGAGCCACTTCCGCGTCGTCTCCGCTGGTGTGCGGCGACGAGAGAACTCTAGCGAATCCTGGCCGAGTCCCCAAACCGGAGGGTTCCCACCTGTTCGGCGTACCAGGTGATCCCGGACACGTGCTCGGCGATCTCGCGCAGGGTCCAGTTGGGGGAGTGCGGCCGGTCCCAGGCGTCTGGGACCGTGGTGTAGCGGTTCACGTAGGACTGGCCCAGGCGGGTCCAGCGAGAACGGGCCTCGGCCAGGTCCAGCTCCGTGAAGCGGGCCCAGTCGGCCTCCAGCGTCACCATCCGGCCGTGCCAGTGGTCGTCCTGCGGGGTGGCGCCGGCCAGGAGCGCCTCGACTTCGGCGAGGTGGTCGATGAGGTGGTCCTGGATGCGGCGTACGGCTTTCGCCGGGGTCCACAGGTTGGCCCCGTCGGTCACGATGGGGTTGCCGTCCCAGGCGAGCCAGGTCTCGGCGATGGTGAGGCATCGGTCGACGGCTTCGGCGATGAGAAGTGCGGGGTTGTCCGCCACTGGTTCGGTGATGACGAGCGCGGGGCTGTCTGTCGCTTCGGCCGCGACCTGAGCGGGGCTGGTGGCGTTGTCTGTCATGGGGTCGATCGTGGTCGTGGAATGGTTGGGGCGGCGTCTAAGCGTGGTTGCGTCTCGGGGTTCGGGTCAGCCGATGGTGTGGCCGCCGTTGACGGTGATGCGTTCGCCGGTGACGAACGCCGCCGCCTCCGAGGCCAGGAAGGACACCGCGCCCGCCACGTCGTCAGGCGTGCCCGTCCGGCCGAGCGGGACGTGCGCCCGGTACGCCGCCAGTTCCTCAGCGCCGATCTCGGCGTGCCGTTCGACGGGGATGAAGCCGGGCGCGACGAGGTTCACCGTGACGCCGTACGGGCCCAGCTCGCGTGCCCACGCCCGGGTGAGCTCGTGCTGGGCGGCCTTTGCGGCGATGTAGGCGGACATGCCGGGTAGGGCGCGGTCCACGATGTCCGAGCCGATCTGGATCACGCGGCCCCGGCCCCGTGCCTTCATGCCCGGCAGGGCCGCCTGGATGAGGAGCGTGGGGCTCTTGACGAAGAAGTGGAGCTGGTCCAGGTGCGTCTGCCAGGTGAGATCCTCGAACGCGACCTTCGGCTGAGGGCCCGTCGCGTTGAGGACCAGCACGTCCACGGGGCCCAGCCGGTCGGTGACCTGGGCGACCAGTTCGGCCGTCGCGGCCTCGTCGGTGACGTCCCCCGCGAACGCCTCCGCGGATCCGCCGGCGGCGCGGATGTCGGCGGCCACCCGGTGGGCGTTCTCGTGTTCGGAGTAGTAGTTGACGGCCACGGTATGGCCGTCGGCGCCTAACCTGCGGGCGATCACGGCGCCCAGACCGCGGGACGCTCCAGTGACGAGCGCGACGCCGGCTTCTCCTGCCGAGACGCCGGTTTCTGCTGCCGACGGGACTGCCAACGGGACCCCCTGGTTAGGCTCACCCGCAGCCTAACCGGGTGCCGGGTGCGGCCGAAGGGGGCGATGCTTCGACGGCCGGCGAAATGTCCGTGGGTTAACGTCAAGTATGGCCGCCGAATACATCGCCCAGGACTCCGACATCGCGCCCGTCGCGGCGCTCATAGCCGATCCCACCAGGGCGGCCATCCTCACCGCGCTGCTGGGCGGTCGCGCGCTGGCCGCCGGGGAGCTCGCCAGGCTCTCCGGCGTGAGCGCGGCCACCGCGAGCGCGCATCTGTCCCGCCTGCTCGACGGGCGGCTCGTCGACGTCGTACGGCAGGGCCGCCACCGCTATTACCGCCTGGCCGGCCATGAGGTCGCCGAGGTGCTCGAGGTGCTCGCCAGGGTGAGTACCCGGCCGCCCATCCGGTCCCTGCGCCAGTCGCGCCAGGCCAAGCAGCTCGAGGAGGCGCGTACGTGCTACGACCATCTGGCCGGGCGGGCCGGTGTGGCGCTGTTCGACCAGCTGGTCCAGGGCGGTTTCCTGGTGAACCAGGAGGTCACGGACAAGGGGGAGCGGCTGCTGGCGGGGCTCGGGGTGGATGTCGCGGGGGTACGGAAGGCCAGGCGGCGGTTCGCCCCGGAATGCCTGGACTGGACCGAGCGCCGGGCCCACCTCGGCGGGGCTCTCGGCGCGGCGGTGACCGGGGCGCTGCTCGAGCGCGGCTGGTACCGGCAGGGCACCGTTCCCCGGGCAGTGGTGCTGACCGACGAGGGGAGAGAAGGGCTGGTCGCCCTGTTCTCCGGTGGCGAGGTCAGGGAAGGGCTGGCCAACCGGTTCTCTGGTGATGAGGCCAGGGACGGGCGGGCCGCCCGGTTCTCCAGTGGCGAGGGCGGGGAGGGGCAGGCCGCTGCGTTCGCCGGTAAGGAGCTAACATCACATACGCCGGTTACCTAAGCGGGAGAGTCATCATGCGCGACAACGGAGTCGTGAACGTCGGTCCAGAGCCCCTCACCTTCGACGACGTCATCCGGGTAGCCCGTCACGGCGCCCCCGTACAGCTCACCGACGACGCCGTCGCCGCGATCTCCGCGGCCCGGCAACTGGTCGACGAGCTGGCCGAGAGCCCGGTGCCCGCCTATGGGATCTCGACCGGGTTCGGGGCCCTGGCCACGCGGCACATCGACCCGGCTCTGCGCGCCCAGCTCCAGCGCTCGCTGGTCCGCAGCCACGCCGCGGGCAACGGTCCCGAGGTCGAGACCGAGGTGGTGCGCGCGCTCATGCTGCTGCGCCTGCACACGCTGGCCACCGGTCACACCGGCATCCGGCCGACCACAGCGAAGACGCTGGCCGCGCTCATCAGCGCGGGCATCACGCCGGTCGTGCACGAGTACGGCAGCCTCGGCTGCTCGGGCGATCTGGCGCCGCTGGCGCACGTGGCGCTCACGCTGATGGGCGAGGGCGTCGTACGGGATGAGTCCGGAAATATCACCGCAGCGGAAGAGGCGCTCAAGCAGGCGGGCATCGAGCCCGTCGAGCTGGCCGCAAAGGAGGGCCTCGCGCTCATCAACGGCACGGACGGCATGCTCGGCATGCTCATCCTGGCCATCGATGACCTGACCAAGCTCGTCAGGACCGCCGACGTCAGCGCCGCGATGAGCGTCGAGGGGTTGCTGGGCACCGACCGCGTCTTCGCCCCCGAGCTGCAGGCGCTCCGGCCGCAGCCCGGCCAGGCGCTCTCCGCCGCCAATATGACGAAAATTCTGGATAACTCGGGCATCATGGCGAGCCACCGCGATCCGGCCGCCTGCACCCGCGTCCAGGACGCCTACTCCCTGCGCTGCGCCCCCCAGGTGGCCGGAGCCGCCCGCGACACGATCGCCCACGCCGCGAACGTGGCCACCTGGGAGCTGGCCAGCGCCGTGGACAACCCCGCCGTGCTCTCCGACGGCCGCGTCGAGTCCAACGGCAACTTCCACGGCGCCCCCGTCGCCTACGTGCTGGACTTCCTGGCCATCGTCGCCGCCGACCTGGCCTCGATGTCCGAACGCCGTACCGATCGCTTCCTGGACGTGGCGCGCAACCACGGCCTGCCGGCGTTCCTGGCCGACGACCCCGGTGTCGACTCCGGCCACATGATCGCCCAGTACACCCAGGCGGCCATCGTCTCCGAGCTCAAGCGGCTCGCCGCACCCGCCAGCGTGGACTCCATCCCCAGCTCCGCCATGCAGGAGGACCACGTCTCGATGGGCTGGTCGGCGGCCCGCAAGCTGCGCAAGTCGGTCGACGGCCTCACCCGGGTGCTGGCCGTCGAAGTGCTCACCGCCGCCCGCGCCCTCGACCTGCGCGCCCCGCTGGAGCCGGCACCCGCCACCGGCGCGGTGGTCAAGGCGCTGCGCGAGACCGTCCCGGGGCCCGGCCCCGACCGCTTCCTGGCGCCGGAGATCGAGTACGCCGTCCGCCTGGTCGCCGACGGCGGCGTGGTCGCCGCCGCCGAGTCCGTCACGGGCCGTCTGGCGTAATTTTTCGCCATATTTCGGTTCCCAGCCGCCATCACCGCGCTACGGCAGCGCGACGATCGCGTCCATCTCCAGCAGCAGCCCCGGCATGAACAGCTTCGACACCTCCACCGTCGTGCTCGCGGGCGGTGTCCCCGGGAAGTACTTGCGGCGCACCTGCCCGTACGCCACCCGATCGTCCATGTTCGTCAGGTACGTCCGGAGGAACGCCACGTCCTCGAACCCCGCCCCCTGATCGGCGAGAATCCGCCCCAGGCACTGGAACACATGCTCGGCCTGCGCCGCCATGTCCCCCTCCCCGACGAGCTGCCCGCTGGAGTCGAAGGCCGCCTGCCCGGAGACGTACAGCATGTCGCCCACCCGTACGGCATGGGAGTAGAAGCCGTTCGTGGCCGGCACGGTCGCGGGGTTGATCGGCACGGCCCGGTGCGCGGGCCGCCCGCCGACGTGGGCGGCGATCGCCGTCACGTCGTGGTCGCCGAGCCCGGCCGCCTCGGCCTCCTGCAGGCGTGCGCGGGCCGCGGTGGCC
Source organism: Nonomuraea sp. NPDC049158 (assembly GCF_040648335.1). NCBI lineage: Bacteria > Bacillati > Actinomycetota > Actinomycetes > Streptosporangiales > Streptosporangiaceae > Nonomuraea > Nonomuraea sp. NPDC049158. The sequence continues at coordinate 245,619 of NZ_JBEZDM010000010.1, forward strand.
AGGGTGGCGGACGGCCAGGCCGCCAGCGTCAGGTCCTTGGCCGCCAGGCCGAGCGCGTAGCGGGTCTCGGGGGCGGGCGTACGCAGGCGTTCGGCCAGGACGCCCAGCGGGGTGCCCGACAGCACCTCGGCCAGGGCGTCACGGTCCACCCCGTGCGCCTCCCCGTACGCGTACGTCTCCGCCAGCAGCACCTGCGCCGGCACGAGGGCGCTCATGACGGCGAGTTTCATCGCCGCGCCCGCCCCCGGCGGCCCGCACTCGCGCACCGTGCCGAACACCGCCAGCACGTCGCGCACGCCCGCCAGATCACCGCCCGCCAGCACGGTCAGCGTGCCGTCGGCCGCGGGAGCGACGCTGCCCAGGACGGGCGCGTCCACCAGCTTGACGGAGGCGGGCAGCAGCGCGCGCAGCTCCCGCACCGCCTCCGGGCCGATCGTGGACATCTCCACCACCGTCGCGTCCGGCCGCAGCCCCGGCAGCGCGGCCGCCAGCACCTCGCGTACGGCGGCCGGGTCACGCAGCATCGTGATGACCAGCTCCGCCCCGTCGACCGCCGCGGCGACCGGGACACCGGTCCCGCGCCGCCATGTCGTCACCTGATGCCCGGCCTCGCTGAGCCGCCGGGCCATGGGGACGCCCATGCGTCCCTGTCCGAGAAATGCAATCACGTTCCCCAGTTAACTGACATGCGAGGCATTCCACCACCGACTAGATTGCATGCCAGCCATGACAGACATGAATGCCTTCGACACCGTCGCGCTCCGCCTCTTCGACGAGGTGGCCAAGAGCGGGTCGTTCACCGCCGCCGCCGAGCTGCTCGGATACACCCAGTCGGCCGTCTCGCGGCGCATCGCCGCCCTTGAACGGGCCACCGGCGGGCCGCTCTTCGAACGGCTGGCCAGGGGCGTACGGCTGACACCGGCGGGCGTGGCGCTGCACCGGCACGCCGTCGCGGTGCTCGACCGGCTCGACCGTGCGTGCGAGGAGCTGACCGCGATCCACGGCGGCAGCGGCGGCACGCTGCGGGTCGGCGCGTTCGCCACGGCCAACGTCGATCTCGTGCCCGTGACGCTCAAGCGGTTCGCCGAGCGCCGGCCGGAGGTCGGGCTGCGGCTGGTCGAGGGGCTGACGACGCGGCTGAGGGAGCGGCTGCAGGCGGGCGCGCTGGACGTCGCGGTGATCAGCGACTATCCCGCCGGGCTGCCCGCCGACGGCGGCCGGATCGTGCCGCTGCGCGAGGACCGGCTGCTGGTGGCGCTGCCGCGCGCGCACCGGCTGGCCGCCGAGCCCGAGGTGGACCTGCGCGACCTGGCCGACGAGACGTGGATCGAGGCCGCGCCGCGCGGGCAGCCGACGCTGCTGGTCACCGCCTGCGCCGCCGCCGGGTTCACCCCGCGCAGCGGGCTGCGGGTGGCCGAATGGACGGGCAAGTTCGGCTGCGTCGCCGCCGGGCTCGGGGTGACGCTGGTGCCGGAGCTCGCGGCCCGGGCCGTACCCGCCGATCTGGTGTTGCGGCCCCTGAGGGGATTGGTGCCGGCGCGCAAGGTGTACGCGGCCCTGCCCGAGGTGCCGCTGCCGTCCGCGCGGGAGTTCGTCCGATTGCTGGGAGAATGGCAGGTGTGTACGACGGCTTCGCCTCCGTAGGCAACCTCCTCGCCACCGGCCTGCGCGACCTGACGACCGACCTGGCCGCGCTCGACGGCGACGGCTGGTGGGCGGTGGTGGTCGACTACGAGGGCGTCGACAAAGAGGGAAAGGTGACGTGCGCCCGCTTCGACCACGTTCGCCGGGCGCCCCTGCCCACCCCCAGCACCCCGTGGCACGGCCCCGCCCCCGACCGGTGGCACAGCTCCCTCGACCAGGCCGCCTACGAGCGCGGGGTCCAGACCATCCGCGACTACATCGAGCGGGGCGAGGTCTACCAGGCCAACCTCTGCCGCGTCCTGACCGCGCCGCTGCCCCACGACGCCGACCCGCTGGCCCTGGCCGCCCGCCTGGCCACCGGCAACCCGGCCCCCTACGCGGCCGTCGTCCAGGTGCCCGGATTGAGCGTGGTGTCGGCCTCGCCCGAGCTGTATCTGTCGCGCGAGGGGGACTTGATCGAGTCAAGACCGATCAAGGGTACCGGCGCGACAGCGGACGACCTGCTGGAGAAGGACTACGCTGAGAACGTCATGATCGTCGACCTGGTCCGCAACGACCTCGGCCGGATCGCCGCCGTCGGCTCCGTCGAGGTGCCGTCGCTCTGCGCCGTCGAGGAGCATCCCGGGCTGGTCCATCTGGTGTCGACCGTACGGGCCAGGCTGGCGCCGGGAGCCGGCTGGCCGGAGCTGTTCGCGGCGACCTTCCCGCCCGGTTCGGTCACCGGCGCGCCCAAGTCGTCCGCGTTGCGCATCATCAATGAGCTCGAACCGGAGCCGCGCGGGCCGTACTGTGGGGCCGTGGGCTGGGTCGACGCCGACCGTCGACGGGCGGCGCTGGCCGTGGGCATCCGTACGTTCTGGATCGAAGCAGGCGAGATCCGCTTCGGCACGGGCGCGGGCATAACCTGGGGCAGCGATCCCCGGCGTGAATGGCTCGAGACCGAGCTGAAGGCGTCCAGGCTCATCGCACTGGCATCCTCAGGAGGAAATAGATGACCACCCCTGTCTGGGTCAACGGGGAACTGATCGACCCCGCGCAGGCGACCGTCTCGGTGTTCGACCATGGGCTGATGGTCGGCGACGGAGTCTTCGAGACCATCAAGATCGTGCACGGTGGGGCGTTCGCGCTGACCAGGCACCTCGACCGGCTCGCGCTGTCGGCCCAGCGCATGGACCTGCCCGAGCCCGACCTCGGGGCCATCGAGGACGGCGTCGGCAAGTGCCTGGCCGCCGCCCCCGACTGGCCGCTCGGCCGCATCCGCATCACCTACACCAGCGGCCCGGGCCCGCTCGGCTCCGACCGCGGTGACCAGGGCACCACCTCGATCGTGATCGTCGACGAGCAGAAGCCGTTCCCCGGCACCGCCAACGTCACCGTCGTCCCCTGGCCGCGCAACGAGAACGGCGCCCTGGCCGGCGTCAAGAGCACCTCCTACGGCGACAACGCCAAGGCCCTGGCCCACGCCAAGGCGCGCGGTGGCGGCGAGGCCATCTTCGGCAACCTCGCCGGCAACCTGTGCGAGGGCACCGGCTCCAACATCTTCATCGTCCGCGACGGGCGGCTGCTCACCCCGACCCTCGCCTCCGGCTGCCTGGCCGGCGTCACCAGGGCGCTGGTGCTCCAATGGTGCGGCGGCGAGGAGATCGACGTACCGCTGTCGGCCCTCTACACCGCCGAGGAGGCGTTCCTGACCTCCACCACCCGCGACATCCAGCCGATCAGGCTCGTCGACGAGACCGAGCTGCCGGTGGCGCCGGGGCCGATCACCGCGAAGGCGATGCGGATCTTCGCCGAGCACGCCGCCGCCGACCTCAACCCCTGAGCGGATGGCCGTCGATACACCCCGGCCGGGCGACCCGCTGCGGCTCGGCGGCTATCTGATCGTGGGCCGGCTCGGGCAGGGCGGGCAGGGCGTTGTCTACCTGGCCGAGAAGCCGGGTGGCGAGCGAGTGGCGATCAAGGTGATGGCGGGCGGCATGGCGGGCGGCGTCGATCGCACGGCGCAGCGGGAGCTCGCCGCGGCCAGGCAGGTCGCCGAGTTCTGCACGGCCCGGGTGATCACCGCCGACCTCGACCACGACCCGCCCTACGTCGTGAGCGAGTACATCGACGGCCCCTCTTTGGAGGAGGTCGCGCCCCTGCGCGGCACGCCCCTCACCCGCCTGGCCATCGGCACGGTCACCGCGCTGACCGCCATCCACCGGGCGGGCGTGGTGCACCGCGACTTCAAGCCGGGCAACGTGCTGATGGCCCAGGACGGGCCGAGGGTCATCGACTTCGGCATCGCCCGGCTCGCCGGGCTCACCGCGACCAAGAGCGGGCTGGCCGGGACGCCTCGCTACATGGCGCCCGAGCAGTTCGGCGACGGGCCCGTCGGGGCGCCGGCCGACGTGTTCGCCTGGGGCTCCACGATGGCGTACGCGGCCACCGGGCAGGCGCCGTTCGGCGGGGACACGATCGCCGCGGTCGCCTACCGGATTCTGCAGGGCGAGCCCGACCTGGGCGATCTGGCCGAGCCGCTGCGCGGGATCGTCGCGCGCTGCCTGGACAAGGACCCCGCGGCCCGTCCCACGGCGCGCGGCATCCTGCTGGAGCTGCTCGGCGAGGAGCGGCGCTCGGAAGAGGCCGACGTGCTCGAGCAGGGGGCGCTGGCGGCGGCCGACACCTTGGTGGCCGGGCCGCCGTCGCCCTTCGGCACCGCGCGGGCGCTGATGGCGCGCAGGAAGATGCTGGCCGGGGCGGGCCTCGCGGCGACGGCGCTGCTGGTCAGCGGGGTGCTGCTCTGGGAGCGGGCGGCCGGCCGCGCACCCGTCACACCGGCCGCCGCCACCGGCACACCGTCATCGACGACCACCGGCGCGACCGAGTCCATGGTCCCCCCGCCGCCGGCCAAGCGCGCGGAGCTGGTCGCGGCCGTGGAGGCGGCGACCATCGTGACGCCGCTGGCCGACTTCACCTACTCGGGTGGCCTGAGCGAGAGCGCGTACGCCGGCGAGGCCCGAGGCCAGCTCGTGTTCGGCGCGAGCGATGGCACCACCACGGACTTCGACATGCGGGTCCAGTCGGTCGGCGACAGCCGGCAGGTGGTCGTCATAGAGAGCTCCGACACCCCGGCGGTCTTCCTGGACGGCAAGCCGGTGAAGGGCAAGGAGGCGTCGGAGGCGCTCTACTTCGCCGAGATGCTCCCTGTGACCGCGGGGATCGGCGCCCTGCTCGACGTGATCAGCCTGACGCCGCGGATCAGCGCGGAGGGGCGGTCCTACTCCGGCTCCCTGGTGACCAGCAAGGGCCCGCGGGCCCTGCAGGACAAGATCTCGGAGATCACCGGCGGGTGGACCGTCGACGATCTCGCCGACACCCAGCTCACCTGGAAGCTGAAGCTGGACCCGCGCGACAGGCCGGTCTTCTTCGACCTGTCCTGGCGCGCGCTCAACGCCAACATCCGGCTGGCCTCCTCCTTCGCCACCACCTACAGCAACTGGCGGGCGGGGACCATCACGGCACCTCAGTAGGACTTCTGGGTCTGGACGTTGAAGTCGTCCATCTTGACCTGCTTGGCCGGGTCGGTCAGCGGATCCTTGATCTCGATGACGTCCAGGCCGCCCCGGATGTCACTGGAGTAGATGTAGCCGTTGTAGTAGTAGGCCGACCAGGACCCCGCGACGCCGTCGAACGGGGGCGGATCGAAGTAGCCGATCTCCTTGGCGTTCGCGGAGTCGGTGAAGTCCCAGATCGACACGCCGCCCTGATACCAGGACTGGACCATGATGTCCTTGCCCGGCACCGGGAGGAGTGAGCCGTTGTGGGCGACGCAGTTCTCGTCCTGCTCCTGCTCGCGCGGGATCTTGAAGTAGCCGCGCCGCTCCAGTTGCCCGTTGGTGAGGTCGTAGATCGCGTCCGCGCCCTTGGTCCGCGGTGTGTCCCGGTCGCAGGTCGGCGCGGAGCCGCCGCCCAGCTCGTCGCTGAACACCACCTTGGTCGCGTCGTTGTTGAACGTCGCCGAATGCCAGAGCTGGAAGTTCTCCTCGTCGCGTATCCGCTGGAGCAGCTTCGGATTGACCGGGTCGGAGATGTCGAGCAGCACGCCGTCGCCGAAGCAGGCGGCCGCGGCCAGCTTCTTCTCCGGGTACGCCGTGATGTCGTGGCACCCGGCGCCCGTCTCCTCGCGGTCCGGGAAGAAGTTCGGCCTTGCCACGACCTTGGCGGCCTTGGGGTCTTTGGTGGGGATCTCCACGACCTGGAGGAGTTCGTGCGGCGGCGGGCAGGTGTCCGACTCCGGCTCGGGGCCGGGCGAGGACACGTACACGTACAGCGTCTCCCCGTCGGGGATCATCGTGTGCGTGTGCGAGCCGCAGTCGGTCGCGACGGCCGAGACGTACTTCGGGTTCTTCTTGTCGCTGACGTCGAAGATCCGCAGCCCTTCCCAGGCCTGGCTCTTCGTCGTGGAGGCGCAGCTCTCGTCGCTGCGCGGCTCGTCGATCGACAGGATCAGCAGGTCGCCGTAGATCGAGACGTCGTTCTGCTGCGCCGGGCAGGCCACCTGGCTGACGGTCTTGGGCTTGGTCGGGTCGCTGATGTCGTAGATCGAGAACCCGCCGAAGTTGCCCACGTACGCGTAGTCGCCCTGGAAGGCCAGGTCGGTGTTCCAGTCCATGGCGCCGTTGAGCGGAGCCGTGCGGGGCACGTGGGCGACCTGCTTGACGTTCGGGCTCGTCTTCGCGTCACCGGTCGGCTGGGCGGTGGTGAGGGGCTCGCCCCCGTCTCCGGAGGGTTCCTCACCTCGCGGACCGGTGCTGCACGCGGCCACCAGCAGGAGCGCCGCGCACGCCGCCGCCACCCGTACCTTTCCGAAGATCACGCACTTCCCTCTCGTTCCTGGGTCACTATGGAAGCTATGTCAGAAAGGTCCCGATCGCGTGCGCTCATTCTCGCAGTCCTGGCGGCACTCGTGCTGCCCGTGCTGTCGGCGTGCGCCCAGGAGGCGGAGCAGCCGTCCGCGATCGGCACCGACGCTCCGGTGATCGTCCCACAGGGCCCCGGCACCCCTGCGCGCACGGCCACGCCCGGCGAACGCCTGGGCCGGCCGCCGCCCGCCCCGACCGCCGCCGACGTCCGCTTCGCCGAGGGGATGATCCCGCACCACCGGCAGGCGCTGGAGATGACCGGCCTGGTCAAGGACCGTACGACGACACCGGCCGTACGCCGCTTCGCCGAGCAGATCGCCAGTGCGCAGCGCCCCGAGATCACCGTCATGTCCTCCTGGCTCGCCTCCCTCGGCCGCCCGGTCCCCGACGACCACGCTCACGGCCCCGAGGGCTACGGCATGGCCACCCTGGAGGAGATGAACGCCCTGCGGGCGGCCCGCGCGGCCGCCTTCGACCGCCTGTTCCTGCAACTCATGGTCAGACACCACGGGGGCGCCCTGAAGATGGCCGGCGAAGAGCTCTCCGCCGGCACGGACCAGCCGATGAGGCGCATGGCGAGAGACGTCTACTCGGGCCAGAGCATCGAGATTACGAGAATGAAAGCGGCGCTGGCGGAGATCACCCAATAATCCCAGCAAACCATCAGGAACCAGACATACCGTCAATGGTCATGTCGGCCTATGGTCATGTCGGCAATGGCGCGGACCTCGGGCGTGCGGCGGCTCAGGTTCACCAGACCCCCGCCTAATGATCAGACCCCGGCCCAATCCCCGGACCGGGGTCAAGAATGCGCACGTAACGGCGCCAGGCCACCTCCACTGGAGGAGCGTGCCCCTGGACAGACCCCAGCCCTGTGCGGCGCCTGGGGCTCACCGTGCCGGCCGTAAAAGATCGAAAAGAAGTCAGCTCGGCCAGAGCATATTGGTGAGTTCGGCGTCGAGATCCATGAAGTCGGTCTCGCGACCGGCGGGCACCTTCTCGTAGGTGCGGTGGAGGAACTCGGTCAGCGGCGCCAGCGGCACCTCGAACAGTGCCTGGCCGAACGGCGAGGTCAAACTGATGTGCAGGGTGCGTTCGCCGTCGGCGCGTGCGGGCCATACCTGCACGTCGCCGTCGCCGACGCGTCTCACGATGCCAACTGTCAGCAACTCACGGGCAAAGATCCACTCGACCGGTTCGTCGTTCCCTACGTGGAAGGCCATGCGGATGGCGTACGGGTCGTCGGCCGTGTAACTCAGTCCGGCGAGCAGGGGGACGGTAGTACGGTCGGGGACCACAAGCCGAAGGCCAAGCTCGGCGGAGACGGTGGTGCTGTTCATCGTCAGCCAAACCTTTTCGTCGAAGGTCCCCTCTTCGGGGCTATCACTGCTCTGACGGACTTCGTCCTGAGCTATCACGCGGAACGAAGAAACCTGTAGGAAAGATTCCGCTCCTAGGCCCTTCTGTAACGCACATCACAGCTGGACATTTAGGCATCTACCTGGCTAAACGGCATCAATCGGGTCGTATTTACAAGGGTTTTGCGTGTTCGTGGAGCCTGTTCCGGGGGGCCTACCAAGAACGTTCCTTGAGAAAAGATCACGATCGGCACCTACCGGAACACGACGATGGTATGCCAACGAGCCGTCACGCCGATGGGCAACCGCACCCTTTCCCCGAATCACCCTCCGTGCCTCCCGCCGCTTCGCCACCAGGTCCCGGAGTGCGGTATGGTTTTCCCGTCGGCGCCGCAAGGGGCCGCAGGGCGGGCGATTAGCTCAGCGGGAGAGCGCTTCGTTCACACCGAAGAGGTCACTGGTTCGATCCCAGTATCGCCCACCACGCTCGTCGCAGGTCAGAGGCTCGCTACTCGTCATGAGGAGCGGGCCTCTTCTCATGCGTGCCCCGGCAGCGCTTAAGACGTAGCGCCGCACGGTCAGCGGATGGTGGCCGACGATCACGGGTGACCGGATGTGGACACCGACCCGGTGAGCCCGAGACGCCTTCGGTGAACCGAGACCCCCTGTGGGCCGAGACGCCCCGCCCACGCCCAAGATGGACAGGGCGTCTTCACGGCGCGCTGCTACTTGGCGGCGTCGACGAGGTTGACGATGGCAACCGCGGCGCGGAAGTGCTTGTTGCGGCCGAGATCGCCGATGGTCTTGATGTTGAACGCCTTGGCCAGCGACTCGGCGTCGGCGTCGCTCACCCCGGCGAGCGCGCTCACCGGGGCGGCGGGCAGCTTCTCCAGCTCGTACTTCTCGAATGCCTTGTCGAGCAGCTTGTCGAGATTGGCGTTGGTCGTCATGGCGCACCTCCGTGTGGTGATCGGACTGCGGGTCACTGCATCTCCCACGGGGAGGTTTTCAGCCTTGTCGTGATCCGCCCTGGAACGACCCGGCCACCTTTCCTGGTCATGAGAGTGGCTTGCCGAATCGCTGGAACCGGTGGCGGACGACCTCCGGTCATACGGTCAGGGCTTGGCGGACATCGGGTTCGGCCCGCGCGCCCGGCAAATCGTTTGAGGCGAGGTGGCGCGGACGTGAATGATGGGATCATGGAGTTTCGCGAGGCCGGCGGCCGCGTTCCAGCACGCCGGGAAGTCCTGGTGGAGCTGCACGGCTCGCTGGATCGTCGATACCGGCCCGAGGACGTGGCCGACCTGGTGCTGCGGGCTCTGGACGGCAGCGTGTCGCGCCGTGAGCGGGTGCTGCTGGAGCGGGCGGCCAAGCACTCGGCCCGTCGACAGGGCTGGTTCTCCTCGATGTCAGCCGACTTCGCCCGGCCGGTCGGCGGCGCCCGTCAGGTCGCTGCCGCCACCCGGCTGTTCGACCGGACCGTTGAAGTCGACCCGGACGATCCGGCGTCGTTTCCGGATGCCGCGCCGGATCGCCGCCAAGACCGCCACGCTCGGCATCGAGCAGGACAAGCGTCGCCTGCTCATGGTGGGCGTCACCGGGTTCGGCACCGACATCCCGCTGGAGCGGTGTACGGCCGACAGCGACTGGTGGCTGATCGCTCAGGTCCGTACCTCCCCGGACGTGCTGAAACGCCTGAGCCCGGTCGGCGAGGCCTCCATCGGCTTGGCCGTGAGGATCCGGGCAGAGCGCGTGTTGGGCTGGCAAGCTCAGGTGCTCAGGCAGTTCGTCCAAGGTGGCATGGGAGAGCCCGCCGCGGCACATCAGAAGCGCCGCTCCGGTTCCCGAGCCCCGTGGTCGGCGGGCTCGGTCCTGGGCGCCGGGTGGTGCGGGACGGCGGGGTCGGCCGGGAGGCGGACGGTGAACACCGCGCCCGCGCCCAGCCGCCCGTCCGCCGTGATCGTGCCGCCGTGCCCGTCCACCACCTCCCGTACGAGGGCCAGCCCCAGCCCGAAGCCCTGGCCGACGAACCGGGTGAACAGCCGCTCGGAGTCGGCCGGATCCAGGCCCACCCCGTCGTCCCGCACCGTGAGCTCCACCACCTCCGGGCCGCCGACGACCGTCACCCAGATGTGCCCGCCCGCACTCGTGTGGTTGAGCGCGTTGTCCAGCAGCGCGGAGATCACCCGGCGCAGGGCCGACTGCGCACCGCGTACGAGGTGGGCGTCGAGGCCCTGGCGGTGCACCTCGATCGTCACGCCGTGCGCCGCCGCGCGGGCCGCCTCGGCCACGGCCAGTTCCTCGGCCAGCGCCGCCAGGTCCACGGGGACGAACGGCCGGTGCGGCTGCCTGAACTGGGCCGACACCAGCAGGTCCTCGACCACCTCGCCCAGCTGGCGGCTGCCGGTGACCAGCTGGTCGACCTCGTCGATGACCAGGATCGGGTCGGTGCCGCGCCGCAGCTGGCGGGCCACGAGCTGGGCGCGGGTGTGCAGGCGGGTCAGCGGGGTGCGCAGCTCGTGGCTGACGTCGGCGGCGAACCTGCGCTGGCGGGCCAGGGCCTCGCCCAGCGGCGCGATCGCCCGGCGGGCGAGGACCTGGCCGATCAGCAGCGCGGCCAGCAGCCCGGCGAGTTCGGCGGCGGCGATCGTGCGCAGCAGGCGTTGCCGTTCGGCGGCCTGGTAGCGAAGGTCGATGACCGCCTGGGCCGCCACGTCGCCGCGCCGCTCGGTGCGTACGAGATAGCTCTGCCCGGCCAGCTCGGCCTGGGTGACCTGCGGTTCGCCGCCGGCGGCGGCCAGGTACAGCGCGGCGCGCAGGGGGAGCGCCGCAGGTGCCCCTGGGGAGCTCTGTACGGTGCCGTCACGCAGCTCGAACAGCCACATGCAGGGGGGAGGGTGCGCGACGGAGCCGTGTTGCGTGGCGGCGGCCAGGTCACGCCGTGCGGAGGCGCTCTGGTCGCCCACGGTGACGCAGTAGACCATCATCCCGAAGAGCGCGAGCACCACCGAGATCGCCCCCGCCACCTGCACGGTGACCCGGCGGCGGGCCCGGTTCAGCAGAGGCCGCCCCGGATCGGCGACCAGTTGCCCCCTCACAGCTCACCCAGGCGGTAGCCCACGCCTCGTACGGTGCTGACGATGCCCGCCCCCAGCTTGCCGCGCAGGTAGTACACGTAGGTGTCCACGATCGCCTCGGTGCGGGCGCCGTCGAAGACCCGCTGCCGCAGCGAGGCGCGCGTGTGCACCTGCCGGGGCCGGATCGCCAGCGCGTGCAGCAGCCGCGCCTCCTGACCGGACAGGGTCACCTGCTCGCCGGTCGGCAGCCGTACGGTGTGAGCCTCCGGATCCAGCCAGCCCGCGCCGATGGGCAGCAGGCCGGCCTGGTCCAGGTTCCTGCGGTGCAGCGCCCGTACCCTGGCCAGCAGCTCGTCGATCTCGAAGGGCTTGACCAGGTAGTCCTCGGCGCCCGCGTCGAGCCCGGTGACCCGGTCGGCGACCGTGCCGAAGGCGGTCAGGACGAGCACCGGCACGGTGACGGCCCGCCGGCGCAGCCGCCGCAGCAGGTCGATGCCGTCGACCACCGGCAGGCCCCGGTCGACGATCATGGCGTCGTAGGCGCGGCTCAGGCCCAGGTGCAGGCCACGCTGCCCCTCCAGGGCCAGGTCGACCGTGTACCCCTCATCGGTGAACAGGTCCACCAGCATGTGCCCGAGCTCGCGGTCATCCTCCACGAGCAGCAGCCGGCGGGAGGGGGAGCCGGCCGTGCTCGATGTCCCAGCCACGGATCAACCGTTGCATCACCGCCGCAGAATTACCAGGGTCCCGACAAGTGTTGACATTTCAGGAAATGGTGGGCTGGGCGGAGGCTGTCTGCTCCTCCAGAGGGCGGGGCTGTTCGGGGTCGGTTCTCCTGGCCTGCTCGAGACGTTCGGGCAGCGCCAGCTTGTAGAGCGGCAGGGCGCCCGCGGTCGTGATGACGGCCACGAGCACCAGCATGGCGAACAGCTCCGGCGTGATCATGCCCTGTGCCAGGCCGATGTTGATGAAGATGAGGATCATCAGCCCTCGCGCGTTCATGAGCGCGCCCACCGCGTACGACTCGCGCCAGCCGAACCCCATCGCCCTCATCGACAGCGAGCAGCCGAAGTACTTCCCGCTGAAGCCCGCCACCAGGATCAGCGCGAACGCCAGCAGCATGGCGCCCCCGGCGATGCCGTTGAGATGGGTGTTCAGCCCCGAGAAGGTGAAGAAGACCGGCAGCAGCAGCGTCGAGACGACGTCCATCATGCGGCCGTGCAGCACCTGACGGAAGGCCGGGTCGCGGGGCATGGCCAGTCCGGCGATGAAGCCGCCGAAAACCGCGTACACACCGATCCAGTCGGTGAGCCAGCCCGCCGTGAGCGGTACGAGGATGACGACGTACATGGCGCCCGGACCGAGCCGGCCGGTTCGCGCGAGACCGCGGCCCAACGGACGCAGCAGCCGGGCGACCACCGTCAGCATCACCACCGCGAAGACCGTGGCCAGGCCGATGGTGCGCAGGGCGCCGCCGGAGCCCGAGCCGAGGTGGATCGCCGACAGCACCGCGAGGATGCACCATGCCAGGGCGTCGTCGATGGAGGCCGCGATCAGGGTGAGCCGGCCGAGCGGGGAGTTCTCCAGCTTCCGCTCGTACAGGATTCTGGCCAGCATGGGGAAGGCGGTCAGCGACAGCGCGCCCCCGACGAACAGGGCGAACTCCCACCGGCTGACGTCCGGGCGGGAGAGCACGTCCCACAGGAGCAGGCCGGTGCAGGAGCCCAGGAGCAGGGAGGGCAGGATGCCCGAGACGGCCAGCAGCGAGCCCCGGCGGATCTCGCCCGGCGAGCGCGCGCTGTGGTCCAGCCCGGCGCCGACCAGGAACATGTACAGCGTCAGCCCGATGGTGCTCAGCACGTACAGGACCGGCCGGACCTCCTTGGGGAACAGGGCGGCCTGAGCCTCCGGGAACAGCCAGCCGAACAGGGTCGGGCCGAGCAGGACGCCGGCCACCATCTCGCCGAGGACCCGCGGCTGCATGACCATCAGCGCCAGCCGGCCGCACACGCCCGCGGTCAGCAGGATGACGACCAGGGCGGGCAGCACCTTGAGGATCAGTTCGAGGTTCGGGTCGCCGCCGGCGACCAGGGCCATCGTGGGCATACCATTCCTCCGCTCGTAATCCGGACGATCGGTTGGGGGACCAGCTGGCTGGCCGGGCCGGTCAGTGGGTGACCGGCCGGTCGGGGCGATCAGTGGGTGACCGGCCGGCTCTCATCCGCGAAGTGGCGCTCGCACAGCCGCTGCCTGCGCGCGTCCCAGACCATGTACGTGCCGAGGACCAGCTGGACGAGGCTGCGCCAGACGTCCTCCCAGCGGTCCCTGAACCGTACGAACAGCAGCAGCGGCCGGTGGGCGGCACTCCCGCGGGCGTAGCGCGGGGTGAGCAGGCACGGCCCCCGGTTGGGCAGGGACCGGGTGTGGGAGGCGGTGGAGTCCAGGGCGTACAGGCGCAGGATCTCCTCCGCCGCGACCCGCATGGCGATCGGCGCCAGCCGCCAGGCCGGGCACGGCCGGTTGGCGGCGACGCCGAACGGGATGTGGTTGAGCTCACGGACCACCGTCCGGTGGGGACGGGGGTGGGCCGGGTCTGGGTGGGATTGGGCCGGTTCGAAGTGGTCAGGGTGATCGCGGGCCGGGTTGAGGCGGTCGGGGTGGAAACGAGCCGGGTCGGACCGGTCAGGGTCGAAGCGGCTGGGGTCGAAGTGGTCGGGGTCGGTGAAGCCCGCGCGGTGGAACTCCGGGTAGTTGAAGCACAGCACCGAGCCGGCCGGGATCACCGTGCGCTCGTCCAGCGGGATGTCGCCGGTCGTGACGCGGTGGGCGATGCCGAAGAGCGGATAGAGCCGCAGCGTCTCCGCGATCACCTGGTCCAGGTAACGCGGGCCGCCCGTCAGCGCCCTCGCCTGTACGTCCGGATGCTGCGCGAGGACCATCAGCAGGTGGGCCATGGCCTCCGACAGCTGGACGACCGCGGTGTTGAAGAAGGCCCCCTGGAGGTAGAGCGCCTGCTCCTTGGCCGACAACCCCTCGGGCAGCGGATGCCGCACCAGGGGCAGCCGGTCCATGAGGTACCGGGTCAGCCGGTCGCGCCGGTCCATGTGCCGCAGGCCGCAGCACTTGAGCGAGGTGACGACGTCGTTCGCGTTGCCCACGATCAGGTCGCGGGCCGTGCGCGGGCATGGCCTGCCGAAGACCAGCGCGTACGAGAACTCCGCCCAGAGCGGCATCGTCAGGTCGCGCAGCCGGACCAGCCCGCGCGCCTCCCGCAGCGTCCGGGTGACGCAGCGGCGGGTCAGCTCCTCCGCCTCCGTACGCGGTAGGGACAGGAAGCCGCGTGTGGCCCGGGCGACGGCGTCATACCGTTCGCCCGCTTCCAAGTGCTCCTGGTGTATCTCGGGGCCGGGTGCCAGCCAGTACCAGAACAGGTCCGACAGGGCGGCGCCCTTGCTCCGGCCACCGGCCGCCGGATGGGAGTAGACCTCCTTGAACCGCTCGATCCCGACCAGATCGCCGGGCACGGGGATGCCCTCGTCCCCGTTGACCCGGTTGAAGACCCGTACACGCAGCGCCACGACCCGGCCCGGCAACCACCACGGCAGGCTCAGCACCGCGACGACGGCGACCGCCGCGACCACTGCGGTCAAAATCCCGGTCACCACGGCCGTCGCACCATCCCCGGTTCGAGCTCGTCGATCGACGCGCAGCCGCACAGCGTGAGCGCCCGCTCGACCTCCGTACGCAGCAGGCTGAGCACCCGCCCCGCGCCCCGCTCGCCGTCCGCCGCCAGCCCCCAGATCACCGGACGGCCCAGCGCGACCGCGGCGGCGCCCAGCGCCAGCGCCTTCAGCACGTCGGTGCCACGCCGGACACCCCCGTCCAGCAGCACCGGTACGGCTCCGCCCACGGCGCGGACGATGTCCGGCAGCAGATCGACAGCGGCCGGGACCGTGTCGAGCTGCCGGCCGCCGTGGTTGGAGACCAGGAGCGCCGAGACGCCGTGCTCGAGCGCCAGGCGTACGTCGGCGGGATGGGCGACGCCCTTGAGCGCGATCGGCAGCGCCGTCATCTCCCTGAGCCGGTCGATGTGCGCCCAGGAGATCTCCGGTGACATGACGATCGGCCGCACCCGCGCGCCGTCGCGCAGGTTCTCGCAGCACAGGCCCTCGGGCAGGTCGTGGAAGCCGTTGTGCCGGTCCCGTGGCCGCGCTCCCAGGGTGGGGGAGTCCACGGTGACGACCAGCGCCGTGCAGCCGGCCGCCTCGGCGCGCCGGACGAGGGTCTCGGTGAAGGCCAGGTCCGGCTGGATGTAGAGCTGGAACCAGAGCTCGGCCTCGGGCGCCGCCGCGGCCACGTCCTCGACGGCGACCGTGGCCGCCATCGAGACGATCATGATCGTCTCGGCGGTGGCGGCGGCCCGCGCCGTGGCCCGCTCGCCCTCGGGGTCGGCCAGCCGGTGGAACGCGGTCGGCGCCACCAGCACGGGCATGGCCGCGCGGCTGCCCAGCACAGTGACGCCGAGCTGGAGCTTCCCGGTGCCGCGCAGCACCCGCGGCACCAGCGCCAGCCGGTCGAACGCCGCCTCGTTGGCCCGCAGCGTGACCTCGTCACCGGCCCCGCCGGCGAAGTAGTCGTAGTGCGCGGGATCGAGACGCGCACGGGCCACGGCCTCGAACTCGCCGAGCGTAGCCATCTCACCGGCCTCGGACTCGCTGAGCGTGTCCATCTCGCCGACCTTGAACCCGCCGAGCGCGTCCAACTCGCCGGCCGCGGACTCGCCCAGCGCGTCCATCACGCGGGCACCGAGGCGGCCTGGCGGGCGAAGAAGGCCCGCAGCGGCGCGAGGTGCACCTCCGGGGAGGTCCAGTCGTTCTCCAGGTTCTCGGTGATGTGGTGCACGGCGGCCGGGGCGCCGGACCGGTGATGCCGTACCACCGGATGCAGGTAGTGGCCCTCGTGGGCGCGTGCGGAGTCGCTCTGCCGGATCCGGCCGACCGCGATGTCGAAGGGGTCGACCTTGTCGTGTTCCGGCCCGTACTCCAGGGTGATCGCGAAGTGGCCGGCGTCGCCGATCGGCGGGCCCGCCAGATCGACCGGCAGCTCCTCCAGGTAGCGGGCCCCGCCCCGGCCGTCGGGGACGATGACGTCGGCCAGCAGCCCGAACTGCTGCCACAGCGCCGAGGAGCGGTTGACCCGGTCGAGCACCGCCGCCGCCATGGCCTCCGGGTCGGCCGAGAGCTCGCGGCCGGGCCACGGGACGCCGTGGTACCTGTGCTCCAGGATGCGGTGCAGCGCGCGGGTGCCGTACCTGAAGCCGTGGATGAACCCGCTGGTGCCGCGCTTGAAGTCGCGGGACTGCGTCAGCGTCCCGGCGAAGTAGAGGCCGGGCACGCTGACCGACTCGTAGGCGGGGGTGAGCGCCGGGAAGCGGTCCTGGATCATCAGCTCCGGACGGCACCCGTTGTCGAAGATCGAGGCGTCGAACCGGAAACCGGTGCAGACGATCACCCGGTCGTACGGGATGTCCTTGGTGACCTCGTCGGCGCGGGCGAAGCTCACCGTCACCAGGTACGAGCCGTCGGCCTGCCGCTCGATCCGCTTGACCGAGCCGTCCAGCACCGCGTTCTGGGACTTGAGCTGGTAGGTGTCGAGGAAGTTGTTGTTGACCGCGCGCAGGTGCCCGACGAAGTGGGTGCGCCACGCCATCCGTACGGAGTTCGGGCCCGCGACGTGGATCACCGCGGCGGTCTCGACCAGGTTGTCCGCCGTCTCGAAGGCCGAGTTGCCCTTGCCGATGACGAGCACCCGCTGGTTCACGTAGCCGGACGGGTCGGTCGCGGCCGTGCCATAGGGCTCGGCGGTCTCGATGCCCGGTATCTCCGGGATGTTGGGCCGGGTGACCCCGGTCGCCACGATCAGGCGCTTCGCCTCGTACGTCCGGCCGTGCTCGTCGGCCACCCGGAAGGGGCCCAGGCCCGGCGCGCGGGTGATGTGGACGGCGCGGGCGTCGTGGACGATCCGCAGGCCGCACGCGGCGGCGTAGTCGGCGAGGTAGCGGACCATGTCGTCGGCGGCGGGGAAGTAGCGCTCGCTGTAGCGGGTGAACAGCAGGTCCGGGTCGTCCGACAGCAGGGAGTTCCAGTCCATCCGGAGGTTGAGTTCCGGGTCGGAGGTTCCGTTGTACCTCTTGTTGATCGAGATGAGTGTGCGATGGCGCGGGAAGGTGCGGAAGAACATGCCCGGTGTGGGACCGGCTTCCAGGATCAGGTACGACCGGCTCGCCTTTTCCAGGAAATATCCCAGCTGCAGCCCCGCCGGGCCGGCGCCGATCACCAGATAGTCGAGGGCGTTGTCCGGCACGTAGGCCTCCGTCACAGCGATGTCATGGAACGGACTGTCAGGGAAAGGACCGTCAGGGAAAGGACCGTCAGGGAAAGGACTGTCAGGGAAAGGACGACATCAGTGTTGGCGGGCGATTCTCAGAGAATGCTCAGAGCATCCGCCCGCCGGGCCGGTCCAGCAGGGCGCGCTTGTCCGGTTTGCCGCTGGCGGCGACCGGGACGGCCGGCACCACCGTGATCGTCCGGGGCACGCTGTCGTCGCCGAGCTCGGCGCGTACCAGGGCGGTCAGCGCGTCGCGGCCCGGAGTACGCCCGGCGGCGGGCACCACGAACGCGTGTACGGCCTCCCCGGTCAGCTCGTCCGGCGCCCCGGCCACGTACGCCTCGTCCACGTCGGGATGCCCGGCCAGCACCCGCTCGATCGGACCCGCGTACACCACCATCGCGTTCACCATGATCACATCCCGGCTCCGGCCGACCAGGTGCAGGAAGCCCTCCTCGTCCACGTAGCCCAGGTCGCGGGTGCGCAGCCGCCCGTCGCGCAGCGTGTCGCGGGTCTCCGCCGGCTGTCCCCAGTAGCCGGACATCAGGTACGGGCTGCGTACGTGGATCTCGCCGGTCCGTCCCGTGGCCACCTCCCGGTCATCCTCGTCCCGGACGCTGATCTCGACCCCCGGATGCGGGCGGCCCACCGAGTCGGCGTGGCCTCGGGCGATGTCGGCGGGTGTGAGCATCGCGATGTTGCCCGCCTCGGTCTGGCCGTAGCCCTGGTAGACGACCGGGCCGAGCCGTTCCACCGCCGCCGCCAGCCGGGACGGGCTGATCGGGGAGCCGGAGACCATCAGCGCGCGCAGGCTGCCGACGTCGACCGGGTCGTCCTTGAGCAGCCGGAGCATCTGGTACAGCCGGGGCACGGTGATGATGGAGCCGGTGATCCGGTGGCGCTCGATCGCGTACGGGAAGATCGGCCGCCCGTCGTCCTCCGGGATCACCGCCGTCCCGCCGCCCAGCAGGCACGGCGCCAGGAACTCCATGACGACCATGCTGGCCAGGGTGCCGAACAGCAGGTAGCGCCCGAACGACTCGGCGAGCGCCGCCGCGACCGGGCCCCACACGCGGGGTTGCCACGCCCAGTGCTCGCTCAGCGCGCGGTAGGTGATCGCGCAGCCCTTGGGCCGCCCGGTGCTGCCGCTGGTGAAGGTCAGCGCGGCCACGTCGTCCGGCCGCGCCGTGACGGTGAGGGGACGGCCGTCGTCGGCGCGCGCCAGCAACTCCGCCAAGGACAGGACGGGAAGCGGCCCCTCGGGTGCCGCGCTCGACCCGTCGACCAGCAGGGCGTCGACCCCCATCCCCAGCACGTGGGCGAGCTGCGCGGCCGGGTAGCCGGGCCGGACGCCCACGACGCGGCAGCCCAGCGCGTGCGCGGCCATGTGCGCGGCGAACGCCTCCGGCGACACGGCGGTCCGGATGGCGACGCCCCGGCCGGGCCCGAGCCCGGCAGCGGCCAGCGCGCCGGCCAGCCGGCGGATCATCTCCAGCAGCTCACCCCGTGAGACGGCCCGGGATCCGTGCTCGAACGCCACGCCGCCGGGCGAGTCCCGCAGCGCGTCGAGAAGGGGATGCGGGAACAGCATGGTCGGCTCCTCACCATTGCGGCGGTCGGCTGCGACATGTATCTGGTCATATATCCGGCTTGTCGTCCACCGTGACGGTAGGCACCGCGGATCAGAGGCCGATCAGAGGCGGGAGGGAGCGCCGGATGAAGGTGATCGGCGCGGGGTTCGGCAGGACGGGCACGAGGTCGCTGAAGGCGGCGCTGGAGCTGCTGGGGTACGGCCCCTGCTACCACATGTCCACGGTCATAGCCGAGCCGTACCGGGTCCGCCAGTGGCTCGACGTCGGGGAGGGCCGCGCCCGCGACTGGGACGAGCTGTTCACCGGCTTCCGATCGGCGGTGGACTGGCCCGCCGCCTCTTACTGGCGGGAGCTGGCCGAGCACTATCCCGACGCGAAGATCATCCTCACCGTCCGCGACCCCCGCCGCTGGTACGACAGCGTCAGCGAGACCATCTTCGCCGGCGCCCTGGCCGAACGCCGCCCGATGCCGATCCGCCGCCGCATCATCCGGTGGCTGGTGGCGCGCCGGGCGCCGGACTTCGCCCTCTACCCGCGCATGGCCAGGGCGACCGTCATGGATCGGGTCTTCGACGGCCGCATCGACGATCCCGCGTACGTCATGAAGGTCTTCGAACGGCACCTCGCCGAGGTCCAGGCGGCGATCCCGGCCGCGCGGCTGCTGGTCTTCGACGTCCGGGAGGGATGGGAGCCGTTGTGCGCCTTCCTCGGGACGCCCGTCCCGGACGAGCCCTTCCCCCAGGCCAACGAACGGGAGGCGTTCCGGCGCAAGCGGACCGGCAGGCAGCTGCGCCTGATCCTGCGCGGGCGCTGACGGTCTCCGGCACCGGGCAGAATGAGAGGCGTGCCGCGACGTGACTCGAAATCCGCCTCCGCCCCGTGCCCGTGCGGGCTGCCGGCGACCTACCGGGAGTGCTGCGGGCGGCTGCATCGCGGCCTGGCCGCCGCGCCCACGGCCGAGGCGCTCATGCGGTCCCGGTTCAGTGCCTTCAGCGTCGGCGACGCCGGATATCTGCTGCGCACCTGGCATCCGGCGGCCCGCCCGGCCCGGCTCGACCTGGACCGGGGGACACGCTGGACCCGGCTGGAGATCCTGGAGACCACCGGGGGCAGCGTCGTCCACTCCGAGGGCACCGTCCGCTTCCGGGCCCACTACACCGACAACGGCGAGGCGGGCCACATGGAAGAGCACAGCCGCTTCGTCCGGCACGAGGGCGCGTGGACCTATGCCGGGGCCGACTGAGGGAGAGCGTTGACCTACGACCTGTTGTCCTGGCTGCGCGCCACGATCGAGGGCGACAACGCGACGGCCGAGGCGGCGACTCCCGGCCCGTGGTCCTACGACCCCACCAGGGAGTGGTACGACGGCGACGACTTCGTCACCATGACCAACGGGCAGGAGTTCGTCGGCTTCGGCGACCCGTCGGCCTTCCGGGGCGCGGTCTGCATCACCGGCGACGCCGGTCACGCCCCGTCCATGAGGGACGCCGTGCACATCGCCCGCCACGATCCCCGTGACGTCATGGCCCGCTGCGCCGCCGAGCTGCGCCTGATCGCCGCGCACGGTCACGGAGCCGGGGACGAAGGCGGGCGTGCGGGCGAAGACGGACACGCGGACGAGGGGCCCTGCGACACGCTGCGGCTCCTCGCCTACGGCTACCGTCATCGTCCCGGCTGGCAGCCCGAGTGGGCGCCACGCTGAGTTCGACGGCCGGCGTTCGGTGAGCGCGGCTGCGGGTACTGGCCGCCCACTAACAGGAGGGGCATATGGGATTACGGGCGAGGCTCAACAGCCGGTTCGGGCGGAAGGGACGGCGGCTGCGGGCCACGGCCCGGCAGACCTTCGACTGGCAGGACCTGCGGCCGGGCCAGCAGGAGGCGATGGAACACCTGCTCGACGGGCGTGACGTGCTGCTGGTCATGCCGACCGGCGCCGGCAAGTCGGCGGTCTACCAAGTGCCCGCGCAGCTGCGCGACGGCCCCACCGTGGTCGTCTCGCCGCTCATCGCGCTGCAGCGCGACCAGGTGATGGGCCTGGAGAAGGCCGACGCGGGCGGGGCCGTGGCGGTCAACTCCACCTCCTCGGTCAAGGCGGGGCTGGAGAAGGTCACGGCGGGGGAGGCGGAGTTCGTGTTCCTGTCGCCCGAGCAGCTGGCCAAGCCCGACGTCGTCGCCCAGCTGGCCAAGGCCAAGCCGTCGCTCATCGCGGTCGACGAGGCCCACTGCGTCTCCTCATGGGGGCACGACTTCCGCCCCGACTACCTGCGGCTGGGCAAGGTCATCGAGCGCCTGGGGCACCCGCCGGTGGTGGCGATGACCGCCACGGCGGCGCCGAACGTCCGGGAGGAGATCGTCCGCTCCCTCGGGCTGAAGGACCCGGTGCAGATCGTACGCGGGTTCGACCGGCCCAACATCCGGCTGGAGGTACGCCGGTTCGTCGGCGACGACGACAAGAGCCGGGCCCTGGCCGAGCACGCCGCCTCCCTCGACGGGCTCGGCCTGGTCTACGTCGCCACCCGGCGCGAGGCCGAGGAGTACGCCGCGCTGCTGACCGGGATGGGCCGCCACGCCGAGCCGTACCACGCCGGGATGCGGGCGGCCGAGCGGACGCGCGTGCACTCGCTCTTCACGGCGGGCGAGGTGGACACGGTGGTGGCCACCTCGGCGTTCGGGATGGGGATCGACCGGCCCGATGTCCGGTACGTGCTGCACGCGTCGCCGCCCGAGTCGCCCGACGCCTACTACCAGGAGATCGGCCGGGCGGGCCGGGACGGCGGGCCCGCCCACGCCGTGCTGTTCTACCGGCCGGAGGATCTCGGCCTGCGCCGCTTCTTCGCCAGCGGCCGGGTGGACGCCGAGGCGCTGCTGCGGGTGGCGACCCTGGTGAAGGAGCACGGCGGCACCGTGCCCGTCACCGAGCTGCGCGCCCTGCTGGAGGTGGGCGCCTCACAGCTGACGAGCCTGGTCAACCTGCTGGAGCAGGCCGAGGCGGTGACCGTCACCGACTCCGGCGACCTGCGCTACGCGCCGGGCGGCCCGCCGCCGGAGAAGGCCGCCGCGCGGGCGGTGGAGCTCGACGAGATCCGGCACCGCGTCGACGACTCGCGCATCGACATGATGCGCGGCTACGCGGAGACGACCGGGTGCCGCCGCCGCTTCCTGCTGGAGTACTTCGGCGAGCCGTACGACACGGCCTGCCGGACCTGCGACACCTGCCAGGACGGCCTGGAGCCCATCGCGACCGGCGACGGTCCATACCCGCTGCACGCCAAGGTCGAGCACCAGGCATGGGGGCGGGGCACGGTCATGCGCCGCGAGCCGGACCGGATCACGGTCCTGTTCGACTCGGTGGGCTACAAGACGCTCGCCCTGGCCGCGGTGGAAGGCGTCCTGCGACGTAAGGATGACGCGTAGTCACTTGCGATTTTCGCAAGTCAAACATAGGCTCGATTCATGCATGGGGTGACGGTCGAGCGTGTCAAACAGTTGATCACGGACAGCGGCCTCGGCCAGGCGGAGTTCGCCGCCAAAGTCGGCCTGGACGGCTCCAAGATGTCGAAGTCGCTGGCCGGCGTCCGCCGCTTCACCTCGCTGGATCTGGCCCGCATCGCCGATATGGGCGCGACGACGGTCGACTGGTTGCTGGGCGCCGACAAGCCCGTGCCCGCCGTCGCGGCCCGGGCCGCCGCCCAGGTAGCGACCTCGCAGGACGTGGCGATCGAGGAGGCCGGTCGGCTCTCTCAGCTGTGGTCGGACCTGTCCTATCTCGGTTACGCGCAGGGCAGAGTGTCCCTTGAGCCGGTTCCCAAGACAGGACGCTGTGTCGATCAGGGCAGGAAGCTGGCCGCGGTGGCGCGCCGCCGCGCGGGCGATGAGCGCGTCAACGCTTGGGAAGTGCGGGATCTCGCGCCGCTCGTGGAGGACGTCTTCGGCATCGATGTCCGGATCATGAGCCTGCCGGATGGCTTCGAAGGATTGAGCTGGACGGATGACCTGTGCGGCCTGATGGTGGTGGGCTCCTCTGAGCTGCCGTCGCGGCAGCGGTTCACCATCGCGCACGAGCTTGGCCATCTGCTCGCGGGCGACGATCAGGGGCTGCACCTGGACGGAAGCCTCGACGACGCCGCGCACAAGAGGAAGCCGTCCGAGATGCGGGCCAACGCGTTCGCCGCCGAGTTCCTGTTGCCGGGCGATGTCCTCACGCGGCAGGTACGAGACATGGTTTGGACGGATCGGTCGTTTGCCGAGCTGGCATGCCGGCTGCTGGTCTCCCCGGCCACACTGGCCTGGCGCCTGTTCAACCTCGACCTGATCGATCGCGGTTCCTGCGCCGCGTTCGCACGCATGCGGGCATGGGACGCGGCCACGTTGGCCGGCCGGACCGATTCCTTCGCGGAGTGGGTCGCCTCGGCCTCTCAGCCGCGCGTTCCGCTTCCGCTCATGCGGACGATGCTGCGGGCATACCGGGACGGCCAGGCCACGTTGCGGCCACTCGCCGGCCTGCTGGGCATGGACACGACCCTACTGCGGCAGGCCATGGGGCTGTCGAGAGAGGATTCCCCCCTGTCCTCATGACCCACTACTGGTTTCCGGACAACACCGTCCTGTGCAACTTCGCGTGCGTCTCGCGTTTGGATCTGCTGGAGTCGATCCTCCGCGGCCGCGGTCGATGGGCAGAGGCGATCGCCTACGAAGCGAGCCGCTCGGCGCGCGTCTATCCCGAACTGAACTCCGTGGCCCGCGACCGATGGCTCGGGGATCCGATCGAGATCGATGATCAGGGCGATGTCGAACAGATCGAACGCATCCGCCGTGCCGCGTTCGGCGGGAGACGGAGTGAGCTTGAAGCACCTCGGTGAGGCACAGACCTGCTATCTGATCGTGAGCCGTCCAGAGTTCAACGAGTCGTTCTGGATCAGCGACGACCGTGACGCGGCCGACTACGCCAGGGCGCGCGGCATCGTCACACGGGACACGATGGATCTGGTCTCCGAGGGGATCCAGGACGACTGCTGTAAGCGGGATGAGGGCTTCAAGCTGCTGCACTGCATCGCACAGGCGGGCCGTGTCATCCGCCTGCCCGCGCATCCCGCTCAACTGTGAGGGCCCGAACACGGGGCCTGCCGATCAGCGGCGCATCCAGTCCTCCAGGCCGCTCGCCGACAGGGGCAGCTCGGCCGAGAGCACGTCGATGCCGTCCGCCGTCACCAGCAGGTCGTCCTCGATGCGCGCGCCGATCCCGCGCAGCTCGGGCGGCACGGTCAGGTCGTGGGCGTGGAAGTACAGGCCGGGCTCGACCGTGAACACCATGCCCGGCTCGATGAGCGCCCCCTGGTAGGCCTCGGGTGCGGCCTTGGCGCAGTCGTGCACGTCCAGGCCGAGGTGGTGGCCGATGCCGCAGATCAGGTAGCGGCGGTGGTGCTGGCCGCGCTCCGACAGCGCCTCGTCCACCGAGACGGGCAGCATCCCCCAGTCGTCCAGGCCCCGCGCGATGACCTCCATCGCGGCGTGGTGGAAGTCGGTGAAGCGGCGGCCGGGGGCGACCTGCGCCAGCGCCGCCCGGTGCGCCCGCTCCACCAGGTCGTGCACCTGGCGCTGAGCGGGGGAGAAGGCGCCGGAGGCGGGGAAGGTGCGGGTGACGTCCGCGGTGTAGTGGCTGCGTACCTCCACGCCCATGTCGAGCAGCAGCAGCTCGTCCGGCAGCACCGGGCCGTCGCAGCGCACCCAGTGCAGGGTCGGGGCGTGCGGGCCGCTGCCCACGATCGTCGCGTAGCCGGGGCCGTTGCCGTACGCCCTGGCGTAGCGGTCGAAGGTGCCCTGCAGCCAGCGCTCGCCCGGCCCGGCCACGGCGGTGGGGATCTCGGCGAGCACGGCGGCGAACCCCTCGACCGTCCGGTCCACGGCCTCCCGCAGCTGGCCGATCTCCCAGTCATCCTTGATCATGCGCAGCTCGGCCAGCACCCGGGCGATGTCGTCGTCGGTGGAGACCGTGCCGTCGAAGTCGGTCAGCGGCCTGACCGGCACGCCCAGCGCCGCCGACCACTCGGTCAGTCCGGGGGCGGCGCCCACCCACAGCTCCCCGTGGGCGGCGTCGGCGAAGAAGCCCGGCTCGCCGGGATAGGCGGGGACGGGCAGGTAGACGACCGCGTCGCCGTCCCTGATCACGGCCACGGCGTCCTCGGCCACGCAGCCGGTCAGCCAGTAGAAGTCGCTGCCGGGGCGGAAGTCGTAGGAGGTGTCGTTGCTGCGTACCGGCGCCTGGCCGGCCGCCACCACGACGGTCCGGCCGGGGAGCGCGGCGCCGAGCCTGGCCCGGTGGGCGGCGGCGGCCTCGGCGGCGCCGGGGACGACGACGGGGGTGCGGTCGGGGATGTCCCAGCCCTTGCCGATGTAGTCAGTGAACGCCGGGATGTCCAGCAGTTTGGGGGGCCTGCCGTCAGTCACCTGTGATGCCTCCTCCGATGTCACGTACCAGCCCGGTCAGCCGGGCGAAGACGCGGTCCTCGCCCAGGCCGTCGTGCTCGTACTCGTTGGTGACCCACGCCTGGGCGTTGCCGATGCGAGCGGCGGTGTCCAGTTGCAGGCCGGAATCTACGTACATGTCGTCGTAATACACGGCGGCGGCCAGCGGAACCTCGTTGGCGGCCAGGCGTACCGGGTCATAGAGCGGCGGCCAGTCCGCCCGCTCGGCCAGCAGCTCCACGGCCGCGCGGAACGGGCGCAACGCCCGGATCTCCGCGAACATCCAGGGGTACATCATCTCCCCGGTGAACAGCAGCGGCCGGGCCGACTCGGCGAAGGCCGGGTGGCGGGCCCGCTCGCGCTCGGCGGCCCAGCCGGTGGCTCCGGGGCCCGAGCCGTAGATACTCTCCTGGAGCGCGGCGAACAGCGGGTTGTCGCTGTAGGAGGAGCGGGCCAGCACCTGCTGCAGGAAGGTGTCCGTCACGTGGTCGCCGTCGAGCGCCTCGTCGAGCAGCCAGTGCATGCGCTCGTAGCCCGGCTTCATGCCGAAGTCGATGCCGAGCGACTGCAACCGCCGCACCGTGAGCACGTCGCCGTCGGGCAGGTGTACGTCCTGCGCGGCCAGCCGGTCGGCCAGGCGGCCGACGGTCTCCACGTGGTGCGGGTAGCGGCGGTAGAACTCGGCGTTCTTGGCCGCGACACGGGGATAGGTGCGCCGGTAGACCTCCGCCGCGTCCGGGTCCAGGCCGGGCAGCCCCCCGGTGACGTAGCAGGCGCGCAGCCCCTGCGGAGCCTGCGACAGGTACGTCAGCGTGAGGAATCCGCCGTAGCTCTGGCCCAGCGTCTCCCAGCGACGGCCGCCGAAGACGGTCGTACGCAGGTGCTCGGCGTCGGCGACGATCGAGTCGGCGCGGAAGTGGGCGAGGTGGTCGGCGGCCTCTCGCGCGCTCCCGAACGCGCTCATGACCCGCCCGTCGATCCGCGAACTGCGCCCGGTGCCGCGCTGGTCGAGCAGGATCACCCGGTGCGTCTTGAGCGCCTGGCCGATCCAGCCGTTCATGCCGACCGGGCGCGGGCCCTTGCCGCCGGGACCGCCTTGCAGGTAGAGCAGGCACGGCAGGTCCTCGGCCGCGCGCACCGGATCGACCAGCTCCCGGGCGAACACCGTGATGGTGTCCCCGCCGGGCGCGGACCAGTCGAGCGGCACCTCCACCAGGTGGTCGCGCACGCGCATCCCGGGAATCGTGTAGGTGGTCAACGGGGGCTCCCTTCACGGCGCCTGCGGTCCCATTCGGGGTTGATGCGGGGGATGGCGGCCAGGAGCGTGCGGGTGTAAGGGTCCTGGGGGTCGCCGAAGACGCTGTCGACCGGGCCCTGCTCGACGATCCTGCCCTTGCTCATGACCGCCACCCGATGGGCGATCTGCCGGACGACGGCCAGGTCGTGGGCGATGAAGATGTAGCTGAAGCCGCTCTCGGCCTGCAGCCGCCGCAGCAGCTCGATGACCTGGGCCTGCACCGAGACGTCCAGGGCGGACACCGCCTCGTCGCAGATGACCAGCTTGGGGTGCACGGCCAGCGCGCGGGCGATGCCGATCCGCTGCGCCTGGCCGCCGGAGAACTGCGCGGGATAGCGCTGGGAGTGGTCCGGGTTCAGCCCGACCCGCTCCATCAGCTCCCTGGCGTGTGCCCGCTTCCCGCCCGTCGGGGGGATCCCCTGGTACACCAGCGGCGCCATCAGGATGCGCTCGACCGTGTGGCGGGGGTTGAGCGAGGAGAACGGGTCCTGGAAGACGACCTGCACGTTGGCGCGGTAGCGGGCCAGCGCGGACCCCTTGGCGACGGTGATGTCCTCGCCCTCGAACTCCAGGGTGCCCGCGCTCGGCTCCGTCAGCCTGGCCACCATGCGGGCGGTCGTCGACTTGCCGCTGCCCGACTCGCCCACCACGGCCAGCGTCTCGCCCGGCCGGACCTCGAAGCTGACGCCGTCGACCGCGACGAACTCGGCCTTGCCGCCCAGCGGCCCGCGGGTGACGAACCGCTTGGTCAGCTCGTTCGCCCTCAGCAGGGGCTCGCTCATGACATCACCTCGTCGATGGGGGAGTCGTCGATGCGCGGGACGCTGTCCAGCAGCATCCGGGTGTAGTCGTGCCGCGGATCGGAGAAGACCTGCTCGGCGGTGTCGTACTCGACCTGCTCACCCCGGCACATCACCAGGACGCGGGTGGCGATCGAGCTGATCACCGCGAGGTCGTGGGTGATGAACACCATCCCGGTGCCGCTCTGCCGCCGCAGGTCGGCCAGCAGGCGCAGGATCTGCGCCTGGACGGTCACGTCGAGCGCGGTGGTCGGCTCGTCGGCGATGAGCAGGGCGGGGGAGCAGACCAGCGCCATCGCGATCATGACGCGCTGCCGCTGCCCGCCGGAGAACTGGTGCGGGTAGTAGTCCACCCGCCGCTCCGGGTCGGGCAGGCCGACCTGCTCCAGCGCCTCGATCGCGACCTTGCGCGCCGCCTTGCGGGAGCGGCCCTTATGGGCCCGGTAGACCTCCTCGATCTGCAGGCCAACGGTGTAGTACGGGTTCAGCGACGACAGCGGGTCCTGGAAGACCATCGAGACCTGGTCCCCCCTGATCCGGCGCATGTCCTTGTCGCTGCGGCCGAGCAGCTCGGTGCCGTCCAGCCGGATGCTGCCCCGGGTCACCGCCCCCCGGGGCAGCAGTCCCATGATCGCGAGGCTGGTCATCGACTTGCCCGAACCGGACTCGCCGACGATGCCGACCGTCTCGTCGCTGCCGACGGTGAAGCAGACGTCCTTGACGACGTCCACCGGCCCCCGCGTGGTGGGGAAGGTGACGGTGAGGTCCTCCACGACAAGCAGGTCACTCATTTCGCGGTGATCCTCACTCTCGGGTCCAGCGTGGTGTAGACGAGATCGACCACCAGGTTCCCCACCACCACGAAGAACGCGGCGAGCAGCGTCACCGCCATGATCACCGGCTGGTCGTTCTTGGCGATCGAGTCGGCGGCCATCTTGCCCACGCCGTTGAGGCCGAAGACCGTCTCGGTGATGAGCGCGCCGCCCAGCAGGGCCGCGAAGTCCATCCCGAAGATGGTGGCGATCGGGGTGAGCGCGGGCCGCAGCGCGTGCCGCCGCATGGTGAGCATGGGCGGCAGGCCCTTGGCCCGCGCCGTGCGCATGAAGTTCTCCGCCAGCGTGTCGATCACGTTGGCCCTGGTCAGCCGCGCGTAGAGGCAGGCGTAGCCGGTGGCCAGCACGACCCAGGGCATCAGGTACGACTGGAACCACAGCACCGGGCCGTCGGAGAAGGAGACCGCCGACGGGAAGGGCAGGATCTGCAGCCACACCACCAGCACGTACTGCAGCGCCAGCGCCAGCACGTAGTTGGGGATGCTCGACCCGCCGAGGGCCAGCCCCATCGCGGTACGGTCCCACCAGGTGCCCTCCTTCACCGCGCTGAGCAGCCCGGCCAGGATGCCGATCAGCAGCCAGAGCACCGCGGCGCCGATCGCGACGGTGGCGCTGACCGGGAGCCGGTCCACGACCATCTCCCAGACCGACTGATTGGTCTGGAAGCTGTAGCCCAGGCACGGGGCCGCGCAGTGGATCAGGTTGGCCCCCGAGCCGTAGTCCCGGCCGACGAAGATGGCCGTCAGGAACGTCCAGAACTGGGTGAAGTACGGCTGGTCGAGCCCGAGCACCCCGCGGATCTGGTCGATCCGCTCGGGCGTGCACGTCTTCCCGCAGATCATCAGCGCCGGATCCGGCGACAGCGTGAAGAAGATGACGAAGGTGAACAGGCAGACCAGGAACAGGATCACCACGATGCCGGCGAACCGCGCGGCGACATAACGCGCCATCAGGAGGCCTCCCCGGCGTCGAAGGCGGCACGCAGGCGGTCCCCGAGCACGGTCAGGGACAGCACGGTGCAGAACAGGAAGGCGCCGGGCACCGCGAAGTACATCGGGTCCACGGCGTACCAGCCCACCGAGCTGGAGATCATCTGCCCCCAGGACGGTGTCGGCGGTGCCACGCCGACGCCCAGGAACGACAGCCCCGCCTCGGTGCCGACGTAGCCGGGCACGGCCAGCGTGGTCATCACGATCAGCGAGCTGCGCAGGTTCGGCAGGATCTCCCTGAACACCAGGACGCCCGTCGAGGCGCCCGACACCCGGGCGGCCTCGACGAACTCCCTGTTCACCAGCGTCAGCGTCTGGCCGCGCACCACACGGGCGAGGTACGGCCAGCCGAAGACGCTGATCACCACCACCAGCAGCACCGACCGGTTGCCCGCCGGCAGCGAGGACAGGATCGCGATCATGAAGATGAGGGCGGGGAAGGCCATCAGGAAGTCCATGATCCGGCAGATCACCTGGTCGACCCAGCCGTGGTAGAAGCCGGCCAGCATGCCGAGCACCACCCCGAGCAGGGTGGTGAGCACGGTGGCGGCGGCCGCGATCAGCAGCGAGACGCGCGCGCCGTACGCGATGCGCGCCAGGATGTCGCGGCCGTTCTGCGGCTCCACACCGAGCAGGTGGTCGGCGCTGATCCCGCCCAGCGAGCCGCGCGGCAGCCCGCCGAGGTCGGTGTCGATGGCGGCGCTGTCGAAGTCGTTCGGCCCGTGGCCGGTGATCGCGGAGATCAGCGGCGCGCAGATCGCCATCAGCAGGACCAGCACGAGGAAGGCCGTGCTGAGCATGGCCGCCCAGTCGTGCAGCAGCGCGCCGGCGACCCGCCGGGCCGAGGTGGCGGGCGCCACGGGGGCGCCCGCCGGTGGGAGGGCAGTGGTGGTGGTCATCTTCGGCTACTTGCCCGGCTTGGCCAGCCCGACGGATACCAGGTCGATACCCCCGGAGAACGAGGCGGACTGGTACGCGCCGGCGATGTTGGCGCCATAGACGAGGACGTACTTCTCATAGGCCAGCGGCACGATCGGCGCCAGCTTCATGATCTCCTTGTCCAGTTCCCCGTAGGCGGCGTTCGCGGCCGTGACGTCGGGCATCGCGGCGATCTCGTCGATGCGCTTGTTGATCGCCTTGTCGTTGATCTGGGCGAGGTTCGCGTTGCCCTTGGCGGTGATGTTGCGGCCGTCGAACAGCGGCGGCAGGAACGTCGCGCCGGACGCCCAGTCGGGGCACCAGCCGGTGACGGCGGCGTCGTGCTGCTGCGCGGGTGTGCCGATCACCTCGTAGTAAGTGGAGGTGTCGATGTTGTTGATCTTGACGTCGATCTTCACCGCCTTGAGCGCCTCCTGGATGGCCACGGCGACCGCCGCCATCTTCGGGTCCGGCCGGGTGTCGAGGGTGAGGGTGAAGCCGTTGGCCTGGCCCGCCTCGGCGAGCAGCTTGCGGGCCGCCTCGACGTCGGTGGGATAGGGGTCGTAGTCGACCCGGCCGGCGACCGTCGGCGGCTGGATGGAGGTGCCCTTGGCCGCCAGGCTCGAACCGCCCATCCCGGCCACCACGGTGTCCTTGTTGATGGCGTAGTTGATCGCCTGGCGCACCCGCACGTCGTCGAGCGGCTTCTTGGTGGTGTTCAGGCCCATGTAGGTGGTGCAGCCGTTGAGCCCGCTCAGCGCGCGCGCCTTGAGCTGCGGAGTCTGCACCCGCGCCACGGTGGCCGCCTGGATCGTGCCCGCGACGGCGTCGGCGTCGGTGCCCTGCCCGGCCAGCATGCGCTCGTCGATGGTGGCCGGGTCCAGCCCGAACGTCCACTCCCAGGCGTCCGGCTTGGCCGACCTGACGCTGTCGGTCTCGGCCTTCCACTGCGGGTTGCGCACCAGCTTGAGCGAGGAGCCGCGGTTGTAACTGGCCACCTTGTACGGCCCCGACGCGATCGGCTTGGTGTCGAACGCGGCCGCGGCGCCGGTGCCCTTGGGGAAGGGGACGAAGTTGGCCATGGCCAGGGCGCTGGGGAAGTCGGCGAAGGGCTTCTTGAGGTGGAAGACGATGGTCTTGGCGTCAGGGGTCTCGATCGTGTCGAGGTCGCCGGAGACGTACGGGCCCTTGTAGTCCTTGGGCGCGTCGAGGAGCAGTTTGGCGTACGGTGAGCCGATCCCGGCCTCGGGGTCGAAGCCGCGCGTGGCGCCGAACTTCACCGCCTCGCTGGTGATCGGTGTGCCGTCCTCGAAGAACAGGTTGTCCTTGAGGGTGAAGGTCCAGGTCTTGGCGCCGTCGGACGGTTTGCCCGTGTCGGTGGCGAGGTCGGGCACGATCTTCGTGCTCTCCGCGCCCGGGGCCGCGCCGAAGGTGGTCAGGTTCCGGTAGATGAGCCGGTAGAAGTTGTTGACGCCGCCGTCCCAGCCGCGTACCGGATCCAGGTGGGAGAAGTCCGCCTTTGTCAGGAAGTGCACGGTGCCACCGGTGGCGGGCTTCGCGGACGAGCCGGACGAGCCGGATCCGGTGGAGGTGGAGGGGGCGGCGCCGCCGCCCCCACAGGCCGCGAGCGCCAGCACGGCGCTCACCGCGACGCCCGAAAGCGCAGCCGATCTCCTCATGTCGCCTTCTTTCTGAATCAATCCATTGGGTGGGGGTCACGCACTGCGGACCCACACCCGCATGGCCTCGGGGCTACGGTTGCCCCACATGAAGTACGGGACGAAGGCCGTGGTGACCGTCGTCTCCGGGAACGCCCGCTCCTGCGGCAGCTCGGGGTAGAGCTCCGCGGACGGCGCCGGTGCCGCGGCCGCCTCCACCTGGAGGACGACCGCGCCTTCCGACGTGGCGATGTTGGCGTTAACAACGCTTGGTAGTACCAGGTCGTCGACGTCCACAGGGCAGTCCTGCTGTTCGACGCAGTACACCAGCGGGCCGCGCGCCAGGCTGGCCGCGCCCCGCGTCGCGTCGAGGTGGGGGTGCGAGCCGTGCGCCCTGACCGGCATCGGCAGGCTCAGGCGTACCTCGTCGCCCGCGTGCCAGACCCGCTCGACGCTCAGCCACCCGTCCCGCGCGGTGGCGTCGGCCGCCGCGCCGTTGACGGTAACCGTCACGTTCTTGGCCCAGCCCGGCACGCGCAGCATGATCGTGTACGGCCCGTCGGGCGCCCGGTCCAGGACCAGGCGCACGTCGCCGTCCCACGGGTAGTCGCTCTCCATCGTCAGCCCGAGCGCCTCGGTGTCGATCCTGGCCGCGGCGTAGGCGGCGATCAGCAGCGCGCCGTCGCGTTCGGCGGCCATGTGGTCGCCGAGCTGGGTCATCCAGCGCACGATGTTCGGCGGGCAGCAGGGGCAGCCGAACCACGGCCGGCGCAGCGGGTCGCCGCCGTCCTCCGCGCCGCTGCGCTGCTCGTGGTCGGGGCGGCGCTGGAGCGGGTTGTCGTAGAAGAAGGCGGTGCCCTCGGCCGACAGTCCCACGGCGTAGGCGTTGTACTGGATCCGCTCGAACACGTCGAGGTACTTGGCGCCACCGGTGGCCAGGAACATCCGCCACGCCCACTGCATGGTGCCGATGGCCGCGCAGGTCTCGCTGTAGGCGCGTTCGGACGGCAGTTCGTAGCGGTCGCCGATGGCCTCGTCGGAGTGACGGCTGCCCAGTCCGCCGGTGACGTAGAGCTTGGTGGCCACCATGTCGTCCCACAGCCGCTCCAGCGCCTCGAACAGGGAGCGGTCTCCCGTCTCGAGGTACACATCGGCCGCGCCGGCGGCCAGGTAGGCCATGCGCACGGCGTGGCCGGTCACCGAGGGCAGGTCGCGGAAGGGCAGGTGGTCCTGGAAGTACTCGCCCGGGAAGATGCTGTGCTTCAGGTGCCCGTGGCCGCGGCGGTCGACGAACAGCCGGGCCTGGGTGAGATAGGCGCGCTCGCCCGTCTCCCTGAACAGCTCGACCAGCGCCATCTCCACTTCCGGGTGACCGCAGACGGCCTCCTCGCGGCCCTCGCCGTAGCGGGCCACGACCAGGTCGGCGAACCTGACCGCGACCGCGAGCAACCGCCGGTCGCCCAGGTGCCGGGCGGCGGCGACGGCGGCCTGGATGAGGTGGCCCAGGTTGTACAGCTCGTGCCCCCAGGCCAGGTCCTCCCACGGCTTCTTGGCGGCGGCCGGGTCCTGGAAGAAGGAGTTCAGGTAGCCGTCGTCCGCCTGCACCCGCTCCAGCAGCCCGACGACCTCCTCGTAGAACTCCCGTACGGGCTCGGCCGCGGTGCCCGTGGCCAGCTCGTACGCCAGCCCTTCGAGCGTCTTGTACAGGTCGGTGTCGAGGAACGGGTAGCGGCCCCGGTACG
Source organism: Nonomuraea sp. NPDC049158 (assembly GCF_040648335.1). Classification (NCBI taxonomy): domain Bacteria; kingdom Bacillati; phylum Actinomycetota; class Actinomycetes; order Streptosporangiales; family Streptosporangiaceae; genus Nonomuraea; species Nonomuraea sp. NPDC049158. The sequence goes on from NZ_JBEZDM010000010.1 coordinate 279,280, forward strand.
GGGGCGGGTCGTCCACCAGCAGGCGGCTGAGGTTGCCCACGTTCCCGGCGGCGCGCAGCCGCTCGATGGCGTGGGGGACCGTGGCCGCGCTGTTCCTGAGCTGCCAGGCATGCAGCAGGCCGCCCACGATGCGGACGGCGACCGGCTTGACGTGCTCGGACACCATCGGTTCATCAGTAATGTGTGGCATTGCACTGAACCATAGATGTCGGGTAGGTGGACTGCCAAGAGTTGGGGCGAGGAATTTCCCGTCCGTAACCAGACCGTAAAACGAAATACGGTCGCCTCAGGCAGTGATGCGCACCAGGTCCCCAGGATGTGGCGCCGACACCGTCCGGCCCGCGAACGTGGCGCCGGCCGTCACCGACGAGTCGAGCCACCCGTTGACGCCCTTCACCACCAGATCGCCGAGCTCGCCCCCGGCCAGGCGCAACACCGCCGCCCCGCCCCGCGCGGCCATGACCTCGACGTCCCCGAGCGGGGTCCGCACGCCGACCGGGCCGTCGTGGTCGTCCTGGACGAGCACGGTGAGGTAGTGGACGTTCCGGTCCGGGTGGCTGCGCAGGAACGCGTCCGCCCGGCCGTACAGGATGGAGAGCGGGCCGGGTGCGGCGGGCAGTGGCTCGGACGGGCGGAAGAGCGAGCAGGGCTCCATGTTCTCGTCGAGGGTGGGCAGCGGGCCGTCCACGAGCACCCGGCCGCCGCGGGACAGGTGGACGGCCAGCGACCGCTGGACGTGACGGTGCATGAAGGGCCCGCCGGGCACGGTCACCGTCGCGAAGGCGGCCAGCCGCTCCGGCGTGACCGTCTCGAGATCGAGCAGCGCGTAGTCGCGGCACTCCGCCCGCATCCTGTCGTGGAAGGCACGCAACGCCCGGCCGCACCGCGGGCCGTCGGCGCCGGACAGCGCGGCGATCCCGGCATAGGGCAGGTACAGCCCGAAAGCCTCCGACGCCACCGGGACGCACTCCAGGAACTCGGCCCCATGGAGCGCGAAGAAGCCCGCCAGCGCGTGGACCACGGGCGCCTTCTCCGAGGCGGAGCCGTCCGCCGCGATCGGCGCGCAGTCGGGGTAGCCGCCGGTGCGGGCCGCGTCCAGGCCGGGGAGCCAGCCGGACGTGGACACCCCGGTGTAGACGTTGACGCCGGTCGCTCCGGCGGCCAGGGCGAGCAGGCTCTGGTGGAAGCTCGTCGCCGCGTCGATGTAGGCGGGGTCGTAGAGCTGGGAGAAACCCCAGTTCTCCTCCAGGTTGGGGCCGGGGGCGCGCTTGGCCGCGATCACGTAGCGGGCCCGCGCGTCCGGGTCGGCCGAGACGACGCCCATCCAGTTGGTGAAGCCGTAGGAGATGCCGCCCCACAGCTCGGGGCGGACCCGGGCCAGCCAGTCGTCCAGCTCCGCCACGGTCGGCGGGTTGAGGTTGACCACCACCGGCAGCTCCGAGCCCACCGCCTGGGCCCAGACCCGGTAGACCTCCGCCAGGTACTCGGCGTGGAAGCGGCCCCAGTCGGCCTTCGCCCGCGGTCCGGACGCGGCCGGGCGCGGTGGCTCGATCTCCTCCCATCCGCCGAACGACGTCCGGTGGACGCGGTTGTACGCCTGGAGCGTGCCGTACCAGGAACGCAGCCGCTCGCGGAAGAAGGCCAGCCCGGACGGGCTGTAGTCGTAGGCGGTCAGCGGCAGCGCGCCGCTGGTGTAGACGCCTTCGTTCGCGATCTGCAGCGCGATGACCGGGCCGCCGTCCGTGAGGACCTCCTTGCCCACCGCCGACAGCCACTCGCCGGCCCTGGCCAGGAAGGCGGCGCCCAGCGGCGCGGGCAGCGGGCGCCCGGGCACGTGGTCGGCGGAGTCCGACCAGCGGGAAGGGGCGCCCGACGCGTCGAGCAGCGCTTCGATGGCCGGGTCCGCGTCGGGGCAGACCCAGTCGGGCAGCCCGCCGTAGGTGACCTCGGCGTGGATGAACGGGCCGGGCTTGGCCAGCACCTTCAGCCCCAGATCCTGGCAGAGCCCCAGGAAGCCGATGACGTCCCTGGAGGGATGGGTCACGCCGGTGAAGTCGGGCGCCGTGCCCGGCTCGGGCTGGTGGTGGCGCCAGGGCAGGTAACAGGTGATCACCTCGATGCCCAGCTCGTCGCGTACGGCCCGCAGCCGGTCCGCCCAGACGGCGGGGTCGTCGCGGTAGTAGGGATAGTCGGCGGTGACGAGCACCCGCGGCTCGCCGTCGACCACGGCGACCCCGTCGCGGAACTCGATGCTCACGCTCACGCTCCTCACGCCTTGAGCCCGGTGAAGGCGATGCCCTGCAGGATGCGGCGCTGGAAGACCAGCAGCACCCCGATCACCGGAACGACGGCGAGCGTGGCGCCCGCCATGATGTAGTACGCGCGGCCGCCGTCCGGGCTGGCCACGAGCTGCTGCAACGCGAGCGGCAGCGTGTAGAGGTCCGGGTCGTTGAGCACGACCAGCGGCCAGACGAGGTCGTTCCAGTGGAACAGGAAGCTGGTGATCGTCACGACGGCCAGCACCGGCTTCGACAGCGGCAGCACGATCCGCCAGAAGATCTGCATCCGGCTCGCGCCGTCGATCAGCGCCGCCTCCTCCAGCTCGGCCGGCAGCGACAGGAAGAACTGCCTGAGCAGGAAGATGTCGAGCACCGAGGCGATGTTGGGCACGATGAGCCCCCACCCGGAATCGAACATGCCGAGCGCCTGGGTGACGTGGATGCGCGGCACCAGCAGCGTGATCGTCGGCACCATCATGCCGCCGAGCAGCACCACGAACAGCTTGTCGCGGCCAGGGAAGGGGATCCTGGCGAAGGAGTAGGCGGCCAGCGCGTCGATGAGCAGCTTGGCGGGCACCAGGACCAGGCACACCCACACGCTGTTGACGAAGGCGCGGCCGAGCCCGCCGACCTCCAGGACGTAGTCGTAGTTCTCCAGCGTCGCCGCCCACTCGCCGCTCTTGCGGTCCACGGGCAGCAGGTTGGGCACCTTGGTGTAGATGTCGTGGCCGTGCTTGAAGGAGGTGGCCAGCATCCACAGGAACGGCACCACCGACACGGCCGCCAGCAGCACGAGGGCGAGGTAGATCGACGCCCGGCGGGCCCTGGTCATGACGCCTCCTGCTTGACGAACCTGAACTGCAGAGCGGTGATGATCATGATGAAGGCCAGCAGGATGAACGACATCGCGCAGGCGGCCCCCATGGCGTCGTACCGGAAGGCGAACAGGTACAGGTGGAGCACGTAGCTGAGCCCCGACTGCTCGGGCCCGCCGGTGACGCTCCGCCCCGACCCCGAGAAGATCACGTACACCAGCCCGAACACCTGCAGCGCCGCGATCACGCCCGTCACCAGCAGGTAGAACGTGGTCGGCCGGAGCATGGGCACGATCACCCGCCAGAAGCGCTGCCACGGCCCCGCCCCGTCGATGATCGCCGCCTCGCGGATGGTTGCCGGAATGCCCTTCAGCCCGGCCAGGTAGATGATCATCGAGATGCCGCACTGCCAGGCGGAGATGAACGCCAGGGCGGGGATGACCAGTTCGGGAGTGTTCAGCCAGTTCTGGCCGGGGATGCCGATCAAGCCGAGCATCGAGTTGATCAGGCCGTACTGCGGGTCGTACAGCCAGCGCCAGATCGCGCCCACCGCCGCCTCGGCCGTGACCACCGGCAGGAACAGCAGCAGCCGGAACAGGTTGGCCCCGCGCCGGATCGCGTTCACCAGCAGCGCCTGCACCAGCGCCGAGACCATCGTCAGCGGTACGGCGATGAGCGTGTACTGCAGGGTGACCCGCACGGACTTCCAGAAGTGCGGATACTTGACGTCGTCGAAGAACAGGTCCGCGTAGTTGGCGAGCCCCACCCAATGGGCCGCCGAGCGCAGGTTCCAGTCGGTGAAGCTGTAGTACAGCGCCGACAGGGCCGGATACACCAGGAACACCACGAAGTACGCGACCGCCGGGGTGACCAGGAGCCACCCCACCAGGCGGTCGTTCGTGCGGCGGCGCGTCCGCCTCCTGGGCTGGGCCGCCACCTCCTTCCGGCCCGCCAGTACGGGTGCCGTCACCTCAGCCGTTCCAGCCCAGGAGGGAACGCGTCTTGCCCGCCGCGTCCGTCAGCGCCTGCTGGGCGGTGGCCTTGCCGGTCAGCGCCGACTCCAGGGCCGGGGCGATGATCTCGTCGTTGACCTGGATCCACTGAGGCACGGCCGGCCTGGCGTGCGCGACCTTGAGCTGCTCCAGGAACGCCGCCTGCTCGGGCCCGCTCGCCACGACCTGCGCCTTGAGGTTGACGGGGAAGCCGCCGAACGCGTCGGCGATGGCGCCGTTGTTCGTGGCATTGGTCAGGAACGACAGCCACTTCCAGGCCAGGTCGGCGTTCTTGCTGGTGGAGAAGACCACGGAGTCCTCGCCGCCGATGTTGCCGGCCGGCTCGCTCTTGTACGGCAGGGGCGCCACCCCGAAGTCCAGGTCGGGGAACTGCTCGTGGATCGTCGGCACGTCCCACGGACCGGAGATCGTCATGGCGGCCAGGCCGTTCTCGAAGGGCTTGTCCGAGTCGGTGATCTTGCGTGGCGACGACTTCAGCAGATCCACCCAGAGCTGCAACGCCTCGACGGCCGGCGGCTGGTCGAACAGCACCTTCTTGCCGGCGTCGTCGACCATCTGGCCGCCCGCGCCGTGCACGATGCCGGGGAACATCCAGGCGCCGTAGCCGTCGCCCTTGGGGACGTTCATCCCGGCGACGTTCGCGTTGGCCTGGTGCACCTGGGCGGCCGTCGCCTTCATCTCGTCCCAGGTCTTGGGGGGCGCCGGGACCAGCTTCTTGTTGTAGAACAGCGCCACGCAGGTCTGGTCGGCGGGCAGGCCGTAAAGCTTGCCGCCGGCCCGGTTGGTGTCGAGGGCGCCCTTGTAGAAGGCGCTCTCGTCGATCAGCCCGGCGGGCACCTCTTTGATCGTGCCGTCCAGCGCGTACTTCGACACCAGGGGCTGGTCGAGTATCCCCGCGTCGGGCGCGCTCTTGCTCGCCACGGCGCCGCCCAGCTTGGTGTTGTAGTCGTCCTTGGGGATCTTGACGAGCTTGACCGTGACGCCGGGGTTGGCCTTCTCGAAGTCCTTGCGGACCTTTTCGATGACCTGGCCGGCTTGCGGGGTGCGGTCCTGATACATCCAGAAGGTGAGTGTCTTCTCGTTGCCCGATCCCTGGCCGCCGCCGCAGGCGGCGAGCCCGGCGACGAGTGCCGCCACCGCGGCTCCTCGGACGACTCCTCGACTCATGGTCTTCTCCTCATCGGGGGGATGAGCAGACCATAATCTAAGTCTTGAATAAAGTCAGGAGCACCGAAGAAACACTTCGGTAACACCAGGATTCGTGCTCTGAACTAACATGGCGGAGCACTCAGGAGAGGACGGGACGATGGGCACGCCAGAGCGCAGGACGGTGCGGGACCTCCGCCGGGGAAACCGCGCGATGCTCCTGCGGGCGCTGTACTTCGGCGGCCCGGCCAGCCGCAACGACCTGTGCGGCGTGACCGGGCTGAGCGCGGCGACGGTCAGCACCATGACCGGGGACCTGCTCGCCGACCACGTCGTCGTCGAGGCGGGCCAGGTCGACTCCGACGGGGGACGCCCCCGCGTCCTGCTCCGCGTCAATCCCGTCTACGGCTACGCGATCGGCGTGGACGTGGGCGAGACGCAGGTCCGGGTCGAGCTGTTCGACCTGGAGATGAAGGAACTCGCCAGGGCGCACTACGCGGTGCGCTCCGCCAGGCACGACCCCGAGCTGGTCGCCCGCCATATCCTCACCGGCGTCGACACCGTGATCTCCGAGGGCGGGATCCCCGCCGAGCAGGTGCTGGGCATCGGCGTCGGGGTGCCGGGCATCGTCGAGCCGGGCCCCGAGGCACTGGTGCGCGCCAAGACGTTCGGCTGGGAGGCCGTGCCACTTGGCGCGCTGCTGCGGGCGGGCACCGCGCTGCCGCTGTACGTGGACAACGGCGCCAAGACGATGGGCCGGGCCGAGCTCTGGTTCGGGTCGGGACGCGGCACCCGTGACGCGATCATGGTGCTGATGGGCTCGGGCGTGGGCGGCACCATCGTCGCCGACGGGAGCATCTACCGGGGCGCGGGCAAGGCGGCCGGCGAGGTCGGCCACCTCAAGGTCGTCGCGGGCGGCCGGGCCTGCCGCTGCGGCGCGCGCGGCTGCCTGGAGGCGTACGTGGGGGCCGAGGCCATCCTGGAGCGGGCGGGCGTCGTAGCCGACTCGGCCGACGAGGAGGCGGCGCTGGCCGGGGTGCTGGAGTCGGGCTCGCCGGTCGTCGCCGAGACCGTCGAGATGCTCGGGGCCGGCCTGTCCAGCCTGGTCCACCTGTTCAACCCGGAGCGGATCGTGATCGGCGGCTGGGCGGGCCTGATGCTGGGCGGGCGGCTGCTCGAGGAGATCCGCGCCGCGACCGCCGCCAACACGCTGGCCCAGCCGTTCCAGAGCGACACGATCGTGCTCGGTCGCCTCGGCGCGGACGCTGTGGCGCTGGGCGCCGCCACGCTGGTGATCGAGGCGTTCTTCCGGGAGGCCGCGTTCCGGCAATCCGTCACTACTTAAAGCTAAGCGCTAAAGAAAGACGGGCCCCGCCTCCTTACCGCAGGCGTACGCAGTCGGGGTCGAGGCCCTCGACCCCGCTCACGCCGAGGAGTTGCAGCGTGCGGACCAGTTCGGCGCGCAGCAGGGTCAGCACCCGGTCCACGCCGAGCTCGCCGCCCGCCATCAGCCCGTACAGGTAGGCCCGGCCGACGAAGCAGGCCCGCGCGCCCAGCGCCACCGCGATGGCGATGTCCGCGCCGCTGCGTACCCCGCCGTCCAGGAACACCTCCGTGCGGTCGCCGACCGCGGCCACCACCTCGGGCAGCAACTCCAGCGGAGTGGGGGCGCGGTCCAGCTGGCGCCCGCCGTGGTTGGAGACGACCAGCCCGTCCACCCCCACGGCCGCCAGGTCCTTCGCGTCGTCCACCCGCTGCACGCCCTTGACCAGCAGCCGGCCCGGCCAGACCGACCGGATCCACTCCAGGTCCCGCAGCGTCACCGTCGGATCGAACATCAGGTTCGTGATCCCCGCCAGGTCGTCCGGCGCGCCGTCGACCGTGGCGAAGCGCAGCGGCTCGCTGGTGAGGAAGTCGAACCACCAGGCCGGACGGCTCATCGCCTGCAGCACGCCACGCCAGCGCAGGGCGGGCGGCATCGTCATGCCGTGCCGCACGTCACGCAGCCGCGCCCCCGCCACCGGCACGTCCACGGTGACGACCAGCACGTCCATGCCCGCTTCACGGGCCCGGTCGAGCGTCTCCTGGCTACGCCCCCGGTCGCGCACGACGTAGAGCTGGAACCAGTTCCAGCCGTCCGGCGCCGCCGCCACCACGTCCTCGGGCGTCGTGGTCCCCATCGTGGACAGCGTGTACGGCACCGCCGCCCGCGCCGCCGCCCTGGCCACGGCCCGCTCCCCGTCGCGGTGCATCATCCGGGTGAACCCGGTGGGCGCGAGGACGACCGGCATCGAGATCCGTTTGCCGAGCACCTCCACCGCCGTGGGCGCCTCGGAGACGTCCCGCAGCACCCGCGGCCGCAGCTCGGCCCGCGCGAACGCCGCCACCGACCTGGCCAGCGACCGCTCCGCCTCGGCCGCGCCGTCGACGTAGTCGAACACCACCCGCGGCGCGCGCCGCCACGCCAGCCGCCGCATGTCCGCCAGATCGGCCACCGCCGCCAGCCGCTTCGCCCTCGACGGGAACGGCTGCGGGCGGGGCGGCAGTACGGCACGCAGTTCCTGCCAACGGGGCAGGCGCCGGGGATCCTTTGCCGTCGGCTCCATGCTCAGAACGCTATCAAGAGGGTAAATCCCGGTATACAGCCCGCACACCCGCGCCCGGCACCGCGCTCGCGGGTCGCCGGGCGGGGTGATCTACGGTGGTCTCCATGCGCGAGGACTGGCTCACCCTGGTGGCGGACTCTCCGGCGGCCAGGGCCACCGGCGCGGAGCTGGTCGCCCGCTGGGCCGAGCCGCACCGCCGCTACCACACGCTCGCCCATCTCGCCGCCGTGCTCGCCGCGATCGACCGGCTCGCCGGCGCCGCCGCCGACCCCGTCGCGGTGCGGCTGGCCGCCTGGTTCCACGACGCCGTCTACGACGGGCGGCCGGGCTGGGACGAGGAGCGCAGCGCCCAGCTGGCTCAGGCGCGGCTGCCCCGCTGCGGCGTGCCCGCCGGCCGGGTCACCGAGGTGGCCAGGCTGGTACGGCTGACGGCCGCGCACGACACGCTGGCCGAGGGCGACCGCGACGGCGCCGTCCTGTGCGACGCCGACCTGGCGGTCCTGGGCGGTCCGGACTACGAGCCCTACACGGCGCACATCCGCCAGGAGTACGCGCACGTGCCCGACGAGCTCTTCCGCCAGGGCCGGGCCGCGGTGCTGCGCAGGCTCCTGGCCGTACCACGGCTCTATCGCACGGACGAGGCGTACGCCCTGTGGGAGAAGCGCGCACGAGCCAACATGAGCGCCGAGCTAGTGGCGCTTGCGGCGGCGCAGCCCGCCGGCAATGAGGCGGCGCAGTAGCTCGCGCGAGCTGACCGCCTCCGCGCCCAGCTCCACGGCACGGGCGTGCACGGTCTCCGGCACGTCGTAGTGGTCCCGGTCGAAGGCCCGCTCCGGCACGCCGAGCCGCAGCGCGAAGGCGTGCAGCTCGTCCAGGGAGCTGTCGCTGACCAGGTGCGACCACATGAGGCCGCGCGGCCCCGGCCAGGCGGGGGGATCGATGAGAACCGTCACGAGGTAAAGGGTAGGACCCTGCCGCGCACGGCCAGCTCGCCGAGGTCCTTCACCACCACGTCGGCGCCCTGCGCGCTCAGCTCGGTGGTCTCGCCATGCCGGTCGACCGCGACGACGAGCCCGAAGCCGCCCTTGCGGCCCGCCTCGATCCCCGGCAGGGTGGCCTCCACCAGGGCCGCCTTGGGCGCGGGCAGCGCCAGGCGGCGCACCGCCTCCAGGAACAGCGCGGGGTCCGGCTTGCCCGGCAGGTTCATCAGGGCCGCGTCGTTGCCGTCGACCAGCACGTCGAACAGGTGCAGCACACCCGCCGAGCCGACCAGCCGGCGGCCGTGCAGGCTGGCGGAGACGGCCGCCGTGCGCGCGCCCCGCTGGCGCAGCTCGTGCAGCAATGCCACGGTCGAGGGGAAGGCGGCCACCCCGTACTTGTCCACCTGCGACATGAACAGCCGGTCCTTGGCCAGGCCCAGGCCGTGCACGGTGGGTGCGCCCACCTCGTCGTCGGGGGCGCCCTCCGGCAGCGTGATGCCGCGTGAGGCGAGGAAGGTACGGACGCCGTCCAGACGCGGACGGCCGTCGACATGCCGCAGGTAGTCGTCGCGGATGTCGAAAGGCGCCGAGCGGCCGCGCAGGAACGCGTCGAAGACGTGCTTCCAGGCGGCCGCGTGCCCCCGAGCGGTGTCGGTGACCACGCCGTCGGTGTCGAACACGACGGCGCTGATCGTGGTCAGGTCGATGACGGGCTCGTTCACTCTGTGAACGTAACCGCTCTACCACGCTACGGGTAGCTTCTCCACGCCATAGACGATGGCGAGCTTTCTGAACGGCACCTCACCCGCCACCCGGAGCCCCGGAAAACGCCGCAGCAGGGCGGGGAAGGCGATCCGCATCTCCATCTGGGCCAGGGGCGCCCCGACGCAGCGGTGGATGCCGTGGCCGAAGGCCAGGTGCGAGCCCGCCGTCGGGCGCTCCGGCCGGACCTCCTCGATCCCCTCGCCGAGGTGGGGGTCGCGGTTGGCCGCCGTGAGCGAGCAGAGCACCATTTCGCCCTTCTTGATCGAGTGGCCGAACAGGTCCAGGTCCTCGCGGGCGAAGCGGGGGAAGGCCACCTGCACCACGGTCATGTAGCGCAGCAGTTCCTCGACCATCTGCTCGGCGTAGCGGTCGTCCTCGCGCACCCGGGCGGCCTGCTCGGGGTTCTCCAGCAGCCAGAGCGTGCCCAGCGCGAGCATGCTCGTGCTGGTGTCGTGGCCGCCGGTGAGCAGGCCGTCGGCCATGCTGGCCAGCGTCCGGTCGTCGAGGTCGTCGCCGTGCTCGCGCAGCAGCTCCCCGAGCAGGCCGTCGCCGGGGTTCAGCCGTTCGCGGGCGACCAGGTCCGTCAGGTACGCCATCGCGTCGTTGATCGACTGAAGGGAGGCCTCGGGCCCGGCGGTGAGGTCGAAACGGTTCGTGCTGATCTTCAGGAATTCGGACCGTTCCTCGTACGGCACACCCAGCAGTTCGCACACGACCAGAGAGGGGATCGGCAGCGCGAACGACTCCACCAGATCGGCGGCCGACCCGTTGGCCGCCATCCGGTCCAGGCGCTCCTCGACCAGGGCCTCGATGCGCGGCACCAGCCTGCGCAGGCGGTGCACGGTGAACTCCGGCGTCAGGTACTTGCGCAGTCTGGTGTGCTCAGGCGGGTCGCGGAAGCCGAGGCCGCCCGGATCCTCCTGGGTGGTGCCCAGACCGATCACGTTGCCGAAGTCGTTGCTGAACCGTTCGTGGTCGGCGAGCACACTTCGCACGTCGTCGTAGCGGGTGACCAGATAGACCGTCTGGTCTCCCGGGATCGACATCGGGAACACCGGCTGCTCGGTGCGGATGCGGCCGAGCTCGGCCACCGGGTCGAAGCCCTCGCGCATGAACTGGACGAGCGGGAACTCTGAGTCTGACATCGAAATCCGTCCTGCTGGGATACATCACACTTTGTTGGGATAAATCCCTACATTGATGGTCCCATCCGCAGGACGCGATCTGGCCAGCCTCAGCCGAGCGCCGGCATCCTCGTGACCTCGTCCGGAGATGGGATCGACCGGTCGCGCGCCCGCACTGGAGGCTCGGGTAACAGGGCCTGCGCCATCAGCGACGGCGGCGCCGGTTTGGGCCGGCGTGGCTCGCGCACCCCGCCTTCCCCTCCGCCCGGTTCGTCGAACGGAAAATCCTCGTCGGGGCCGTGCGGCTCGCCCGGACCGAACCCGGGCAGCCAGCTCGGAGCCCCGCTGGTGAGAACACGGCGCCTGCGCGATCGCTTGCTCACGAAGCCTCCTAGGCCAACCGGCTCCATTGTGCGTCACCACCTTCATGAACGCGAGGTCTCCTGCGCCGGGGGAGGATTGTGGTAAACGTGGGCAAAGCGGGGCGGCAGAGGCCGTTTGGCGTACAGGTATCGCCACATTCTGCGATGATCTCGCTATAAGCGGAGTTTGAGCCTCACGGATAGTGACTGATGCCCACCACATTCGAGGAAATAGCTGCCTTCGTCGCCGACAAGCCGTTCGCCACCGCGGTCATAGCGCTGCTGGGTCTGGCCGGGCTGGTGCTCGCCTACCTGATACTCAGGGTCACCTGGCGGGCCCTCGCCTTCGTCGTCGCGCGCTATATCGCCCCCCGTCCCATCGAGGACGTCCTGACCGTCGTGGCCGCCTCCATCGCCACCGGTGTCTCCGCCCAGGGCATGTGGCGCTTCTCCGGTGACGTGCTCGGCCTCGACGGGCCGCTGCGGCTGCTGCTGTTCGCGTTCATCGAGGTCGCGATCATCACCTCGGCCGTACGGGCGCGCCGCAACATGCGCGAGAACTTCTCCGCCGGGATCGACGGCATCGCCGTGTGGGCGCTGACCTGCCTGACCGCCGTACTGTCCAGCATGGACGCGCGCAGCCTGCCCGAGGCCGTCTTCCGGCTCGCCGCGCCGCTGGTCGCCGCCTGGCTGTGGGAGCGCGGCATGGCGATCGAGCGGCACCGCATCAGGGGCACCGGCCGCATCAACTGGCGCCTCACCCCCGAACGGCTGCTGGTCAGGGTGGGCCTGGCCGAAGTGAGCGACCGCACCGCGAGCGAGGTCGACGCCCACCGCAGGCTCACCCGCGTCGCGCTGGCCGCCAAGCGGGCCAAGTCGCTGCGCGAGGGCGGCGCGTCCGAGCGCAAGCTGCGCGGCGCGCTGGCCAAGCTCGACAAGGCCATGGACCAGGCCGTCGAGCACACCGGACTGGCCGTCGACCAGGGCCGCCAGGAGGCGCTGCTCGCCCAGATCGCCGCTCTGTACAACACCTCCGCCCTCATCGACGCCGACCCGCGCGTGCCCTGGGAGCCGGAGGCCGACCACCACCCCGTGCCGGCCCGGCCCGCCCTGCCGCCCGCGCTGGTCGAGCTCGTCCAGGACGACGACGAGGACGTCCAGGTGTTCGACACCACGCCGCAGGTCGTCGACACCGCCCAGCGGGCCGCGCTGATGCGCTCGGCCCGCGACTACTGGGACAGGCAGATCGCCAAGGGCATCGTGCCGCGCACGATCGACATCGCGCAGGAGATCGGCCTCTCACTGCCCGCCGCCCGCCAGTATCGTGCCCTGTGGAAGCTGGAGCCCGAGGCGCACGCGCTCATCGAGGCTCTGTACCAACAGCACGGCATCGTGGACACCGGCGCCTTCCCGGCCATCGCCGACGACGGGCGGATGCTGACCACCAAGTCCTGAGCCCGGGGGGCCGGTTGAGGGAGCGCACGCTCGAACGGGTCAGAAAGCTCCTGGCCAAGGCCGAACGCACCGACAACGAGCACGAGCGGGCCACGTTCATGGCGGCGGCGGCGTCGCTCATGGCCAAGTACGGCATCGACTCCCTCGACCCCACCGGCACCCGCCAGGCGCCGGGCGACCGGATCGTCACCCTGCCCAACCCGTGGGCCCGGGAGAAGGCGCGGCTCGTCAGCCTGGTCGCGCAGGCGCTGCGCTGCCGGCCGCTGCTCATCGGGCGCGGCGACGGCGGGCAGCGGGTGCACGTCTTCGGCTTCGCCGCCGACCTCGAACGGGCCGACGTGCTGGCCACCTCGCTGCTGCTGCAGATGGCCACGGGACTGGCCCGGGTACGGCCGCCCGACACCGCGATCCGCGCCTACCGGCGATCGTGGCTGCTCGGGTTCAGCGACGAGGTGTACCGGCTGCTGCGCGAGGCCGAGACGCGGGCCGAGGAGCGGGCGCCCGCCGCGAGCACCGCGCTCGTGCTGGCCGACCGGCGGGCGGAGGTGGAGCGGGTGGTGGCGGCGCACTACCCGCGCATCCGGCTCAGCGTGCCGCGCACCAGCGGCACCGGCTACCGCGCCGGCGTCGAGGCGGGCCGCCGCGCCGACCTGGGCCGCACCCGCGTGGACACCCAGCCCGGCCGCGAACTGACCTGACCCCAGCCCCGCCTGACCCCAGCCCCGCTGACCCCAGCCCCGCTGGGCCTCAGCCCCGCTGGGCCTCAGCCCCGCTGGGCCTCAGCCCAGGGTGGCCGAGACCAGGGAGCGGGCCTCCTTCTGGACCTCGGCCAGGTGCTCGGGTCCCTGGAAGGACTCGGCGTAGATCTTGTACACGTCCTCGGTCCCCGACGGCCGGGCCGCGAACCAGGCGCTCTCGGTCGACACCTTCACCCCGCCCAGCGCCGCCCCGTTGCCGGGCGCCGCCGTCAGCACCGAGGTGATGGGCTCGCCGGCCAGCGACGTCGCCGTGACCTGGTCGGCCGACAGCTTGCCCAGCACCGCCTTCTCCTCCCGCGTCGCGGGCGCGTCCACCCGGGCGTACGCCGGCTCGCCGTACCGGGAGGTGAGCTCCTTGTAGTGCTCGCTCGGCGAGCGCCCCGTGACGGCGAGGATCTCCGACGCCAGCAGCGCCATGATCAGGCCGTCCTTGTCCGTCGTCCACACCGACCCGTCGCGACGCAGGAACGAGGCCCCGGCGCTCTCCTCGCCGCCGAACCCGAGCGAGCCGTCCAGCAGCCCCGGCACGAACCACTTGAAGCCCACCGGAACCTCATAGAGCCGCCGCCCGAGCGACTCCGCCACGCGGTCGATGACGCTGCTGCTGACCATCGTCTTGCCCACCCCGGCGCCCGCGGGCCAGCCGTCGCGGTGCGCGTAGAGGTAGGAGATCGCCACGGCCAGGTAGTGGTTGGGGTTCATCAGCCCGCCGTCGGGCGTGACGACGCCGTGCCGGTCGGCGTCGGCGTCGTTGCCGGTGGAGATCTGGTACTCGCCGCTGCTGGCGATGAGCGAGGCCATGGCGTACGGCGACGAGCAGTCCATCCGGATCTTGCCGTCCCAGTCGAGCGTCATGAACCGCCAGGTCGGGTCCACCAGCGGGTTGACCACGGTCAGGTCCAGCCGGTGCCGTTCGGCGATCTCCCCCCAGTAGGCGACGCTGGCCCCGCCGAGGGGGTCCGCGCCGATGCGTACCCCCGCCGACCTGATCGCGTCGAGGTCGAGGACCGAGGGCAGGTCGCCGACGTAGGCGCCGACGAAGTCGTAGCGCCCGGTCGTGTCCGCCCGCAGAGCCTTCGTGTACGGAACGCGGAGGATGTTCTTCATGCCTCCGGCCAGCAGGCGGTTGGCCCGGTCCTGGATCCAGGTCGTGGCATCGGTGTCGGCCGGGCCGCCGTGCGGCGGGTTGTACTTGAAGCCGCCGTCGGCCGGCGGGTTGTGCGACGGCGTGATCACCACCCCGTCCGCCAATCCGGTGGACCGGCCGCGGTTGTAGGTGAGGATCGCGTGCGAGACGGCGGGTGTCGGCGTGTAGCCGTCGCGGCTGTCGATGAGGACCCGCACCCCGTTGGCCGCGAACACCTCCAGCGCCGACACCCGCGCGGGCTCCGACAGGGCGTGGCTGTCGACACCGAGGAACAGCGGCCCGTCCGTGCCCTGGGCGTGGCGGTACTCGCAGATCGCCTGGCTGGTGGCGAGGATGTGATCCTCGTTGAACGCCGTGTTCAGCGACGAGCCACGATGGCCGGAGGTGCCGAACGCCACCCGCTGCGCCACCTCGTCGGGATTGGGGTGGAGGGCGTAATAGGCGGTGACCAGCTTGGCCACGTCGACCAGGTCGGCGGGCTGGGCGGGCTGTCCGGCGCGTTCGTGGGTCATGAGGCCACTTTACGAGTGGCCGCCCGGCGAGGCTCGGCTAGACTCGCGTCAGTCACTAGAATGGAGTTCGGTTGCCATGCGTATCGGACTGCTCCTGAACGAATCCCAGGATCCGGACCCGCTGGGCGGGCTCCGCGACAAGCTCGCCAAGGCGGCGGACGACGGCTTCGCCTCCGCCTGGCTGTCCCACATCTTCGGCCTCGACGCCCTTACCACGCTGGCCGTGGCGGGCAGCCAGGTGCCCGGCATCGAGCTCGGCACCGCCGTGGTGCCGACCTTCCCGCGTCACCCCCTCGCGCTCGCCCAGCAGGCCATGACGGTCAACGCGGCGGTCCGCGGGCGGCTGTCGCTCGGCATCGGCCTGTCGCACCAGATGGTCATCGAGAACATGTTCGGCTACAGCTTCGAGCGGCCGGGCCGGCACATGAAGGAGTACCTGGAGATCCTCATGCCGGCCACGCGCGGCGAGCAGGTCGACTACGACGGCGAGACCCTCAAGGCCCACGCCCGGCTCACCACGCCGGGAGCAGGGGTGCGGGTGCTGATCGCGGCCCTGGGCCCGCGCATGCTCAAGCTGGCCGGCACCGTCGCCGACGGCACCGTGCTCTGGATGACCGGCCCCAAGACGGTCGCCGAGCACGTCGCGCCCACCATCACCGCCGCCGCGAGCGAAGCCGGGCGGCCCGCGCCGCGCGTGGTCTGCTCGCTGCCGATCAGCGTCACCGACGACGTCGAGGCCACCAGGGCCCGCGCCAACGAGATCTTCGCCATCTACGGCCAGCTGCCCTCCTACCGGGCCATGCTCGACCGGGAGGGCGCGGCCGATCCCGGCTCTGTGGCGATCGTCGGCGACGAGGACAGCGTGCGCGCCCAGCTCGACGGGCTGGCCAAGGCCGGGGTGACGGAGTTCGTGGCTTCCGAGTTCGCCCATCGGGAACGCACCAGGGCATTCCTCAAGACACTCCTCTGATCTGCCCTGATGGGTGCTGATGGGCGCTGATCGGCGCGTCGGTGGGGTGACCGGGAGGCATCCGAATAAACTCCCGCAAGGTGAAGCGCTTGCTGCATGGCATAGACGTGTCCAACTGGCAGGGTTCCGTCGACTGGACCGGCCACGCGGGAGCCGGGGTAGCGTTCGCCTTCGCCAAGGCCACCGAGGGCGGTGACTACACCGACGCGTACTTCGCCCGCAACTGGCAGGGCATGCGGGAGAGCTGGATCGTCTGCGGCGCTTACCACTACGCCCGCCCGAAGGGCGACCCCAACGAGCAGGCCCGCCACTTCCTGAACGCGGTGGGGGCGGCGGGCGGCTTTCGCCGCGGCGACCTGGTCGCGCTCGACCTGGAGAGCAACGACGGGATCCGGCCCGAGCAGGTCGCCCAGTATGCCCGCCGCTGGTGCCGCTACGTCGAGCGGCACGGCGGCGTGCGCCCATTCGTCTACACCTTCCCGTGGTTCGCCCGCGGAGGTCACTGCGCGGGCCTCGGCGACTATCCGTTGTGGATCGCCAACCCGGAGAAGCCCTGCGGCGAGCCGCTGGTGCCCGGTCCCTGGGGCGAGTGGACGATTCACCAATACGCCAACAGCCCGCTGGATCGGAACGTCTTCCGCGGGAGCCGGGAAGACCTGACAAGGCTGGGGTTTCACCCGCGATAGCATCGGTGCTTACCACTAACAGTGCTATCCAAGGGAGTCACCGTGTCAGCCGAGCTACGCATCACCCTCGCCGGAGCCGAGCGTGTGGTCGCGGCCGGCACGACGGCCGGTGACGCGCTGGAGGCCGACGGCCGCACCGTCATCGCCGCCAGGGTCAACGGTGAGGCCCGCGACCTGGCCCACCTGGTCGCCGATGGCGACGTCGTCGAGCCGATCGAGGTCTCCAGCGACGAGGGCCGGGCCATCGTCCGCCACTCCACCGCCCATGTCATGGCGCAGGCGGTGCAGGAGCTGTTCCCGGGGGCCAAGCTGGGCATCGGGCCGCCCGTCGACAACGGCTTCTACTACGACTTCGACGTCGAGCAGGCCTTCCACCCCGACGATCTCAAGCGCGTCGAGAAGCGCATGCGCGAGATCGTCAAGCAGGGGCAGCTGTTCTCCCGCCGGGCCGTCTCCGACGACGAGGCCCGCGAGGAGCTGGCCGGGGAGCCGTACAAACTCGAGCTCATCGGGCTCAAGGGCGGCTCGCTCGAGGAGGAGAGCGTCGAGGTCGGCGCGGGCCAGCTGACCATCTACGACAACCTCGACCCCAAGACCGGCGAGCTGTGCTGGAAGGACCTCTGCCGCGGCCCGCACGTGCCGTCCACCAGGTCCATCCCGGCCTTCAAGATCATGCGCTCCGGCGGCGCCTACTGGCGGGGCAGCGAGAAGAACCCGCAGCTCCAGCGCATCTACGGCACCGCGTGGGAGTCGCGCGACAAGCAGGACGCCTACCTCAAGATGCTGGAGGAGGCCGAGAAGCGCGACCACCGCAAGCTGGGCGCCGAGCTCGACCTGTTCTCCTTCCCCGACGAGCTGGGCTCCGGGCTGGCGGTCTTCCACCCCAAGGGCGGCGTGATCCGCCGGGTGATGGAGGACTACTCGCGGCGCAGGCACGTGGAGGCGGGCTACGAGTTCGTCAACACGCCGCACATCACCAAGGAGAAGCTGTACCAGGTCTCGGGTCACCTCGACTGGTATCGCGACGGGATGTTCCCGCCCATGGAGCTCGAGGGCGCGCGCTACTACCTCAAGCCGATGAACTGCCCGATGCACAACCTGATCTTCCGGGCCCGGGGGCGTTCCTACCGCGAGCTGCCGCTGCGCCTGTTCGAGTTCGGCACCGTCTACCGCTACGAGAAGTCGGGCGTGGTCCACGGCCTGACCCGGGTGCGCGGCATGACGCAGGACGACGCGCACATCTACTGCACCCGCGAGGAGATGCGCGACGAGCTGACCTCGCTGCTGCGCTTCGTCCTCGACCTGCTGCGCGACTACGGCCTCGACGACTTCTACCTGGAGCTGTCCACCAAGGACCCGGAGAAGTTCGTCGGCTCCGACGACGCGTGGGAGGAGGCGACCGAGACGCTGCGTCAGGTCGCCGAGTCCGAGAACCTGGAGCTGGTGCTCGACCCGGGCGGCGCGGCCTTCTACGGGCCGAAGATCTCCGTGCAGATCCGTGACGCGATCGGCCGCACCTGGCAGATGTCGACGATCCAGCTCGACTTCAACCTGCCGGAGCTGTTCGAGCTCGAATACCAGGCGGCCGACGGCTCCCGCAAGCAGCCCGTCATGATCCACCGGGCGCTGTTCGGGACGATCGAGCGCTTCTTCGGCGTGCTGGTCGAGCACTACGCGGGCGCCTTCCCTCCGTGGCTGGCCCCCGTGCAGGTCGCCGGCATCCCGATCGCCGACGCGCACATCCCCTACCTGCAGGACGTGGCCAAGAAGCTGCGCGAGCGCGGCATCCGGATCGAGGTCGACACGGCCGACGACCGGATGCAGAAGAAGATCCGCAACGCCCAGAAGTCCAAGGTCCCGTTCATGCTGCTGGCCGGTGACGACGACATCGCCAACGGGGCGGTCTCGTTCCGCTACCGCAATGGCGAGCAGAAGAACGGCGTGCCGGTGGAGGAGGCGATCGCCGAGATCGTCAACGCTGTGGAGCGTCGCGTCCAGGTCTGACTTTCCAGCACTTTGTCAGGGGTACGGCGAAAGTCCGCCGTACCCCTTCGTGCGTGCTGCGGCGTGACGCCTTTTCGGCAACGCCATCGGCCGCCATTCCACCCGCTATGCCACGCTTTGTCGCCCTATTTCACGCCATGTGGCGTTAGTGAGCATTGTGTAGCGCTATTTAGCGCTATTTAGCTAGGGGCTGGCCCTGCTTGTCGTTGAACTTCCCGACAAGGATCATGATGAAGTCGATCAGCACCCAGATACCCAGCCCGCCAAGGGTGATGAGCTGGAGGATGCCGGTGCCGATCTTGCCGACGTAGAAGCGGTGGACGCCGAGCGCGCCCAGGAAGAAGCAGAGCAAGACGGCGACTATCCATGACTTGGGCATGAAACAGGTCCTTTCGATGGGGAGTTGGGCCGGGCGTTCGGACATGGCGTGCCCGGTCGGTATCGCTCCGCGGGAATGATCACCGCGAAGCCACGCAACGCTAGCAACAGGAATCACCGACCACCAGCGTTTCGCCGTTTTGCCAACCGCCGCCCCCAAAAGCTTCGCACCGCTTCCCAGCGCGGTGCTGCGCGGCGGTGTTGTGGGGTCTTGAGGGGTCTGGAGGCGTGGGGCTGGGAGTTGCGTGACGGTGAGGATGCGGTAATCTGCGCGTACTCTGAAGATCACGCTTCCCAGAGATATGCCGCAGTGTGGAAGCAAGGCCCGCACATCGCGTGTGAGGACCCCGGAGGGGCGGTGCGATCTGTTCGCATGCCCTTTCGAAGGAGTGTTCTCCCGATGAACGTAGGTCTCGGCCTCCCCATCAGTAACCCCGCCCAGCTGCTGACCTGGGCCCGCCGCGCCGACGCCGGCCCTTTCAGCGCACTCGGCCTGCTCGACCGGCTCGTGTACGACAACCCCGAGCCGCTCGTCACCCTCGCCGTCCTGGCCGGTGCCACCTCGCGCGTCCGCCTCCAGACCGAGGTACTGATCGCGCCCCTCCATAACACCGCGATCCTGGCCAAGCAGGCCGCCACGCTCGACCGCTTGTCCGGCAGCCGGTTCACACTCGGCATCGGCACGGCCGGGCGCGAGGACGACTACCTGGCAGCCGGTGTCGACGTCCACCGCCGAGGACGCCGCCTCGACGAACAGCTCGCCCTCCTACGACGCGCCTGGTCCGGCGAGCCGTATGGGGCCGGCGATGGCGATGGCGTGGGTCCGATCGGTCCCGCGCCTGTTCGGCTGGGCGGACCCGAAGTGCTGTTCGGCGGCTTCGTGCCGGCGGTGTTCGAGCGTGTCGCCCGATGGGGTGACGGCTTCCTGGGTGCCGGGCTCGGGCCCCAGTGGATGGACACGGCCTTCCGCGACGTGGAGCGGCGATGGGAGCTCGCCGGTCGTGAGGGGCGTCCGCGCCTGGCGGCTCAGGTCAACGTCGCTCTTGGGCCGGAGACGGTGCTGGCGGAGGCCAGGAAGGAGATGGGCGACTACTACGCCTTCACCGGGCGCCCCGGGCACATGCTGGCCGGGCTGCTCACCACGCCTGCCGCGGTCCGGGACGCGGTCACGGCGTTCACCGGCATCGGGGCCGACGAGGTGATGCTCTACTGCTGGGCCTCCGACCCGGACCAGATCGACCGCCTGGCCGACGCCGTGGCCTGACCCCCACCCGACGACATGTGCCGCCTCCCGGCGGTACGTGTCATCAGTCTTCCGGCCAATGCTCCGATCCCGGGGCGTTTGCCTGTTGGCCTGGAGTTTGGGTGGGCTGGTCCCGGGGCGGTGCTCGTGTGTCGTGGCCAGGGTGGTGGGCTGGTCGGGTTCGGGATCAGAAGGGGTCTGGTTCCGGGGGCTCTCCGGTGGGTCTGGGATCGCCGGGGAGGCGGACGTCGTCGACCGTGACGTTCACCTCGGTGACCCGCAGGCCGAGCATGCGGCTGACGCTGCGGGCCACATTGGTCTTGACGGCGGCGGCGACCTCCATCACCACGTGGCCGTACTCGACCACGATCGTCAGGCTCACCGCCACCTGGCGGTCCTGGATATCGGCTCTCACGCCCTGGTTGCCGCGCTGGGAGCCGATGCCGATGCGGTCGCGGACCGACTCGAAGGCCCGGGCGAGGTCGCCGCCCATGTCCGCGACGCCTGGCACCTCCCGTGTCGCGATATAGGCCACCTTCTCCACCACCTCGTCGGCGACCTTGATCCGCCCCTTCACCACGGCCGCAGTGGCCGTCGGCTGGTCCCCAGCGAATGCTGGTGCTGCCGCCTCTCCGTATGGCGCGGCGCCGGGTCCGGCAGCGGGAGCCGGAGCGGATCCAAGCCCGGTGGATCCAGGACCTGCGGGTCCAAGCCCGGCGGATCCAGAACTGGTGGGTCCAAGCCCGGCCGGTCCAGGACTTGCGGGTCCAGGATTGGCGGGTCCAGGACTGGTGTGGCGAAGTTCGGAGGTGCCAGGTCCGGAGGGGCCAAGTTCGGAGACGCCAGAGCCAGGGAAACTGGTGTCAGGGAAACCAGGGATGTCCGGGCTGGGCTCTGGGGTAGCGGGGGCGATGCCGCGAACTCCGGCGCGGCTTGAGCCGGTCCCGCTTCTGCGGGAGCCGACGCCGCTGGGGTCGCTGCCGATGCTCCGGGAGCCGACGCCGCTGGAGTCGGCACCGGTGCCACGGAGCCCGGCGTCACCAGAGACGGAGCCGATGGAGCGGACTCCTACGTCGCCGGAGTCCAGACTGGAGCCAGAGCCGGAGCCGAAGCTAGAGCCGGAATCCGAGCTGGAGCTTGCCCCCAAGCCGGAACCTGAGCTGGGTCCCAAGCCGGAACCTGGGCTGGAGGCCACACCGGGACTCCAGCCGGAGTCGGAGCCGGAGTCCGCGTCCACGCTGGAGACGCTGGAGCTAGGGCCGATGGAGCGGAGTGAGCCGCCACCGTATGGGTCAGGGCCTCGTTCTGGGGTGCCGGCGCCGGTGCCGGTATCGCCATGTCCTGTGGAGAGGTAGCTCGGAGGTTCGTATCCCGTGCTGTTCGTCCCCGTCGTGCCCGGGTTGGTGGTGTCGTCGCCTAATGCGTCGGTCATCGCGGCCTCCTCTGGGCGGTCTTGAGGATTGTCCCGGAAGCCCGTGCCGTTTGTCCCAAGACCTGGGGCCCTATGCTGCTAGATATGCACGATCAGGCAGGGGCCGGGGCGCCAGACAACTTCCAGCGTCTGTGGACCCCGCATCGGATGGCCTACATCAAGGGCGAGGGCAAGCCGACCGGGACGGGCGCCGATGACGGGTGTCCGTTCGACGCCATCCCCAAGATGAGCGACGAGGAGGGGCTGATCGTGGCCAGGGGGGAGGTCGTGTACGCGGTGCTCAACCTTTACCCCTACAACTCCGGCCATCTCATGATCGTGCCTTATCGGCACGTACCCGACTATGACCTGCTTGATGGTGCCGAGCTGGTGGAGCTGGCGGAGTTCACGCAGCGGGCGGTGCGCGCGCTGCGTAAGGCGAGTGGAGCCCAGGGGTTCAATGTCGGCATGAACCTCGGTCAGGTGGCGGGAGCGGGCATCGCCGCCCACCTGCACCAGCACATCGTGCCGAGGTGGGGCGGCGACACCAACTTCATGCCGGTCGTCGCGCAGACCAAGGTGTTGCCGCAGCTACTTCGTGACACGCGTGAGCTGCTCGCTGACGCTTGGCACTGACGGCCGCGGCAGCGCGGAGATGCCTGCCGACAGCAGCAGCGGGATGGCCAGGGCCAGAGCCATCGACAGCACGGCGGCGCCGGAGTCGTTGACCAGCATGCCGAGGACGCCGCTCACGAGCGTGCCGATCAGCCCGGCGCGCAGCGCGGGGGAGTAGGTGAAGGCGGCGGGCACCACTCCGGCGGAGGCCTGCTCGGGCCGCAGGATCGCGTAGACGAGGAACGCGGTGGCGGCGATCACGATCGGCATCAGGTTGGGGCTGAGCAGCGTGGCCAGCATGGCGCTGAGCTTGCGCAGGATGACATCGAGCGCCTCGCCGCTGAGCACCTGTCCGACGAAGCGGCCCAGGTGGGTCTGCTTGTCGGGCGGCTGCAGGTAGTTGATGACCGCGAACGTCATCACGATCACCGCCCCCGCCACGCAGAACGCGCCCAGCTTCACGATCGACACCCGCTTGCCCGCTATGAGCAGCGCGGTCACCGCGATGCCCGGGACGAACGCGATCACGCCACCGAAGTCGCTGCCCATGCCCGAGCCGCCGAGCACCATCGCGAACGCCCCCAGCACCGCCACCGCCGCCACACCCACCTTGCCAGGGAAGTGGTGGGCGATGGTGGTGGTCGCCAGCAGCGTGCCGGTGGCCAGCAGCGCGAACGGGATGTTGCCCAGGCCGTAGTAGCGGGCGCCCACCTCGGCGCTGTAGCCCATGATGCTGTTGAGCTGCAGGGTCGTGCCGGTCAGCAGGTCACCGGCGAGCGTGAGCGCGGTGATGCCCGCCACGACCGTGAGCGGGCCGAGCGGGCTGCGCCGCCACGGCCCCGCGCAGGCGAGGAGCGTGATGGCCGCCGTCCAGCCGAGCGCGCCGCCGATCAGGCCCGGCAGGGTGGACCAGGGCAGCAGGTTGACCAGGTAACTGGAGACGGGGAGGGAAGCGAGGGCGACCGCCGCCAGGCGTACCCCGGGCAGGCCCTTGCGGCGGCGCAGCAGCAGGAACGCGATCAGGTAGAACAGGACCTGCAGCACGGCGACGACGGTGAAGTAGATGCCCTTGACCGAGCGGATCGTCTGCGCGGTGGCGTCGGCGCGGCGCAGCCGGTCGATCGTCGCGCTCTGGGCGCTCACCTGGAGCGGCACGCCCACGACCGTGTCGGGCACCGGCACGCCGGCCGTGGTCAGCGCGGTGGCGGTCAGGTCGGGCAGGATCGAGATGTCGTCGCGGTGCGTGGAGGCGGCCCCGAGCAGGTGGCCCTGCGCGCCCGGCTGGCGCAACATCGCGACCCGCAGGTGCGGTACGGAGCCGTGGTCGGACAGGCCGGCCAGGATGACGGTCGCGTCGGCGGGCAGGGCCGACAGCAGCGCGCCCGCCTTCGCGTCGGCCTGCCGCAGCGCGGCCCGGCGCTCGGGGGCACCGAGCTGGTCGGGTACGCGGGGCAGCTTGCCGGTGGACAGGTAGGGGCGGATCAGGTCGTCGACCTCAGCGGCCACCATCCGGCACTGCGTCAGGTCGGCGGCCGTGACCTGGTCGGGGGAGGCGAGGTAGCGCGACACCGCGCCGCTCCGGTCGGCCAGCGCCAGCGCGGCGCCGGGGCCGATCGCGACCGAGCACTGGCCCGCGGCCTTCAGCGCCTCGCCGAGCGTGCCCGCGTTGCGCTGGCCCGCCACGTCGATGAGGTAGCGGTAGTCGGGGATGACGGCGCCCTGGCCGCTCGCCTCCGGCGCCGGCGGCGCGCCGCAGCTGTAGCCGGAGGCCGACCTGGTGCCCGCCGACACGGTGAGCCACCCGTCGTAGGGGCAGGTCAGGCTGCCCACAGTGCGTACGGACAGCGATCCGATCGCACTGGCACCCGCGAGCCGCCACAGATTGGGCGTGTCGTTCGGGGTGATGTCGTTCCAGTGAAGCCCCGGCACACCGATGAGCGCCACCCGCCCACCGCCGGCCTCGGCCTGCCCCGCCTGGGCGACCCCCCCGACGAACAGGAGAACCGCCAACACGACCAGCACGCGCCTCACGGGAATGTCCCCCTACGATCTACGGCTACCGTCCGCAGCATCGTCTCACCTCGCCGTGGGTGGCGAGACCGTTCGACTCCAGGGTCTCAGGCCGGGGCCACCGTCACCGTGGCGGGCTTGCTCTCGTTCTGCAGGCGGTCGAGGGAGGTCACCAGATAGGTGCCCGGCGCGTTGGTGGTGAAGGTGGGTGCGGTGACCACGGCCACCAGATTGCGGGCGTCCACGGCCTGGCAGTCCTGGCCCGACTTCGGGACCTCATAGATCGCGTACGAGCGGGCGCCCTGACTCGCGTTCCATGAGATGACCCCGCCGGCCGCCTTGACCGCGGCGGGCTTGGCCGGGGCCTCGCCGCCGCGGTCCTTGATGAGCGGCAGCAGCGCCGGGCGGCTGTAGTGCTCCTTGGCCAGGCGGTCGATGGCGCCCAGCGGGTTGCTGAGCAGTTGCGCGGCGCTGAAGTAGACGTCGCCGCCGATCTGCCGATAGTCGCGGTTGAGCGTCAGATGGGCCGACAGCTCGCCCGGCTTGGTCCACGCCTTGTCGTCCCGGGTGCCCACCCGGTAGAGGGCCTGGCCGATGTAGAGATCGACGTCGGTGCCCTTGACCTCGTTGGCCCACCAGGGCGCCAGGGCCCGGTAGTCGGCCGCCTTGAAGCCGCGCGACCAGTAGAGCTGCGGCATCACGTAGTCGACCGTGCCCGCTTTGATCCAGTGCCGCGCATCCGCATAAATCGAGTCATAGGCCGACATGCCGGAGGTCTTGGAGCCCGTGGGATCGTCCGACTTGTTGCGCCAGATGCCGAACGGGCTGACGCCGAACTTGACGTACTCTTTAGTCTCATGCACGGCCTCGTCGACCTGGGCGATCAGCTTGTCGACGTTGTCCCGCCGCCAGTCGGCCAGGTTCTCGCCCTTGCCATACTTTGTAAAGGCGGCCGCGTCGTTGAACGTGCCGCCCTCGCCCGGATACGGGTAGAAGTAGTCGTCGAAGTGCACCCCGTCGATGTCATAGCGCCGCGTCACGTCGGTGACGACCTTGGTGACATGCTCGCGGACCGCCGGCAGACCGGGGTTGTAGTAGAGGCGCCCGTCGTACTTGACGGTCCAGCCCGGGTGCTGGCGTGCCGGGTGGTTGGCCGGCAGTTCGGCCACGTCGCCGTCGTAGGAGGCGCGATAGGGGTTGAACCAGGCGTGGAACTCCAGGCCGCGCTTGTGCGCCTCGGCGATGAGGAACGGCAGCGGGTCCCAGCCCGGGTCCTTTCCGGCCGTACCGGTCAGATACTGCGTCCACGGCTCGATCGAGGACTTGTAGAGCGCGTCGGAGGCCGGCCGCACCTGTACGAACACCGCGTTGAAGCGGCGTTTGACCGCCGCGTCCAGGATCTTGAGGTATTCGGCCTGCTGCTTGGCGACGGACAGCCCGGTGCGCGAGGGCCAGTCGATGTTCTTGACCGTGGCGATCCAGATGCCGCGCAGCTGACGCTTGGGGTAGCGGACGTCGGCGGTGCAGGCGGCCCCGTCCCGCGTTGCGGCTGTCTTCTTCGCGGCGGTGGTCGAGGCGGTCACCGCGGGGGTCTGCTTGGCTCCCGGTCCGAAGAGGTAGGCGGCGCCGACGGTGACGGTGGCGAGGGCGGCAGCGGCGATGAGAGGGCGTCCGGTTCGCATGATGTTCCAGTCTGGCATTGGCTCCGACGTGCGCAGGCCGGAAAAAAGAAATCGTTTCGTGATGTTCGAGTGGCCAGAGTAATGGATGTGCCGGGAGGGACGGCGCCCCTCCCGGCCTCGGTCCCGTACGTCAGTCCGTGACGGCGACCTTCTCCGCCACGTGCGTCGGCAGCGGCTCGTAACGCAGGAACGCCCGCTGGAAGGTCCCGGTGCCGTGCGACATGGACCGCAGGTCGATCGCGTAGCGGGTGATCTCCAGCTCGGGCACCTCGGCCTTGACCAGGGTGCGTCCGGTGCCCACCGGCTCGGTGCCGAGCACCCGTCCGCGCCGCGAGGACAGATCCGACATCACCGAGCCCACGTAGTCGTCGGCCACCAGCACCGACAGCTCGTCGACCGGCTCCAGCAGCAGCGTCGGCACCTTCGAGGCGGCCTCCTTGAGCGCCAGCTGCCCGGCGATCTGGAAGGCCATGTCAGAGGAGTCGACCGAGTGGGCCTTGCCGTCGTACAGCGTGACGCGCACGTCCACCATCGGGTAGCCGGCCACGACGCCCCGCTCCATCTGCGCGCGTACGCCCTTCTCGACCGACGGGATGAACTGCCGGGGCACCACACCGCCGACGATCTTGTCCACGAACTCGAACCCGCCGCCGGACGGCAGAGGCTCCACTTCCAGATGGCAGATCGCGAACTGGCCGTGACCGCCCGTCTGCTTGACGTTGCGGCCCATCGCCTGGCACTTGCCGCCGAACGTCTCGCGCAGCGGCACCCGCAGGTCGATGCGCTCGACCTCGACGCCGTGCCGCTTGGACAGCCGGTCGAGCAGCACGTCGGTGTGGGCCTCGCCCATGCACCAGAGCACGAGCTGCCTGGTCTCGGCGTTGTTCTCCAGCCGGAGCGTCGGGTCCTCTGCCACCAGGCGCCCCAGCGCCTGCGACAGCTTGTCCTCGTCGGCCTTGGACTTGGCCTGAATGGCGACCGGGAGCAGCGGCTCGGGCGTCTCCCACGCCGTCATGAGCAGGGGCTTGTCCACCTCCGACAGCGTGTCGCCCGTCTCGGCCCGGGAGAGCTTGGCCACCGCGATGATGTCGCCCGCCACCCCCTTCGGCGCGCCGCGCTGCTGCTTGCCCAGCGGGCAGGTGAGGGTCCCGATGCGCTCGTCCACGTCGTGGTCCTCGTGCCCGCGCTCGGCCAGGCCGTGGCCTGACACGTGCACGGTCATGTCGGGGCGCAGGGAGCCGGAGAAGATGCGTACCAGGCTGATGCGGCCCACGTACGGGTCGCTGGTGGTCTTGACGACCTCGGCGACCAGCGGGCCGTCGGGGTCGCAGGTGATGCCCTTGACGGGCTTGCCGTCGAGGGAGGTGATCTCCGGCATCGGGTGTTCGAGCGGGGAGGGGAAGCCTTGGGTCATGAGTTCGAGCACCTCTTGGGCGCCCACGCCGATGCCGCTGCACAGCACGGGGAAGAAGCTGCCCCGGGCGACGGCCTTCTCGAGGTCCTCGATGAGGACCTTGGTGTCGATCGGCTCGCCCTCCAGGTAACGCTCCATGAGCGACTCGTCTTCGCTCTCCTGGATGATGCCCTCGATCAGGACGCCGCGGTGCTCCTCGATCTGCGACTCGTACTCGGCGCCCGGGTCCTTCTCGGTGCGCGTGCCCGTGGCGTAGTTGTAGAACTTCTGGGACAGCAGGCCGATCAGGCCGTTCACGTGCCCGTTGGTGATCACCGGCAGGTACAGGGGGGCCACGCCGTCGCCGAAGACGTCCTGGCAGGTGGCGAGGACCTCGTCGAAGTCGGCCCGCTGGTGGTCGATCTTGGTGATCACGACGGCTCTGGGCATGCCGACCTGGCTGCACTCCTCCCACAGCATCTGGGTCAGCCCGTCGATGCCCTCCGAGGCCGACACGACGAAGAGGGCGGCGTCGGCCGCGCGCAGTCCGGCGCGCAGATCGCCCACGAAGTCGGCGTAACCGGGGGTGTCCAGAAGATTGATCTTGATGCTGTTGTGCACCAGCGGCGCGAGTGACAGGTTCACCGAGCGCTGCTGCCGTACCTCCACCTCGTCGAAGTCGCTGACCGTGTTGCCGTCCTCCACCCGGCCGGCCCGCTGAACGGTGCCCGTCGCGGCCAGCAACTGCTCCACGAGGGTCGTCTTACCCGCCCCTGAATGGCCGACCAGCACGACATTGCGTATCGCATCCGCCCTGTCGGCCGCTGGTGCCCTGCCCGCGGCTCCCATGGCATGACCAGGGTTCTTCTCTGCCACATTCGCCTCCCGCGTCGTCGGTTGACGTGCCAACGCCGCGCCCGAGCGAGGGGACAGAAACCGCATGGACGCGGTGTGTTCACCAAATACCCCTGTGGCGGATATCACAAGGGGGGTGGGGCAAAGAAAGTCGTCGGCTCGTAAATGGCCTACGATCAGACCGCGATGCTGAAACTCCTGCGCCCGGCCATGACCCGGATACTCACCCCGCTGGGCAGGGCTCTCGCCGCCCGCGGAATCGGGCCGAACGTCGTCACGGCGATCGGCACGATCGGCACCGTCGTCTGCGCCCTGCTCTTCTTCCCCCTGGGTCAGCTGTCCTGGGGCGCCCTGCTGATCACGGTGTTCGTGCTGTTCGACCTGCTCGACGGCCTGGTGGCCCGGCTCGGCGGCAAGGGCGGCAGCACCTGGGGGGCCTTCCTCGACTCCACCCTGGACCGGGTGGCCGACGCGGCCATCTTCTCCGGGCTGATTCTTTACTTCATCTCGAAGGACGACACGCTGATGGCCGCGGTGACGCTGGCCGGCCTGGTCGCCGGGACGCTGGTGTCCTACGCCAAGGCCAGGGCGGAGGGTCTCGGGCTCACCTGTGACGTGGGGCTGGCCGAGCGGCCGGAGCGGCTGGTCGTCGCGCTGGTGGCCACCTTCTTCGCCGGGCTCGGCGTCCCGTACGTCCTGCCCGCGGGGATGTGGCTGCTGGCGTTGGCCAGTGCGGTCACGGTGGTGCAGCGGGTGGTCCACGTCCACTCACAGACGCGGCAGACGAGGGAGCGATGAGCCAGAAGATCTCGGTCACCGATCGGGTCGTCGCCGCGGGGTTCGCGGCCGGCTGGAAGCTCGTCCCGCTGCTGCCCCAGCGCGCGACCGCGGGGGCCTTCCGGCTGCTGGCCGACCGGGTGTGGCGCCGGCGCGGCCCGTCGGTGCGCCGCCTGGAGTCCAACCTGGCCAGGGTGACCGGGCTCGATCCCGGCGGCGCCGAGCTGCGCGAGCTGAGCAGGGCCGGCATGCGTTCCTACTTCCGCTACTTCCACGAGGTGTTCCGGCTGCCGTCGATGCGCCGCGAGGACATCGTCCGCCGCACGCACGTGACCGGCGCCGAGCACATCCACGACACGGTGGCCGCCGGGCGCGGGGTGGTGCTGGCGCTGCCGCACATGGGCAACTGGGACCAGGCCGGCGCGTGGCTGGTGGGCGTGGGCCACCCGTTCGCGACCGTCGCGGAGCGGCTCAAGCCCGAGTCGCTGTTCCGCCGCTACGTCGCCTTCCGCGAGGGGCTGGGCATGGAGGTGCTGCCGCTCACGGGCGGTGACGGCCACAACTTCGGGACCCTGGCCACGCGCGTACGCCGGGGCGGCGTCGTCTGCCTGCCCGCCGAGCGCGACCTGACCAAGAGCGGCATCGAGGTGCGCTTCTTCGGCTCGGCCACCAAGGTGCCCGCGGGCCCGCCGCTGCTGGCCGTCCAGACGGGCGCGGCGCTGCTGCCCGCCACCGTCTACTTCCACGGCGACGACTGGGGGATCGACATCCACGAGGAGATCCCCGTGCCCGAGGAGGGCACCAGGCAGGAGAAGGTCGCCATCGTGGCGCAGCGGCTGACGGACGTCTTCGAGAAGGGCATCGCCGAGCACCCGGAGGACTGGCACATGCTGCAGCGGCTCTGGCTGGAGGACCTGGCGAGATGAAGGTGGGCATCGTCTGTCCCTACTCCTGGGACATGCCCGGCGGGGTCAAACAGCACATCGACGACCTGGCCCAGGCGCTCATCGCGCAGGAGCACGAGGTCTCGGTCATCGCGCCGGCCGCCGACGACGAGGAGCTGCCGCCGTACGTGACGGGCGCGGGCCGGGCCATCCCGGTGCCCTACAACGGGTCGGTGGCCAGGATGTCGTTCGGCTTCCTCTCGGCGGCCCGGGTACGGCGCTGGGTGCGCGACGGCCACTTCGACGTGCTGCACATCCACGAGCCGCTGGTGCCGAGTCTGGGCGTGCTGGCCTGCTGGGCCGCCAAGGGGCCGATCGTGGCCACCTTCCACGCCTCCTGGACGCGCTCGCGGGCCATCGCGGTGGCCGAGCCGCTGCTGCGCAGCGCGCTGGAGAAGCTCAGCGGGCGCATCGCGGTCTCCGACGCGGCCCGCAAGAGCCTGGTCGAGCAGTTCGGCGGCGACACCGTGCTGATCCCCAACGGTGTGACCGTCAGCCGCTACGCCCACGCCGAACCGCTCGACGGCTGGGGGCCCGACGGCGCCACGCTCGGCTTCCTCGGCCGGATGGACGAGGAGCGCAAGGGCCTGCCCATCCTGCTGGACGCCTTCAAGCCGCTGGCCGCCGAACGTCCGGAGCTCAAGCTGCTCATCGCCGGGCCGGGCGACGCCAAGGACGTCTACGACCGGGTGCCCAAGGAGCTGCACGACCGGGTCACCGTGCTCGGCATGGTCAGCGAGGCCGACAAGATCCGCGCCTATCACTCGGTCGATGTGTTCTGCGCGCCCAACACCCGGGGCGAGAGCTTCGGCATCGTGCTGGCCGAGGCCATGGCCTCCGGCGCGACCGTGCTGGCCAGCGACATCCCCGCCTTCCGCAAGGTGCTGGGCGAGGGCCAGGCGGGCGCGCTGTTCGCCAACGGCGACCCGGCCTCGCTGGCCCGCGAGGCGGCGGCGCTGCTCGACGCCCCTGACCGCCGCGCGAAGCTGGCCGAGGAGGCGCTGGTCGCGGTCGGCAAATACGACTGGTCGACGGTCGCCCGTGACGTGGTCCGGGTCTATGAGACGGTGACGGCCAGCGGCGCGGGCGGCGTGGAGGAAGACCTGTGACCTCGGCGAGCGGCGAGGGCGGCGTGACCGGCGTGGAGGAAGAGCTGTGACCTCGACCATGATCGTGCTGATCGCGGGCCTCGTCGTGGTGCTCACGGCCGTCTACATCTCCTGGCGGGCGGGCCGCCTCGACCGGCTGCACATCCGGCTTGAGCTGGCCCGCGAGGCGCTCGACGCCGCGCTCATGCGGCGCCGGGCCGTGGTGCTGGAGCTGGCCGGCTCCCGGCTGCTCGATCCGGCGACCTCGCTGGTGCTGGCCGCGGCGGCGCACGAGGCCAGGATGGCCGGGCCGGACGATCGCGAGCACGCCGAGAGCGACCTGTCGGGCGCGCTGCGCGCCGTGGTCGACCAGGAGCGCTTCACCGAGAAACTGTCGGAGTCGCCCGGCGGACAGGCGCTGCTCGAAGAGCTCGGCGCGGCCGTGGCCAAGGTCGTCTATTCGCGCCGCTTCTACAACAGCGCCGTGGGTGTCACCCGTACGGCCCAGCGGCGCTGGCTCGCCAGAGTTCTTCGCTTGGCCGGACATACCGAATACCCCCAATTCTTCGAAATAGATGACAATCCGCCGGGGACTATGGCAACTGAATGACCCGATTTGGAGAGCGCCGGTAGGCTTCTTCCGTTTCTTGGCCCATGCGGAGGAGTACACAGGTGCGGCTACCTCGGATGATTACCGTGACGCTGGCCGGAGCGGCGGTTCTGCTGCCGGTCGCGGCCTGCTCGTCGAACGAGCCCGCCGCGGGCAAGGCGCCGCAGGCGACCACGGCGTCCCCGACCGAGGAGCCCGCGGCCGAGCCCGGCAAGACCCACCCCTTCACCGGACTGCCCATGGAGGGCGCCGCCAAGCCGGTGCTCGCCGTGAAGATCGAGAACACCGCCGCCGGCAAGCCCCAGCTCGGGCTCAAGAGCGCGGACATCGTCTACATCGAGCAGGTCGAGGCCGGTCTGACCCGTCTGATGGCGGTCTTCTCCTCCAAGCTGCCGGCCAAGGTGGGGCCCGTACGCAGTGCCCGCATCTCCGACCTGCACATCGTGCCGCAGTTCGGCAAGCCCGCCTTCGCCTACTCGGGCGTGCAGTCGCTGATGCTGCCGTTCATGGCCAAGGCGTCCCTGTACGACGTCGGCGACACCCGCAACCCCGGCGCCTTCTTCCGCCAGCCGGGCCGCTTCGCCCCCTACAACCTGTTCGCCACCACCAAGAAGCTGCTGTCGCGGGCGCCGGGCGCCGACAAGGCCAAGGACATCGGCTTCACCTTCGGCGACGCCCCTGCTGACGGCGGCGTGGACAAGAAGTCCTACAGCGTCAAGTGGCCCGGCGCCCGCTTCACCTTCGGCTGGTCCGAGACGGACAAGAAGTGGCTGATCTGGCAGGACGGCAAGAAGGACATGGCGGCGGAGGGCGGCCAGCTCGGCGCGCCCACGATCGTCGTCCAGTACACCAAGACCGAACGCTCCCAGTTCCACGACAAGAACCAGAGCTACACGCCGCTGGTGCACAGCGTCGGCAGGGGCTCGGCGGTGGTGCTGCGCGACGGCAAGGCGTACAAGGCCAAGTGGGAGCGGAAGTCGGAGGAGAGTGGCACGACGTTCACCACGGAGAGTGGCGAGCCGATGAACTTCGCGCCCGGCCAGGTCTGGGTCGCGCTCGCCAGCCGCAAGCCCGTCATCCCCTGAAATGCGCACCTAGATGTACAAGAGGGCTGATAAATCCTGACATGGTGGCGTGTCAGGAGAGAGGCCCTCAGGACCTACCATGGGTTTGATAACTTACCGTTCGCTTTTGTGAGGAAGACCGTCGTGTCCAGCACGCCCGAAAACACCCCCGTCACCGGCACCGCGCGCGTCAAGCGTGGCATGGCCGAGATGCTCAAGGGCGGCGTCATCATGGACGTCGTCACCCCCGAGCAGGCGAAGATCGCCGAAGACGCCGGCGCCGTCGCCGTGATGGCCCTGGAGCGCGTGCCCGCCGACATCCGCGCGCAGGGCGGCGTCTCCCGGATGAGCGATCCCGACATGATCGACGGCATCATCGCCGCGGTGTCGATCCCGGTCATGGCCAAGGCCCGCATCGGCCACTTCACCGAGGCCCGCGTGCTGCAGGCCCTGGGCGTCGACTACGTCGACGAGTCCGAGGTGCTGACCCCGGCCGACTACGCCAACCACATCGACAAGTGGCAGTTCACCGTGCCCTTCGTGTGCGGGGCGACGAACCTGGGCGAGGCCCTGCGCCGCATCACCGAGGGCGCGGCCATGATCCGTTCCAAGGGTGAGGCCGGCACCGGCGACGTCTCCAACGCGGTCACCCACATGCGGACGATCCGTGGCGAGCTCAAGCGGCTCAGCTCGCTGCCCGAGGACGAGCTCTACGTCGCGGCCAAGGAGCTGCAGGCGCCGTACGAGCTGGTCGCCGAGGTGGCCCGCGCCGGCAAGCTGCCCGTCGTGCTGTTCACCGCGGGCGGCATCGCCACCCCGGCCGACGCGGCGATGATGATGCAGCTCGGCGCCGAGGGCGTGTTCGTCGGCTCCGGCATCTTCAAGTCGGGCGACCCGGCCAAGCGCGCCGCCGCCATCGTCAAGGCCACCACGTTCTACGACGACCCCGACGTCATCGCCAAGGTCTCGCGCGGGCTGGGCGAGGCGATGGTCGGCATCAACGTCGACGACATCCCCCAGCCGCACCGCCTCGCCGAGCGCGGTTGGTGACACCGGCCGCTGGGCGGCGTGTCGCCGCAGGTCACGCGCGACTCGGGATGAAATGATCTAGTACGCCGGGCACACCGCCACGACGACGGAAATTTCCGAATAGGGCGATATCCGTGAAGGATGTCGCCTTTTTCGTGTTAGGTGGTGTTCACCCGGGCGTCACGATTCTGAGTCAGGCTACGGGACGCCCCCTCCCCGTTGATCGTCCCAGGAGCGCCCCAGTGTCCAAGCTCAACCGCCGGCACTTCCTCGTGGCCGGGTTAACCGCGGGTGCCGCCGCGGCTCTCCCGGCCACCGCCGCCCACGCCGACCCCACCCCGGACCCCGCCGCCGAGACCGCCCAGAGCCTGGCCTCGCGGGGCCTGACGACCGACCCGTTCACGCTCGGCGTCGCGAGCGGCGACCCCGACCACGAGGGCTTCGTGCTGTGGACCCGGCTGGCCCAGCAGCCGCTGGCCGAGGACGGTTTCGGCGGTATGCCGCAGCGGCCGTTCCCCGTGCTGTGGCAGATCTACTCCGACGAGCGCTGCCGCCGCGTGGTCCGCAGCGGCGTGACCGTGGCCGCCCCCGAATGGGGCCACGGCGTGCACGTCGAGGTCGACAGTCTCGGCTCCGACCGTGAGTACTGGTACCGCTTCCGCGTCGGCCCGTACGTCTCGCCCGTCGGCCGGGCCAGGACCGCCCCGCACCCGCTGTCGTACGGCGGCGCCCTGTCGATGGCCTTCGTCTCCTGCGCCCAGTACGAGCACGGCTACTTCACCTCCTACCGGAGGCTGGCCGAGGAGCACCCGGACCTCATCCTGCACCTGGGCGACTACCAGTACGAATACACCAAGAACACCTACAACATCCCCGGCGGCAACGTACGAAACCACGAGGGCCCCGAGACCGTCACACTGGCCAACTACCGCCAGCGCCACGCCCAGTACAAGGCCGACCCCGATCTGCAGGCCGCCCACGCCGCCGCCCCCTGGCTCGTCGTCTTCGACGACCACGAGGTGGACAACAACTGGGCCGACGAGGTCCCGGAGCACGCCGAGGACCAGCCGACCTTCCTGCAGCGCCGCGAGGCCGCCTTCCGGGCCTACTACGAGAACATGCCGCTGCGCCGCACCTCCATCCCGCGCGGCATCGACATGCAGCTCTACCGGCGCGTGCGCTGGGGCCGGATGGCCAGCTTCCACATGCTCGACACCCGCCAGTACCGCGACGACCAGGGCTGCGGCGACGGCTACAAGGACTGCCCGGCCGCGGTGGACCCGGCGAGGTCGATCACCGGCGCGGCGCAGGAGGAGTGGCTGGTCGACGGCTTCCACAAGTCGCGGGCGCAGTGGGACATCATCGGCCAGCAGGTGTTCTTCGCCCAGCGCGACAACAACGCCGGCCCGGCCAAGGTGACGAGCATGGACGCCTGGGACGGGTACGTCGCCTCGCGCCAGCGGATCACGCAGGGCTGGGTGGACGCCAAGATCCGCAATCCCGTCGTGCTGACCGGTGACGTGCACGCGCACTGGGCCAGCGACCTGAAGCTGAACTACGACGACCCGACCGGCCCGAGCGTGGGCTCCGAACTGGTGGCCAGCTCGATCTCCACCGGCGGCGACGGCGCGGACTCCGATCCGGCCACGCATCCGTTCCTGGCCATCAACCCGCACCTGAAGTTCTACAACAACCAGCGCGGCTACGTGCTGACGAAGATCGAGCGCGACGCGCTCACCGCGGACTTCAAGGTGGTGCCCCACCTGCGGGAGCCCGGCGCGGAGGCGTACACGAGGGCGACGTTCGTGGTCGAGGACCGCGTCCCGGGCGTGCAGCAGACGTACCTGCGGCCGCTCGACCCGTCCGTGCTCGCGCGGCGCGTCACGGTGGACGAGACCGTCCGCCTGGAGACCGAACGCCCGTAATTTCCGGTAAGGCGGCGTCCGAGAGGGCGCCGCCTTCTCCATGCCTGGAATATTAGCCAGGCTAAGTTAGTTAGGCTAAGTATCATGAGGGACGATCCCACCGAGCTGGCCGAACAGCTCTCCGCGGTGCTCCGCCACCTGGTGCTGCTGCTCAGGCGCACGGTGGCGGGCCAGCCGGTCACCAGCCAGCAGTACGCCGTCCTCGGCTCCCTGGAGTCCGGCCCGCGCCGGATGACGGAGCTGGCCGAGGAGCACGCCGTACAACTGCCCACCATGTCCGTGCAGATCAACCGCCTGGAAGAGGCGGGGCTGGTGGCCAGAGGGTCCGACCCGGCCGACGCCCGCGTCAGGGCGGTCGAGCTCACCGACGAGGGCCGCGTCCGGCTGCGGGCCGTACGCCTGGCCAGGATCGCCCACCTCAGCCGAGAACTGGCGGCGCTCAGCGATGACGAGCGAGCCGCCCTGGCGGTCGCCTTGCCCACCCTGGCGAAGCTCGGCCGCACATGAGAGGAGCACTATGCAGTCCGGTGGCGGAATCCTTCGCCAGCCGATGTCCGTCTGGGCCACCGCCTTCGCCGCGGTGGTCGCCTTCATGGGCATCGGTCTCGTCGACCCCATCCTGCCGTCCATCGCCCAAGGTCTGAAGGCCACGCCCAGCCAGGTGTCACTGCTGTTCACCAGCTACTTCCTGGTGACCGCCGTCGCCATGCTGCTGACCGGCTGGGTCTCCAGCCGCATCGGCGGCAAGCGCACCCTGCTGGCCGGGCTCGCGCTGGTCATCGTCTTCGCCGCGCTCGCGGGCACCTCCACCAGCGTCGCCGAGCTCGTCGGCTTCCGCGCGGGCTGGGGCCTGGGCAACGCGCTGTTCGTGGCCACCGCGCTCGCCGTCATCGTCGGCGCGGCCAGCGGCGGCGGCGCCGCGGCCATCATCCTGTACGAGGCCGCGCTCGGCCTGGGCATCTCCGCCGGCCCGCTGGCCGGCGCGCTGCTCGGCGACTGGAACTGGCGAGCCCCCTTCTTCGGCACCGCCACGCTGATGGCCGCCGGGTTCGTGCTGATCGCCACGCTGCTGGAGAAGACGCCCAAGCCGGCCGTCAGGACCAAGCTGAGCGCGCCCCTGCGGGCCCTGGCCCATGGAGGCCTGTCCACCACGGCCTTCACCGCGCTGTTCTACAACTTCGCCTTCTTCACGATCCTCGCCTTCACCCCGTTCATCCTGCACATGACCGCCTACGGCATCGGCGCGGTGTTCTTCGGCTGGGGCGTGTGCGTGGCGCTCGCCTCGGTGTTCGGCGCGCCGCCGCTGCAGCGCCGGATCGGCTCGGTGAACGTCCTGCACCTGGCGCTGGCCCTGCTGGCCGTCCTCCAGATCGGCATCGCCGTGTCGGGACACGCCGGGATCATCGTCTGCACGATCCTGTCCGGCATCCCGATCGGCCTGAACAACACCGTCTTCACCGAGTCCGCCATGGAGGTCTCCGACGCGCCCAGGCCCGTCGCCTCCGCCGGCTACAACTTCGTCCGCTGGATGGGCGGCGCGCTGGCCCCCTTCATCGCCACCAAGCTGGGCGAGGAGCTCGGCGCCCCGGTCCCGTACGCGCTCGGCGCCCTGTGCTGCCTGATCGGCATGGCCATCCTGTACGCCCGGCGCCACCACCTGAGCGCCCTGTCCCGCGTGGACGTCGTGGCCCAGGAGGCCGCCGCGGTAGCGTGATCGCCGCCCCCTAGGAAGATCCCAGGCCGTCCTGGTGTTGAATTGTCCGAAACCCGTAAGCCGGACGGAAGGATCACCGTGCCCACGATCGGTGTACTCGCTCTCCAAGGAAGCGTGCGCGAGCATGTGCGCATGCTCCAGGAGGCCGGCGCGTCGGCCATCGCCGTACGCCGGCCCGCCGAGCTGGACACGGTCGACGGCCTGATCATCCCCGGCGGCGAGTCGACCACGATGTGGAAGCTCGCCGACACCTTCGACCTGCTCGAACCCCTGCGGATGCGGATCAAGGACGGCATGCCCGCGTACGGCTCCTGCGCCGGCATGATCATGCTGGCCGACCGGATCGAGGACGGCGCCGAGGGACAGCAGACCATCGGCGGCATCGACATGGTCGTCAGGCGCAACGCCTTCGGCCGCCAGATCGACTCCTTCGAGTCCGATCTGGACTTCGCCGGCGAGCGGGTGCACGCCATCTTCATCCGCGCCCCATGGGTCGAATCGGTCGGCACGGACGTCGAAGTGCTGGGCATCGCCGAGCCTGGGGATAGGATCGTCGCGGTCCGCCAAGGACCGCTGCTCGCGACCTCGTTCCACCCTGAGCTGACGGGTGACACGCGCGTGCACCGATACTTCGTAGACATGCTGAGGGAGCTCTAGGTAATGTCCGGCCACTCCAAATGGGCGACGACGAAGCACAAGAAGGCCGCGCTCGACGCCAAGCGCGGCAAGCTGTTCGCGAAGCTCATCAAGAACATCGAGGTGGCGGCCCGGACCGGCGGCCCCGATCCGGACGCCAACCCGACGCTCTTCGACGCCATCTTCAAGGCCAAGAAGAACTCGGTGCCCAACGACAACATCGAGCGGGCCCGTAAGCGCGGCGGCGGCCTGGAGGCGGGCGGCGCCGACTGGCAGACCATCATGTACGAGGGCTACGCGCCCGGCGGCGTCGCGGTGCTCATCGAGTGCCTCACCGACAACCGCAACCGCGCGGCCTCCGAGGTGCGCGTCGCGCTCACCCGCAACGGCGGCTCGCTGGCCGACCCCAACTCGGTGTCCTACATGTTCCACCGCAAGGGCGTCGTGCTCGTGCCCAAGCAGGGGCTCGACGAGGACGACGTGCTGACGGCCGTGCTGGAGGCGGGCGCCGAGGAGGTCAACGACCTGGGCGACTCCTTCGAGGTCGTCTCCGAGGCCGGCGACCTGGTGCCGGTGCGCAAGGCGCTCCAGGAGGCGGGCATCGACTACGACTCCGCCGAGTCGAGCTTCCTGCCCACGATGAGCGTGCCGCTCGACGAGGACGGCGCCAAGAAGGTGTTCCGCCTCATCGACGCGCTCGAGGACAGCGACGACGTGCAGAACGTCTTCGCCAACTTCGACGTCTCCGACGAGATCATGGAGAAGCTGGAAGCGTGATGGCGCACGTCTGAACGGAGTCCGCTGTAGGGTCGGGCGTCGTGACCTCCCCCCGTACCTCTACCGACACCTCGCCCGCCTTCGCGTCTCCGGCTCTCGGCTGGCTGCTCCTGCTGCCGGCCCTGCTGGGCACGTTGATCACCTTGCTCCTGCCCACCGTCCAGACGATCCTGCTCAGTCTCCAGTCGGCCGGGCTCAGCGGCCCGAGCGTCTTCGTGGGACTCGCCAACTACGGCCAGGTGCTGGGCCAAGGGGCGTTCTGGAAGGCACTGGTCTTCACGCTGTCCATAACGGTCATCCCGCTGCTGGTGGCCGTGGTGGTGGGACCGCTGCTCGCGCTGGCGCTCGACTGGTCGGGCGCCTGGCCGAGGCGGGCCGGGCGGATCGTGCTGTCCCTCGCCCTGGTGGTGTTCTCCCCGGTGGCCGTGGCGCTCTCCTGGATGCGCGGGCTGATGCCCGACGCGTCCGGCCTGGCCACGATGACCGAGGGCCTGCGCGATCCCGCCACGGCTCCGGGAACGCTCCAGCTCATCATGGCCGCCGCCACGTTCGGCGTGGTCTGCGCGCTGGCGACGATGGCCTTCCTGCCGGCGCTGCGCGGCGGCACCGTCTCACCGGCCATGCTGGCCATGGGCGGGCTCGTCGCCCTGGCGATGGTCGCCGCCGGGCTGCAGACGTTCGCGTTCGGGCTGACCATGACGCACGGCGGGCCCAACGGGTCCACGCAGACGCTGGGCCTCGTCCAGTACACCTACGCGTTCATGGTGGGCAGGGTCGGGCTGGGCGCCACGGTGGCGACCATCATGGGACTGCTCCTGGGCGTCCTGGGGATCGGCGCGGTCTGCGTGGCGGCGGCGAGCGGCATGCGCGTCACGGTCGAGCCCCGCGAGGCGACCCCCGATCAGGCCGTCGCACGCTCCGGCTCCGGGGCCAAGGTGATCGTCGGTGTGGTGGCGCTGGTGGTCGTCGCCGCCGTCGGGCTCGCCTTGACCTGGCCGTGGCTGTCGGCGCTGCTGGCGCCCGCCCAGCCGGGATCCGCGGCCCCGTCCGGGCTGGGCACCGTCGTCAACACCTGGGCGCCCGCCCTGATCGGCGCGCTGGTGTCGGTGGGCGTCGCCTACCTCGGTGCGCTCGGCATCGGCGGGCTGCGGCCGCTGGGCCGAGGGAGCGAGTGGCTGCTGCTGGTGTTCGCCCCCTGGCTGTTCGTCGGGATGGGCCCGCTGAGCCTGGCCGACTGGCGCACCATCCGCGGCATGAGCCTGATCGACTCCTTCATCGCCCTCGTCCAGCCGGTGCTGGTCAGCGTGCCCGCCCTGCTGATCCTGACGCTGCTGTGCAAGGGGCTGGCCGCGCGTGGCGGCAAGGACTTCCTGAGCGGCGTGGTCCTGCCCTCACTCCCCATGGCCGGCATCCTCGTCCTGGCCATCACGCTCGTGAACGGCCAGGACCTCCTGTGGCCCCTGCTGGTCGCCCAGGACCCCGGCCTGGCCACCGCGCCGGTCCAGCTGCTCACCCGCTCGAGCGGCTACAGCGCGGCCGCGCCCGACGTCGGCCTGGCCACGCCGCTGGCCGTGGTCGCCGTCGCCCTGATCGCGATCGTCGCCGCGCAGCTGCTCTACCTCGACCGGCTCGCCATCACCGTGGGCCGTTCGCGGGCGGAGGTCTCACCTGCGTAAATTGTGGGACCGTGGACATCCGTGATGTGACTTCCGACGACCTCGACGCCGTTCTCGACCTCCGCCAGCGCTCCTTCGGCCTGGTTCCGGCCGCCGAGCGGGAGCGCTGGCGCCAGGCGGCGCTGCCGGCGCTGGCCGAGGGCCGCTACCTGGGCATGTTCGACGGGCCCAGGCTGGTCGCGACCTCGCGGCTGCGCCCGTTCACGCAGTGGTGGCACGGCAAGCCGCAGCCCATGGCCGGGGTCGCGGCCGTCACCGTCAGCCCCGAGGATCGCGGCAAGGGCGTCGGCGGCCGGCTCATGCAGGCCACCGTGGAGCGGGCCGTGGCGTTCGGCGACGCGGTGTCCGTGCTCTATCCGGCGACCACGCCGCTCTACCGCTCGGCCGGCTACGAGCACGCCGGGGCGCAGCACCGCGTCACGCTCCCGGCCGAGTCGCTGCGGACGATCCCGCCGAGCGGCCGGGTCGAGCTGCGCAGGATGGGTCCCGGCGACGCGGCCGAGGTGGTCTCGGTGCTGCGGCGGGCACACGGCGCCGCGCGGGCCTCCGGCCCCGTCTCATGGGACGAGCGCACCTGGGCGCTGCGGCTCGGCCAGGAGGACGACTTCCTCTACCTGGCCCCGGACGGCTACGTCGTCTACCACTGGGACGGCCCGGACATCGAGGTCGACAACCTCGTGGCCGAGTCCGAGGAGACCGCCAGGGCGCTGTGGTCGCTGGTGGGCACCGCGTCGTCGATGGCCGAGCACGTCACCGCCAACGTCGCGCCCGACGACCCGGTGCTGTGGCTGTTGCGCGAGCGGTCCACGGAGCGGGTCAAGCAGGTGCGGTGGATGTTCCGCGTCCTCGACGTGGCGGCGGCCGTGGAGCGCAGGGGATATCCGGCCGCCGTCGCGGGAGAGGCGGTCGTGGAGGTGACCGACCGGCTGCGGGCGGGCAACACGGGGCGCTGGCGGCTGGAGTTCTCCGGCGGCTCCGGGGCCGCCACCCCGCTCGGCGACTCGGGGGAGTCCGGGGCGGTGCTGTCGATCAACGGCCTCTCCGCCCTGTACGCCGGGATCCCGGCGGCCACGCTGCGGCGCGGCGGCCTCATGTCCGGGCACGAGCGCTACGACGAGCTCCTCGACACCGTCTTCGCCGCCAAGCCGTACATGCTGGACTACTTCTGACCGCCCCATCCACGTCCGTTCTGCGGCGGGCCCACGGTGGCGGGCGTTCCCGACGGCCGGTCCACGCTCGCGGGCGTTCGCGACGACCGGCCCACGCTCGCGGGCGTTTCCCGATGCGCGGGCACGTCAGCCGGGGTAGAGTCTCGTGCCGAACAGATGTTCGGCGGCGCGGGGAGGCAGGCCGGTGCGGGTGATGGGCGTCGATCCGGGGCTGACCCGGTGCGGCCTTGGCGCGGTCGAGGGGCGGCCCGGCGCGCCGCTGTCCCTGGTGGCCGTCGGCGTGGTGCGCACCGGCGCCGACGAGGAGCTGGGCACCCGGCTGGTCGGCATCGAGGCCGGCATCGAGCAGTGGCTCGACGACGTCCGCCCGGACGCGGTGGCGGTCGAGCGGGTCTTCAGCCAGCACAACGTCCGCACGGTCATGGGCACCGCCCAGGCGGCGGGCATCGCGGTCCTGTGCGCGGCCAGGCGCGGCCTGCCCGTCGCGCTGCACACCCCGTCCGAGGTCAAGGCGGCCATCACCGGCAGCGGCACCGCCGACAAGAAGCAGATCGGCGCCATGGTGACCCGCCTCCTGCGGCTCAGCGAGATGCCCAAGCCCGCCGACGCCGCCGACGCGCTCGCCCTGGCCATCTGCCACGTGTGGCGCGGCGGCGCCCAGCACAAGCTGGCCCAGGCCGTGGCAAGGGCCCAGAGCCGCACGGCCCAGGGCCGTACGACAGGAAAGGGCGTGGCGCTGTGATCGCGTCCGTGGCCGGGCAGGTGACGGCGATCACCCCCCACGGTGCGGTGATCGAGGTCGGCGGGGTCGGCATCCTCACCCACTGCACACCGGCCACCCTCGCCGCGCTCAGGGTGGGCGAGGAGGCGCGGCTGGCCACGTCGCTGGTGGTGCGCGAGGAGTCGCTCACCCTCTACGGCTTCGCCACCGCCGACGAGCGCACCGTCTTCGAGCTGCTCCAGACGGCCAGCGGCGTCGGCCCCAAGGTGGCGCTGGCCATGCTCGCCGTCCACACGCCCAACGCGCTGCGCGTCGCCGTGGCCTCCGCCGACCTCAAGGCTCTCACCAAGGTGCCGGGCATCGGCCCCAAGGGCGCCCAGCGCATCGTGCTGGAGCTCAAGGACCGGCTCGGCACCCCCGACGAGACGGTCGACGCGGCGCTCAACGGCAACCGGCGGGCGGCCGCCTGGCGCGACCAGGTCCACTCGGGGCTGGTCGGGCTGGGCTACTCCGGCAAGGACGCCGACGAGGCCATCGCCGCGGTCGAGCCGGAGGCCGGTGACGACCCGCAGGTGGCCGTCCTGCTGAAGGCCGCACTGCGATCGCTGAGCAGCGCGCGATGAGCGGGGAGGTCCGGGCGTGAGCCTTGAGCGTGATCTCGTCTCGCCCGACGCCGAGGGCGACGAGCTGCAGATCGAGGCGGCGCTGCGGCCCAAGCGGCTGAGCGAGTTCATCGGCCAGGCGCGGGTGCGGGAGCAGCTGTCGCTGGTGCTGGAGAGCGCCATGCGGCGCCAGCGGCCGCCGGATCATGTGCTGATGAGCGGTTCGCCGGGTCTGGGCAAGACGACACTGGCTATGATCATCGCAGCCGAGTTGAGCGCTCCGCTCCGCATCACCTCAGGGCCGGCCCTGGAGCGGGCCGGTGACCTCGCGGCCATCCTGTCGACGCTGGCCGAGGGCGAGGTGCTGTTCATCGACGAGATCCACCGGATGGCCCGGCCCGCGGAGGAGATGCTCTATCTCGCGATGGAGGACTTCCGCGTCGACATCATCGTCGGCAAGGGCCCCGGGGCCACCGCGATCCCGCTCGACATCGCGCCCTTCACCCTGGTCGGCGCCACCACCAGGGCCGGTCTGCTGCCCGCGCCGCTGCGCGACCGGTTCGGCTTCACCGCGCACATGGACTTCTACGAGGTCGAGGAGCTGGAGCGGGTCCTCTACCGCTCGGCCAGGCTGCTCGAGGTGACACTGCCGGTCGAGGGGGCGCACGAGATCGCCAGGCGCTCGCGCGGCACGCCCCGCATCGCCAACCGCCTGCTGCGCCGGGTCCGCGACTTCGCCGACGTGCGCACCGAAGGCGTGATCGACCGCGACATCGCCTCCGCCGCGCTCAACCTGTACGAAGTCGACCCCGAAGGGCTCGACCGGCTCGACCGCGCGGTGCTCGGGGTGCTGCTGCGCAAGTTCGGCGGCGGCCCCGTCGGCCTGTCCACGCTCGCCGTGGCCGTCGGCGAGGAGCCGGAGACCGTCGAAGTGGTGGCCGAACCCTTCCTCGTACGCCAAGGACTGCTGGCCAGGACCCCGCGCGGCCGGGTCGCCACCGCCGCGGCGTGGCACCATCTCGGGATGACACCGCCACCCGACGCATTCGGAGCGACACTTTTCGACTGATCACAGAATGGTTGCAACCGTTTCAATATGGGAACTTCCCCGCGC
The DNA here is from genome assembly GCF_040648335.1 of Nonomuraea sp. NPDC049158. NCBI lineage: Bacteria > Bacillati > Actinomycetota > Actinomycetes > Streptosporangiales > Streptosporangiaceae > Nonomuraea > Nonomuraea sp. NPDC049158. The sequence goes on from NZ_JBEZDM010000010.1 coordinate 323,335, forward strand.
GCCGAAGCGCTGCTTCGTTGCCGCGTTTCGCAACAAGCGCCTACACTCCGTGGCTTGGCTGGCTGTGTAGGCTGACGGGCTGAGCGGCGCGGCCCCGGAGGCAACGCACGGAATTTCCGGCGCGAGGCCGGTGTCAACTTCTTGTACGACAATGGAAGGTCGCCCCTTATGAACATGGGACAACTCGGAAGCATCCTGCCGCTGATCCTTCTGGTGGTGGTGTTCTACTTCTTGCTGATCCGCCCCCAGCGCAAGCGCCAGCAAGAGGCGACCGCCATGCAGAACTCATTGGCTCCGGGTGCCCGTGTCATGACCACTACCGGCCTGTTCGCGACCGTGGTCGCGGTGGACAATGAGGATGTGATTCTCGAGGTCGCGCCCGGGATCGAGACCCGATGGGTGAAGGCCGCCATCGGCCGTGTCGTCACCCCCGGCGACGCTCCGGCTGACGAGCCCGTGGTGGACGACGTCGTCACCGACGATACGGCCGCGCACGACGTCGTCAAGGGCGAGGATAAGGACAACACTCCCCGTGAGGAGACCGAGACGACCGTGGAGCGCAACGGCGGCAAGGACTCCAGCACCAAGCAGTCCTGACTAGGCTCTGCCTCAAACCCCTATCTGAAAGACTGACGACCAGTGGCCCGACCGACCAGCCGCCACAGCCGACCGGGGCGAACGCTCCTGGTGCTGCTGGCGCTCATCATCGCCCTGGGCGGGACGATGTTCCTGCAGAAGGCGTTCACGCCCAAGCTGGGGCTCGACCTCGCCGGCGGCACGACGGTGACTCTGTTGCCCCAAACCCTGAACGGCGCCGCGCCGCCAGAGGAGATCCTGGACCGCGCGGTGAACATCATCCGCGACCGGGTCAATGGCACCGGCATCTCCGACGCGGAGGTTGCCAAGTCAGGCAACAACATCATCATCTCCGTTCCGGGCGCGGGTCAGGAGGAGGTCATCAAGCTGGTCGGCACCACGGCGGAGCTCCGCTTCCGCCAGGTGCTCGCGATAGCGGCCACTCAGGCTCCGCAGGAGCTCACCACCGATGCGCCCAAGCCGGGCACCTCGCCGTCCGCCGCCCCGTCCAGCACGGCGTCCTCCGCGCCGTCGGCCAAGCCGTCATCGTCGGCGGGGGCCCCCAAGCCCAGCGCGTCGCCCACGGGCAAGGCCCTGTCCTCGGCCCTCGTCGCGCCGTCGGCCACCCCGTCGGCCGGCGCCCCGGCGACCGAGGCGCCCAAGGCCCAGGAGACGCCGAAGGCTCAGGACACCAAGAAGGGCCAGAAGGACGCCAAGGCCACCCCGGCGCCCACCCCGACGTCGAGCGGCCAGCCGCCCGCCCAGGACCCCAACGCGGGGATCAACACCCAGGGCATCGACCCGGCCGTGCTCGCGCAGTTCAACAAGCTCGACTGCAGCAACCCGAAGAACCGCGGGCAGGGCATCCAGGACGACCCGGCCAAGCAGATGGCGGCCTGTGAGTCCGACGGCAGTCTCAAGTACGTCCTCGACGTGGCCAAGGTGATCGGCACCGACATCTCTTCGGCCAGCGCCGGCGTTCAGCAGGGCAGCACGCAGTGGCTCGTCCAGCTCGACTTCAAGAGCAGCGGCGCGAGTGAGTGGAGCAAGCTCACCTCGACCGCGTTCAACTCGAAGGATCCGCGCAACAAGGTCGCCGTCGTGCTCGACGGTGTCGTGATCACCGCGCCCAACATCATCGGCCCGATCCCGGGTGGCCGCGCCGAGATCACCGGCGGCTTCACCCAGAAGACCGCCACCGAGCTGGCCGACCAGCTCAAGTACGGTGCGCTGCCGCTGAAGTTCAACCGCGGCTCGATCGACACGGTGTCCTCGACCCTCGGCCAGGACCAGCTCGAGGGCGGCCTGATCGCCGGGGCCATCGGCCTGGCCATCGTGGTCCTCTACTCACTGCTGTACTACCGCGGTCTCGGCATCGTCGCGATGCTCAGCCTGCTGGTCGCCTCGATCCTGACCTACACGGCGGTGGTCGTGCTCGGCCACAACGCCGGGTTCCGGCTGTCGCTGCCGCACATCATCGGTCTGGTGGTCTCGATCGGCATCACCGCCGACTCCTTCATCGTGTACTTCGAACGCATACGAGATGAGATGAAGGAAGGGCGGCGGTCGCTGCGTGCGGCCGTCGAGGTGGCCTGGGTCCGTGCCCGTCGCACGATCCTGATCGCCGACGCCGTCATGTTCATCGCCGCGGTCGTGCTCTACGTGCTCGCCGTGGGCGGTGTGGCCGGGTTCGCGTTCGCGATGGGCCTGACCACGCTGATCGACATCGTGGTGGTGTTCCTGTTCACGAAGCCGTTCATCGCGCTGCTGGCCAAGCTCCCGTTCTTCGCCAAGGGGCATCCGCTGTCCGGCCTCGACGCCGAACGCATGAGCGCCGACCCGGCGGGCGCCGCCGGTCGCACGACCACCCCGCAGGAGGCCTGACATGGGACTGGGGCGTCGCCTCTACCGCGGCGAGATCGACGTTGACTTCGTCGGCCGCTGGAAGCTCTGGTACAGCCTTTCCGGCTTTCTCCTGATCGTGTCTCTCGCAGGGCTGCTCATCAACGGGCTCAACCTGGGCGTCGAGTTCAAGGGCGGGTCGGTCTTCTCCTTCAAGCCCGCGCAGACCACCAGCGTCGAGCAGGTCCGTGGCTCCTTCCTCGAGGAGGGGGTCCACCAGCCGATCGTCCAGACGGCCGGCACCCGCTTGCGCGTCACGACCGAGACGCTCAGCGAGTCCGACCTGACGAAGGTCCAGAACGCCATCGCGAAGACCTACAGCGTTCCCGTCAAGCAGGTCGACATCCAGTCGATCGGCGCGTCCTGGGGCGGTGAGGTGTCCAAGAAGGCGTGGATCGGCCTGGGCGTCTTCATGCTGGCGATCATCTTGTACCTGTCGATGGCGTTCGAGCCGAAGATGGCGTTGTCCGCGATCGTCGCGCTCATCCACGACCTCGTCATCACGGCCGGCGTCTATGCCTGGTCGGGCTTCGAGGTCACGCCCGCGACGCTGCTCGGCTTCCTGACCATCCTCGGTTATTCGCTCTACGACGCGGTCGTGGTGTTCGACATGATCAAGGAAGTCACCGGCAAGCTGGGCACCACGTCGAAGCAGACGTACTCGATGGCGGCCAACAACGCCCTCAACCACACGCTGATCCGATCGCTGAACACCTCGCTGGTCGCGATCCTGCCGGTGGCGGCGATCCTGTTCATCGGCACCACGCTCCTCGGCGCGGGCACGCTGAAGGACCTGTCGCTGGCCTTGTTCGTCGGCATGATCGTCGGCACCTACTCCTCGCTGTGCGTGGCCACGCCACTGCTGGTGACGCTGAAGGAGCGGGAGCCGAGATACCAGGCCATCGCCAGGCGACTGGCCTCCACCACCGGCACCAAGGGTGGCAAGGGCGCCAAGAGCGCGGCGACGGCCAAGGGTTAGCCCGGCCTGGCCCACACGGGCCCGTACACGCACGAACGACGCCCCCGCCCACCTGGGCGGGGGCGTCGGTTTATGGAAGCCCTGAGGGCCCTCACAGGGCCGGACATAACTGGGTGAATGCCACTTACCGCCCCCCCGGCGGGCGCCGGTGGTCCGCTGGATGGGCCATCATGGAGGCCGTCAGTCGTGGGAGAGGACCGCTTGGCGGTCAACAGAAGGAGTGCCGTCATGAGCGACCTGAGCTCGCTGATCTGCGACCGGATCAGGGACGTGCCCGACTACCCCCAGGCGGGAGTCATGTTCAAGGACATCACCCCGCTGCTGGCCGACCCGGTGGCGTTCACGGCCGTGGTCGACGAACTGGCCGGCGCGTTCGACGTGGACAAGATCGTCGGGATCGAGGCGCGGGGCTTCATTCTGGCCGCTCCGGTGGCCTACCGGGCGGGGGCCGGATTCGTGCCCATCAGAAAAAAGGGCAAACTCCCCTCCGAAACCTTGGAGGAGTCCTACGATCTCGAGTACGGATCCGCGACCATCGAGGTGCACCGCGACGCCTTCACCGAAGGTGACCGGGTGCTCATCGTCGATGACGTGCTCGCCACCGGCGGCACGGCGGAGGCCACCGTACAACTGGTGCGCAGGGCCGGTGCCGAGGTCGTCGGCGTCGCCGTACTGATGGAGCTGGCCTTTCTCAAGGGACGCGAGCGTCTCGCGGGAGTGGATTTGCGCTCCCTTGTGATCGTCTGAGCCCGCCCCGAGAGAGGCCAGGTTTGTCACCTGGATACACTGGGGGGCCTGGACTCGATAGTAAGGAGTCTGTGTGCCCCGTGATGTGGTCGTGCCCGACGTAACCGACGCTGGGAGTGCCGAGACGGCGCCCGGTGTCCCGGCGGTGCGTCGACGGCGATTTGGGGGTGGGGCCATGAATCCGGTGCTGGAGCCGCTGTTCAGGACGGTTCGCGCCACCCACCCCAAGGCCGACCTGCGCCTGATCGAGCACGCCTACGACGTCGCCGCCTACCATCACCGCGACCAGAAGCGGAAGAGCGGCGACCCGTACATCACCCACCCGCTGGCCGTGGCCACCATCCTGGCCGAGCTGGGCACCGACGACGAGACGCTGTGCGCGGCCCTGCTGCACGACACCGTCGAGGACACCGCCTACGGCCTGGACGAGCTGCGCGGCGACTTCGGCGACACGATCTCGTCACTGGTCGACGGCGTCACCAAGCTCGACAAGGTCAAGTTCGGTGACGCCGCGCAGGCCGAGACCGTGCGCAAGATGGTCGTGGCGATGTCGCGCGACATCCGGGTGCTGATCATCAAGCTGGCCGACCGGCTGCACAACATGCGCACGATGCGCTACCTGCCCGAGCACAAGCGCCACCAGAAGTCCCGCGAGACCCTGGAGATCTTCGCCCCGCTGGCCCATCGCCTGGGCATGAACACCATCAAGTGGGAGCTCGAGGACCTGGCCTTCGCCATGCTCTACCCCAAGCGCTACGACGAGATCGCGCGCATGGTGTCGGAGCGGGCCCCGCGCAGGGACCTGTTCCTGCAGGAGGTCATCGAGAAGGTCTCCGGCGACCTGCGTGATGCCAAGATCCGCGCGCTGGTCAAGGGCCGGCCCAAGCACTACTACTCGGTCTACCAGAAGATGATCGCCAGGGACGTGGCCTTCGACGACATCTACGACCTGGTGGGCATCAGAGTCCTCGTCGACAGCGTGCGCGACTGCTATGCGGCCCTCGGCACGATCCACGCGCGCTGGAACCCGGTCCCCGGCCGGTTCAAGGACTACATCGCGATGCCCAAGTTCAACATGTACCAATCGCTGCACACCACGGTGATCGGTCCCGAGGGCAAGCCGGTCGAGCTGCAGATCCGCACGCACGCCATGCACCACCGGGCCGAATACGGCGTCGCCGCCCACTGGAAGTACAAAGAGGAGGTCGGCGCCCCGGGCCCCGCGGGCAAGGTCAAGCCGGGCAGCGACATGGCCTGGCTGCGCCAGCTCCTCGACTGGCAGAAGGAGACCTCCGACCCGGGCGAGTTCCTGGAGTCGCTCCGTTTCGACCTGTCGGTCTCCGAGGTCTACGTCTTCACCCCGCGCGGCCAGGTGGTGGCGCTGCCGGAGGGGGCGACCCCGGTCGACTTCGCCTACGCGGTCCACACCGAGGTCGGTCACCGCTGCATCGGCGCCCGCGTGAACGGCCGCCTGGTGCCGCTGGAGTCGCGGCTGGGCAACGGCGACACGGTCGAGATCTTCACCTCGAAGTCGCCCGACGCCGGTCCGTCACGCGACTGGCTCAAGTTCGTCAAGTCCGGCCGCGCCCGCAACAAGATCCGCCAGTGGTTCTCCAAGGAGCGCCGCGAGACCGCGATCGAGGCGGGCAAGGAGGCCATCGGCCGGGCCATGCGCAAGCAGGGTCTGCCGCTGCAGCGCCTGATGTCCGGCGAGTCGCTGCTGGCCCTGGCCCGCGACCTGCGCTATCCCGACGTGTCCGCGCTCTACGCGGCCGTGGGGGAGGGGCACGTCGCCGCGCAGACGGTCGTGCAGAAGCTCGTGGCCTCCATCGGCGGCGTCGACAGCGCCGAGGAGGACATCGCCGAGACCTCGCTCCCGACGCGGCTGCGCGGCCGTCCCCGGGGCGGCGGCGCGGGCGTGGTCGTCGCGGGCGACTCCGATGTCTGGGTACGCCTGTCGAAGTGCTGCACCCCGGTGCCCGGCGACGAGATCGTCGGCTTCGTCACCCGGGGGCACGGCGTGTCCGTGCACCGCGCCGACTGCACCAACATCACGCAGCTCAAGTCGCAGCCCGACCGCCTGGTGGAGGTGAGCTGGTCGCCGGGCGACGACTCGGTCTTCCTGGTGGCCATCCAGGTCGAGGCCCTCGACCGGCCCCGCCTGCTGTCCGACGTCACCCGGACCCTGTCCGACCAGCACGTCAACATCCTCAGCGCCTCGGTCACCACGTCGCGAGACCGGGTGGCGGTCAGCAAGTTCACCTTCGAGATGGGCGATCCCAAGCATCTCGGTCATGTGCTGAAGGCCGTCCGCAACATCCAGGGCGTTTTCGACGTCTACCGGGTCAGCGGCGCGAGCACGTAGCCAGATCAGGTGCCGGGTCGGCGGCGCGCGTGAACGGATCAGGTGCTGGTGCGGCGGCGCGCGCGCGTGGACAGATCGGGCAGGTTGACCACGATCGCGTCCTGCGTGCTGCGGGCGATGACGACCACGGCCTCGTGCTCCGGATCTGGATTCTCTTCGCGGTGCGGAACATACGGCGGGACGAAGATGTAGTCACCGGGCTTCGCCTCCAGCCGCGTCTCGCGCGCGTCCTGGGGGTCGAGGAACACGAACGACGGTGTGCCGCTGACCACGTAGATGGCCGTCTCCGACTCCCCGTGATGGTGATCCGCCGAGCGCGTCGACGGGGCGACGTGGGTCTGGCCCATCCACAGCTTGCCGGACCCGGCCGTACGCCCGCTGACGGCGGCCAGGCGACGCATGCCGGAGCTCTGGGCCGTCTCGGACGTCAGATCGCCTGAGGCGATGTGACGCAGCCGCTGGTGGAACGGGTCCCCATCGGCCCGGTAACCCTCCCACAGGCGCCCTCCGGCCCGCTCCAGCACGCTTCCGGCCGTGGCGGCCAGGCGTACCGGATCGTCGTGGGCGGACAGCAGCTCGTCGGCGAGCGCCGCGTCGTACGAGCGCAGCTCGCGCAGCAGCCACTTGCCCGAGCCGCGCCAGCGGCCCGCGGCCGTCAGCGCCAGCCGGGCCGACTCCTGGACGACCTGCCAGCGGATGAACGCCAGCTCGCCCGGGTCCGTCGCGCCCGCCAGGTCGTCGAGCAGGTCCGACAGGACGTAGCGAGCCCGCTCCAGCATCCGGGGGGCGGCGGGGCCGGGACCGGCGGAGAGGCGTTCGCGCATGACCGCCTGGACCTCGGCGGCGCGGCCCGCCCGGTCGGTGAGCACCACGCCGTCGGCGCACAGGCGCGGCAGGGTCGGCCGGTGGCCGGCCAGGTCGCGGTCGGCCCAGGCGGTCAGGCTCAGCTCGTTGTGCACCAGCAGTTCGACCGGCCAGTCATGCCACCGCAGCGACTCGCGGTAGGGCACGTCCAGGCCGTCCAGCACCACGACCACGTCGAGATCGGACCGGCTCGTGCGCTGTCCGGTCAGCACGCCGCCGCCCAGGAAGGCGTAGAGCGCGTCCGGGAACAGCTCGGCGACCAGGGCGCGGGCGGCGGGCACAGGTTCCATGCCCAACACCCTAGAACTCCCCGAGCCGGCCGGGCACCCCGGACACCAGGCACGCAGGCGACCCCCTTCGCCCGCGGACCGGCGGCGACCTCAGCTGAACTCGGCCAGCGTCCGCTCGGCCTCCTCCAGCCACGAGCGGCGGGCCGTGATGGCCTCCTCGGCCTCCTTCACGTCCTTGGCGCGTCCGGCCGCCTCGGCCTTGGCCAGGCGCTTCTCCAGCTGCTCGATCGAGGTGCGCAGCTGGTCGACCGCGTTCTGGGCGCGGGCCCTGGCCTCGGGGTTGGACCGCTTCCACTCGGCGTCCTCGGCCTTGCGCACGGCGTCGTCCACCTTGCGCAGACCGCCTTCGAGGCGGTCGCGCTGCTCGCGCGGCACCGGACCGGCCGCCTCCCAGCGCTCCAGGATGTGGCGCAGCGCCGCCCTGGCCGTGCGGACGTCGGTGACCGGAAGGATCTTCTCGGCCTCCGTCAGCAGCACCTCCTTGAGCTCGGCGTTGGCCGCCAGGGACGCGTCGCGCTCGGCGAACACCGCCGAACGGGCCTGGAAGAACAGGTCCTGGGCGCCCTTGAACCGCGCCCACAGCTCGTCCTCGGCCTCCCGCGACGCCCGGCCCGCGCTCTTCCAGCGCTGCATCAGGTCGCGGTAGACGGCCGCCGTCGTGCCCCAGTCGGTCGAGTCGGCGATCGCCTCCGCCTCGGCGACGATGCGCTCCTTCTCGGCGCGTACGCCCTCGCGCTGCTCGTCGAGCCCCGCGAAGTACTGCTTGCGCCGCTTGGCGAAGGCGGTGCGGGCGGCCGAGAGCCGCTTCCACAGCGCGGCCTCGGTGACGCGGTCGATGCGGTCGGCCGCCTTCCACTCCTCGACCAGCTGGCGCAGCCGCTCACCGCCCGACTTCCAGTGGGTGGTCTCGTCGGCGATGCGCTCGGCCTCGTCGACGATGCCTTCCTTGACCGTCCTGGCCTCGGCGCGCGCGTGCTCACGCGCGGCCTTGACCTCCTCGCGCCGCTGCGCGACCGCCTCCGTCAGGCCGTCGAGACGGGCCGTCAGCGCGGCGAGGTCGCCGATGGCGTGCGCGTCGGCGACCGCTTCGCGGAGCTTGACGATGCTGGCCTCGGCCTGCGCCGGGGCCAGGTCGGTGCCTTTCAGCCGCTGCTCCAGCAGCGTGACCTGGCCGGCCAGCTCGTCGTACTTGCGATGGAAGTAGGCCAGTGCCTCGTCCGCTTCACCGGCCTGCCAGGACCCGACGGCTCGCTCTCCCTCAGCCGTACGCACGTAGACGGTGCCGTCGTCGTCTACCCGGCCCCACGGGTCGGTGCTCACCGTGTCCTCCCGCACTATCCATCAGACCCTTCGGGACTACTGTCCCTAGTTTGTATTACGTCAGCTCTTGCCAGAGAATGTCACGCTTTTGATTTCGACGGTTTCCTTAGGTGCGCCAGTACCATCCTGCATGGGAGTGATGACACCTGCTTTGTTCACCTTGTCCAGGATGTCCAGACCCTTGGTGATCGTACCCACCGGTGTGTAATCCGGGGTGAGTCCGAGGTCGCCGAAGACCAGGAAGAACTGGCTTCCGGTGCTGCCCGGCGCCTGCGTCTTGGCCATGGCCATCACGCCGCGCTTGTAGGTGGCGCCCTTGAGGTTCTCCTCGGCCATGACGTAGCCGGGGCCGCCCGCGCCGTCCGACTCGCCCTTGCCGTCGGCCTTGGCCTGCGGGTCCCCGCACTGCAGCATCGGGAACTGGGCGCTGCCGAGCCGATGGCACTTGCTGCCGTCGTAGAACTTCTTCTCCGCCAGGTAGGCCAGCGAGTTGACCGTGCACGGCGCCTTGGCGTTGTCGAGCTGCACCTCGATGTCGCCCAGGTTGGTGTTGAGCGTCATCGTCTTGGTCGCCGGCTTGAGTTTCACCTTCTTCGGCGGCAGTCCGACGTCCTTGACCACGCCGCCGCCCTTTTCGGCGACGTAGTCGCAGGTGCCGGTCTTGGCGTCGTACGGCTTGGGCCCGGCGGCGGCCGAGGACGAGGCCGTGGGCGCCGCCGTGTCCTGGGCGGAAGCCGAGGGCTGCGCCGTCGCGGCGGCGTCGGTCTTCGAGTCATCGCCGCCGCCGAGCAACGCGACCGCCGCCACGATGCCCCCCACCACGACGACCACGCCTACCGTGGAGCCGATGATCGCCGTGCGCTTGGCGCGCTGCTCGCGTTCGAGACGGCGTGCCAGCTGCCGCTCGTGGTGCTCGCGTGCCAGCTGTTTCTGCCGGTCCTTCCCCGTGGCCACCGCTTTGCCTCCCATAGTCAATCAACTGAGGTGGGCGAATCGTATCGGCCAACGGGTAATGATTCGCAGCCCGGCGACCCGCACCGGTACCCTTCGGTTACATTCCCATTGGCTTTTTTGACGAGATCAGCTGAGGCAGATGCTCATCGCAGGCTTCCCCGCAGGGGCCTTCCAGACCAATTGTTACGTCGTCGCGCCCGCAGCGGGCGAGGAGTGCGTGATCGTCGATCCAGGTCAGGACGCGGTCGACGGGGTCGACGAGCTGCTGAGAGAGCACCGGCTCAAGCCGGTGGCGGTGCTGCTGACCCACGGACACCTCGACCACGTCTGGTCGGTGGCCCCGGTCTGCGGCGCGCGCGACGTGCCCGCCTGGATCCATCCCGACGATCGGCACCTGCTGAGCGACCCGGCCGCGGGCTGGTCGCCGTCGAGCTCGGCGATCTTCGGCGGCATCACGCTGAGCGAGCCCGACGACGTGCGGGAATTGTCCGACGGCGCCGTGCTGCCGCTGGCCGGGCTGGAGCTCGTGGTCGACCACACACCCGGCCATACCAGGGGGTCGGTGAGCTTCCGGCTGCCCGATGACGACGTCCTTTTCTCGGGTGACCTGCTGTTCGCCGGCTCCATCGGCCGCACCGACCTGCCGGGCGGCGACTATCCGACGATCCTGCGCAGCCTGGCCGACAAGTGCCTGCCGCTGCCTGACGATACGGTCGTCCTGCCGGGCCACGGACCACAGACCACGATCGGCCACGAGCGCGCCACCAACGCATATCTGAAGGAAGCCGCGCCGCACGCCGGTCCCACACGAGGCATCTAACAGGGATCTCATGAGTTTCCAAGCGCCAAAGGGCACCTTCGACTGGCTGCCGCCCCGCTCCGAGCAGGTCCTCGCCGTACGCGAGGCCCTGGTCGCGCCCGCGCGGCTGGCCGGCTACGGCTACATCGAGACGCCGGTGTTCGAGGACACCCAGCTGTTCGCCAGGGGCGTCGGTGAGTCGACCGACATCGTGTCCAAGGAGATGTACACCTTTCCCGACAAGGCGGGCCGCTCGCTGACGCTGCGTCCCGAGGGCACCGCCTCGGTCGTACGCGCCGTCCTGCAGCACGGCCTGCACAACGGCCAGCTCCCGGTCAAGCTGTGGTACTCCGGCAGCCAGTTCCGCTACGAACGCTCCCAGAAGGGTCGTTACCGCCACTTCTGGCAGGTCGGCGCCGAGGCGCTCGGCTCCGAGGATCCCGCGCTCGACGCCGAGATCATCGTGCTGGGCGCCCAGGGCTTCGCCTCGCTCGGCCTGACGGGCGTCCGGCTGCTGATCAACTCGCTGGGCGACAAGACCTGCCGGCCCGCCTACCGGGCCGCGCTGCAGGAGTTCCTGCGCGGGCTCGACCTCGACGCGGACACCAGGGCCCGGATCGAGATCAACCCGCTGCGGGTGCTCGACGACAAGCGGCCCGAGGTGCAGGCGCAGCTGAGCGGCGCGCCCCTGGTCGTCGACCACCTGTGCGCCGCGTGCAAGACCTACCACGAGGAGGTCCGCGCGCTGCTGAGCGCCGCGGGCGTGCCCTACGAGGACGATCCGCGGCTGGTGCGCGGGCTCGACTACTACACGCGCACCACGTTCGAGTTCGTGCACGACGGGCTCGGCTCGCAGTCCGCGGTCGGCGGCGGCGGACGCTACGACGGGCTGAGCGAGATGCTCGGCGGGCCGCCCCTGCCCAGCGTCGGCTGGGCGCTGGGCGTCGACCGCACGTTCCTCGCCATGGAGGCCGAGGGCTTGATCGGCGAGGCCGCACCGGGACGCGTCCAGGTGTACGGTGTCCCGCTGGGTGACGAAGCCCGCCGCCGGATGTTCCTGCTCGTGACCGAGCTGCGCCAGGCGGGCGTCAGCGCCGACCTGGCATACGGCGGCAAGGGGCTCAAGGGCGCGATGAAGGGCGCCGATCGCTCGGGTGCCCGGTTCGCGCTGATCCTGGGCGAGCGTGACCTGGCCGCGCAGGCCGTACAACTGAAGGACCTGACCACCGCTGAGCAGACCGAGGTGCCGCTGGCCCAGGTCGTCGATGTCTTGAAGGGGAAAGTGCAGTGATGCGCACGCATACCGCCGGGTCGCTCCGAGAGGAGCACGCCGGGCAGCAGGTGACGCTGGCAGGATGGGTGGCCAGGCGCCGTGATCACGGCGGTGTGGTCTTCATCGACCTGCGCGATGCCTCCGGCTCGGCGCAGGTGGTCTTCCGCGAGGAGGACCACGCCCACGACCTGCGCGCCGAATACTGCGTGCAGGTGGTCGGCCAGGTCCGGGTCAGGCCGGAGGGCAACGAGAACCCCGAGCTGCCCACCGGCGCGATCGAGGTCGTCGCCGAGCGGGTCGAGGTGCTCAGCGAGTCCGCGCCGCTGCCCTTCCCGATCGAGGGCAGCGCGGGCGTCTCCGAGGAGGCCCGCCTCAAATACCGCTATCTCGACATTCGCCGCCCGCAGGTGGCCAATGCCCTGCGGGTCCGCTCGAAGGCCACCTACCTGGCCAACGAGGTCATGCATGAGCTCGGCTTCGTCTACGTCGAGACGCCGACGCTGACCAGGTCCACGCCCGAGGGCGCGCGCGACTTCCTGGTGCCGGTCCGGCTCCAGCCGGGCAACTGGTACGCGCTGCCGCAGTCGCCGCAGCTGTTCAAGCAGCTGCTCCAGGTGGGCGGGCTCGAGCGCTACTACCAGCTCGCCAAGTGCTACCGCGACGAGGACCTGCGGGCCGACCGGCAGCCGGAGTTCACCCAGATCGACGTCGAGATGTCGTTCGTCGACCAGGAAGACGTCATCGCGGTCGGCGAGAAGCTCATCGGCCGCGTGTGGCGCGAGACGGTCGGCTACGAGATCCCGATGCCGCTGCCCCGCATGACCTACGCCGACGCGATGGCCCGCTACGGCTCCGACAAGCCCGACCTGCGCTTCGGCCAGGAGCTCGTCGAGATGACCGACTACTTCGCCGGCACCTCCTTCCGGGTGTTCCAGGCCGACTACGTGGGCGCGGTCGTCATGCCGGGCGGTGGCTCGCAGACCCGCAAGGAGCTCGACGGCTGGCAGGACTGGGCGCGCTCGCGCGGTGCCAAGGGCCTGGCGTACGTGCTCGTCCAGGAGGACGGCACGCTCGGCGGCCCGGTGGCGAAGAACCTCTCAGAAGAGGAAATCTCCGGACTTGCGGCGAAGGTCGGCGCCCAGCCGGGCGACGCGGTCTTCTTCGCGGCCGGCGCCCGCAACTCGGCGCGCGACCTGCTGGGCGCGGCCCGGCTGGAGATCGGCCGCCGCTGCGGCCTCATCGACGAGTCGCTGTGGTCGTTCCTGTGGGTCGTCGACGCGCCCATGTTCGAGGAGGACGGCGAGGGCGGCTGGACGGCCGTGCACCACCCGTTCACCGGCCCCAAGCCCGAATGGGCGGACAACTTCCAGGACCATCCCGGCGAGGCCCTGGCCTACGCCTACGACATGGTCTGCAACGGCATGGAGATCGGCGGCGGCTCCATCCGTATCCACCGGGCGGAGATGCAGCAGCGGGTCTTCGACGTGCTCGGCATCTCCAAGGAGGAGGCCGAGAACAAGTTCGGCTTCCTGCTGGAGGCGTTCAAGTACGGCCCGCCGCCGCACGGAGGCATCGCCTACGGCTGGGACCGCATCTGCATGCTGCTGTCCGGCGGTGAGTCGATCCGCGACGTGATCGCCTTCCCGAAGACCGCCTCCGGCTTCGACCCGCTCACCGGCGCGCCCACGCCCATCACGGTGGACCAGCGCAAGGAGGCGGGCGTCGACGCCAAGCCCAAGAACGAAGGCTGACCCACGCGAAACAGGGCGCCCCGCCTCTCCGGTTCGGGAGAGGCGGGG